>NZ_CP019388.1:655000-982500 GCF_001971725.1 Winogradskyella sp. J14-2 | reverse complement strand
ATTTGTTAATGACTTTTTAGACAAAAAATAAACCTCTTTCAGGTATAAATATACAGAACTGCTTTCATTTGAAAGCAGTTTTTTTATGTCTATATTTGGCAGGTAATGACAACTTAGCAGTTAAAAGTTAAGGGCAAGGTTATTGTTTCATAAACTGTTAAGAAAGTTTAACCAGCATGTTGCGCGTAGTCAAAAACATTACTTAACTATAAATTAAAATGAGTTTTTTTAAAAAAATATTTTCTTCCGAAAAGAAGGAAACCCTAGATAAAGGCCTTGAGAAGTCTAAATCATCGTTCTTCACAAAATTAAATAAAGCCGTAGCAGGAAAGTCTAAAGTAGATGACGACGTTTTAGATAATCTTGAAGAGGTTTTGGTTACTAGTGATGTCGGAGTTAATACAACACTAAAAGTTATAGAGCGTATTGAAGAACGCGTAGCAAGAGATAAATACTTAGGAACTTCAGAATTGAATAAAATTCTGCGCGAAGAAATCGCTGGTTTATTATCAGAAACCAATTCTGGCGAAGAAACCGATTATACAATTCCCAAATTACCAGTCCAAAATAATGGTAAAAAAACACCATATGTTCTTATGGTTGTAGGTGTTAATGGTGTTGGTAAAACAACAACTATCGGTAAGTTGGCATATCAATTTAAAAAGAAAGGGCTTAAAGTTGTACTAGGTGCGGCAGATACATTTAGAGCAGCTGCCATAGACCAATTACAAGTTTGGGCAGATAGAGTAGAAGTGCCAATGATAAAGCAAGCAATGGGTAGCGATCCTGCTTCAGTTGCTTTTGATGCGCTACAATCTGGTGTTAATCAAGAGGCTGATATTATTATAATTGATACAGCTGGCCGTTTACACAATAAAGTCAACTTAATGAACGAGCTTTCTAAAGTAAAACGTGTGATGCAAAAGGTAGTTGGTGATGCACCACATGATGTACTTTTGGTTTTAGATGGCTCAACCGGCCAAAATGCTTTTGAGCAAGCCAAGCAGTTTACAGCAGCTACAGAGGTAACCTCTTTAGCAGTGACTAAATTAGACGGAACTGCAAAAGGAGGCGTTGTTATTGGTATTAGTGACCAATTTAAAATTCCTGTAAAATACATTGGAGTAGGCGAAGGTATTGAAGATTTGCAGGTATTTAATAAGTATGAGTTTGTAGACTCGTTTTTTAAATAATAATTAGAGTTTGTTATGCTGAACTTGCTTCAGCATCTCATATGCTAAAATATTAAGACCTTATTGGAGTAAAAACCAATGAGGTTTTTTATTCTTGGTTTTCGTATTTTTATAAAAAATACTTACCATGCGCTACATTCTTTTTTTATCAATTGTCCTTTTTGTTTTTTCGTGTAAAGATGATAAATCTCGAGAAGCACGAGAGCCAATTTCAAAATCTGAAACTACGGTAACTACTGCGAAAGAGCGCTCTGAGTTAGATGCCATCTCTACCAAGGATTTTGCAGAATTTAAGGTATTAGATTCAAAAAATCTAACTAAAGCAGAGATTTGGGCAGAAATCAGTCCTCAGATGCAAGACTTTACTGAAGCTGATTATAAACGCTTAAAGCCTTTGGTTTTAGAAAAGGATATTCAGTTTTTGCAAGAACAAATTGCAAATGAAAAGCTGACCTATTTAGAATTAACTGCATTCTACTTGTATCGTATCCGTAAGTTTGATCGTGAAAATAAGTTATCACTTAATTCAGTAATTTCTATTAATCCAAACGTCTTAAAAGAAGCACAGATTTTAGATGATCGTCAAGATTGGGATGTACACCCAATTTATGGCATACCAATACTATTAAAGGATAATATTAATGCTAAAGGAATGGCAACCACGGCAGGTGCAATGGCGTTAAAAGATAATGTTACTGATGATGCGTTTATTGTTAAACAATTAAGGTTAAAAGGTGCTTTAATTTTGGGCAAAGCAAATCTTAGCGAGTGGGCGTATTTCTTTTGTGGCGAGTGTCCTAGTGGATATTCTGCAATTGGTGGCCAAACGTTAAATCCTTACGGGAGACGCACAATAGATACAGGCGGTTCGAGCTCTGGTAGTGCAGTAGCAGTATCAGCTAATTTTGCTGCAGTAACCATTGGTAGTGAAACCGCAGGTTCTATATTATCGCCTGCAAGTCAGAATTCTGTAGTAGGTTTAAAACCTACAGTTGGTTTGGTAAGTCGTAGTGGTATTGTGCCAATTTCTTCAACTTTAGATACTGCAGGTCCAATTACCAGAACGGTAACAGATAATGCCATAGTTTTAGATGCAATATACGGAGAAGACAAATCTGATTCTAAATCCATCTATGCGTTATGGGAGCCTGGTTTTTACACTAAGGGTTTAAAGAATGTAAGTATAAGCGGTAAGCGCTTTGGTGCACCAAAACGTTTGTTAGAGGATTCGTTGTACGCAAAAGCTCTAGATGTTTTAAAGCAACAAGGTGCCGAAATTATTGAGATAGATGAAATGCAATTAGGTTTACCGAACTTTATAAATCTTCTTAATCTCGATATGAAAAAGGATTTGCCAGCGTACATTGATACATATGCCAATAAAAATATTCCAATTAGATCAGTTTCTGATGTTATAGAATTCAATCTAAAGGATTCTATTAAAACCATGCCTTATGGACAAAGTTTATTTAAAGGCATTGTTACAGATAATGGTGATACTGAATACTTAGCGCGCATTAAAGACACTTTAAGTCGAAATGGTAAACAGTATTTTGATGTACCAATGCAGAAACACAATCTGGATGGATTCTTATCGATAAACAATTACCACGCTGCTTTTGCTGCTGTTGCAGAATATCCAGCTATTACAGTGCCAATGGGTTATACAGATAAAGGTGTACCAAAAGGACTAACGTTTATAGCTAAAAGACTTCAAGAAAAACAATTACTAGAGTGGGCTTATGTATATGAGCAAGCTTCTAAAGCACGAGTAGCACCAAAAGACTATAATTAATTAGTTAAAGCATTAATTTTTTCCCATAATTCATTATCAAAATTTGAGAGTGCAAAGTTTTCATCATCGGCAGCGTCTCCCATTCTAATAATCACAAGTTTCTTGCTTGGGACCACATAAATTTTTTGGTCATTTTTTCCTAATGCGGCATACATATCAGATGGTGCACTGGGTATAGGTTCTCCTTCAAATACAATTTGTGTTTGCGGTAATCTGTAAGACGATTTACCGTTTAACCACCACATATATCCATAGGATAAATTGAGATTTTGAGACGTGTTTGTGGCATCATTTAAATAAGCTTCTGGTATAATTTGCTGGTCTTCCCATTTGCCGTTTGCATAAGTTAATAATCCAAAACGCGCCATGCTTCGGGTGTTACTCCAGTATACGTTAAAATCGGCACTCTCTAGCCAAGCACCTGTCATACCAATTTTGTTCTTTAGTTTGGTGTTAAAATAACTGTTCCATGTTGTGTTGCTGGCAGCTGCTACAACATCCTGCAATTTTTTATACACATTGTGATAGGCCCAACGTGTGCCAGCGTCTGCTATATATAGTAGATTTTCAGGTTCTACGTCATTACCCTCGCTATCATCTAAACCAGAAGACATTGATAATAAATGCTTACAGGTAATTAGATTTTCTTTTTCTAAAGGAGCACTTGTCCATCCTATGTTTAAATAATCAGAGACTTTATCATTTGTATCTAATAAACCTTCATCCTCGGCAATACCAGTTATGGCAGTAGTCAATGTTTTTCCTGCGCTTGCCCAATACCAAGGAGAAGTTGCTGTATGGTTATTAAAGTAGGCTTCTACTACGATTTTACCATTGTGGAGTATCATAAAACTTTTACTGTTTTTTTCGTCTAAAAAGTCTAATAGTGGTTGGAGTTCGTTCTCATTCCAGTTCAATTCTGAAATTGTTTTGGTTTCCCAAGTGTCAGAATTTAAAGGAGGAAAATAAATAGTATCATTTATTGGTGGGTCTGATTGTGGTTGGTCATCAGCAGAAGCACAAGTTATACAAAGGATTGCGACAATTAAGACTGTTGCAAGCGGATGATTTTTCATCATTAAGTTTTTAGTTTAGACTGTTAAATATACAAAAGGTTTAAAAGCCAAAGTGAACACAATTAGAAATCATAAATCATTATGTATCTTTGCGCACTGATTTATAGAACATGCGGACTAAAACTTTAAAGAAAAATAGAATCAACGTAGTAACGCTTGGCTGTAGTAAAAATGTTTACGATAGCGAAGTGTTAATGGGGCAGCTAAAAGCGAGTGGTAAAGATGTGGTACACGAGCAAGACGGTAATGTTGTGGTGATTAACACCTGTGGTTTTATTAATAATGCAAAGGAAGAAAGCGTAAACACCATTTTAGAGTTTATGCAAAAAAAGGAAGCTGGAGAAGTTGATAAGGTTTTTGTTACAGGCTGTTTAAGCGAGCGCTATAAACCCGATTTACAAAAAGAAATCCCAAACGTAGATCAGTATTTTGGTACTACAGAGCTCCCAAGTTTACTTAAAGCCTTGGGTGCCGATTATAAGCACGAACTTATAGGCGAACGCTTAACCACAACACCAAAAAACTATGCGTATTTAAAAATTGCCGAAGGTTGCGACAGACCATGTAGTTTTTGTGCTATTCCGCTAATGCGTGGTAAACACAAAAGTACACCAATAGAAGATTTGGTGGTTGAAGCCGAAAAATTGGCTGCCAATGGTGTAAAAGAATTGATTCTTATTGCACAAGATTTAACCTATTATGGCCTAGATTTATACAAAAAACGAAATCTCGCTGAATTACTTGAAAATCTTGTAAAAGTTGATGGTATTGAGTGGATTCGACTGCATTATGCCTTCCCAACAGGGTTTCCGATGGATGTGTTAGATATTATGAAACGCGAACCTAAAATTTGCAACTACCTTGATATACCGTTGCAACACATTTCAGATGCAATTTTGAAAAGTATGCGTCGTGGCACTACCCAAGAAAAAACAACAAAACTGTTGAAAGCATTTAGGGCAAAAGTGCCTGAAATGACCATAAGAACCACTTTAATTGTTGGCTATCCTGGTGAAACCGAAGAAGATTTCCAAACATTAAAGCAATGGGTGAAAGACATGCGTTTTGAGCGTTTGGGCTGTTTTACCTATTCGCACGAGGAAAATACACATGCATTCAATCTAGAGGATGATGTACCCGAAGATGTGAAAATGCAGCGCGCTAACGAGATTATGGAAATTCAATCCCAAATTTCGTGGGAACTCAACCAAGCCAAAATAGGCCAAGAATTTAAAGTAGTAATAGATCGAAAGGAAGGCAATTATTTTGTGGGTCGTACAGAATTTGATTCGCCAGATGTGGATAACGAGGTATTGATTGATGCTACCAATACATACCTTAAAACAGGTGAATTTACAACTGTTAAGGTCATTGAAGCTGAGGATTTTGATTTGTATGGTGAGGTTGTATCTTAGGGCATAGACACTTTTGGTCTGTTTTTTCTATACCATTTTACAAACTTATATATTAGAAGTAGTGTCATGCTGTGCGTAATTAAGCTTTTGTAGCGACTTGCAACTGGTAGTCTGCAGCCTAATCCAGCGCAAGGCACCACAAAACTGGTTGTCATAAACTCTATGACTTTTTAAAATTACGGTTCTATTTTATTGAAAAGAAAAATACGATATGGACAATAAGTGGACATCATATTTATCTTTAAGGACATTGAGTGGACATAATAGGTGGTGCAAATAAAAACTGCCTAATAATCAATCACGGATATTAACTCTAGGGCAACGCATATGGGTTTAAAGACTACAGAAAAAGATTCCCTGTGTTTTACAGAATTACATATTAGTATTTTGATTTTTTATATTAATTTAATTGTTACTTAGCTAAAATTATACCTGTTTACTTTTCATGATGAGGATTATACAGCGTATTTAATTATGTATTGAACTCATGAAAAGCATATACTTTTTAATTACTATTGTACTTTTACCACTGGCTGGGTTTTCACAAAATGCTAAAATTGATAGTCTTAAGTTAGAGTTGCAAAATCATAAAAAAAAGGATACGGTTAGAGTGACACTCTTGTATGATTTGGCATTCTCTCTTTATCAGAAAGATGCAGGCCTCACAAATACTTACATAAAAGAGGCAGAAGCGCTCTCAAATAAGCTAAACTACCGAAAAGGAAAAGCTGATATCTTATCCTTAAAAGGTATTATGGCGAGTAGAACATCTCATTATCATCAAAGTTTAGTTTATTTTCAAAAATCCTTAGAATTATTTAAAGATTTAAACGATAGAAAAGGTATAGCCTCTTCTTACAATTCTATTGGTGTTAACTTCTTACTGCAATCTAAAAATATCGAAGCTTTAGATAATTTAAAAAAAGCGATAGCTATTTATGAAGGCTTGGGAGCACAAGAACAATTGGTGGCCGGATATCTAAATATAGGAAATATCTATGCTAAAACAGGTAAGTATAAAGAAGCCATTTCATACTATGAAAAGACACTAAAGCTAAGTAAAGCCATTAATCACGAATATGGTATACCCTACACCCTAAATGGTTTAGGACATATTTATAGCGAACAAGGAAATCATTATAAAGCTATGGATTATTACCATCAGTCATTACTTTACAAAGAAAAGCTGAGTGACACTATAGGCATGTCAAAAACATTAAATAGTCTAGGTAATAGCTATAGATCTCTTGGAAAGCTTGATAAATCCCTAGAATATCATAAAAAATCAACCCAACTAGCAGAAGTTATTGGAAACAAAGACCTTATTGCAGTAAACAAAGGTAACATAGGTCATATTTATACAGAAAAGAAGGACTATAACAAAGCACTAGAATATATTAACGAATCTCTGAAATTAAGCAGAGAAATTGGAGACCTAGGACAAATTTCTAATTGTTTGTACAGTATTGGCGAAATTAATTTATTACTCAAACAACCAGAAAAAGCGCGTAAGAGTTTTGAAAAATCTACTGAAATAAGCTTACAAAACGATAACCAATATTCATTAGCTGCTAATTATTTAGGTATTGCTGAGTCTTATTACGATGAAAAAGCGTACCAAAAAGCGCTTTCCTATACGTTGAAGGGAAAGCGTATAGCTGACGACTTGAATCTCCTTGAAGCAAAAAGCAAAGTTTCAGAAATGCTTTCGAGTATTTATGAAAATCTAGGTAATTATGAGCAATCACTAAAAGAACATCAAAATTTCAAAAAGCTTAATGATAGTCTTTTCAACGAAGAAAACATTAAGAAAATGACCGAATTGGAATACGAATATAAATACAAACAACAATTAGATTCCTTAAGTATAAATGAATTAAAACTAACAAAAACGGTGTTAACTACATCACAGGATTTAGAAAAAACACAACGGAATTTATTTTTAGGGATTATCGGATTTTTAGCCACAGCCATAATTTTAGGCGGTATTATCTTCTTTTTAAAATTAAGACATGAAAAGGCAAAAACACTTAATGCTGTTATAGAACAAAAATTGTTGCGTTCACAAATGACACCACATTTCATCTTTAATTCACTTTCTGTTTTGCAAGGCATGATATTAAATAAAGAAGACAAAAAATCGGTTTTTTACCTTTCAAAATTTTCAAAATTATTGCGGATTACTCTAGAAAATTCAAGAGATAAGTTAGTGCCTCTAAATCAAGAATTAGAAGCGGTAAATAATTATTTAGAACTCCAAAATCTCGAAGCCAGCCAATCTTATGATTATACTATTTTAGTAGATCAAAATATAGACGAAACGTTATACAAGATACCGCCAATGCTTATTCAGCCTTTTATTGAAAATGCCGTTGAGCATGCGTTTGAAGACCGAAAGGACAATAGAAAAATAGATATTCAGCTTAAAAATATTGATGATAAATTGGTTTGTACCATTACAGATAACGGTATTGGTATAGATACACCAAATGGTCATAAAAGAAAAGATAAAAAGTCGTTAGCAACAACGATAACTTCAGAGCGATTAAAAATGTTGTCTAAAGATTTAGATATTAATGGTTCAGTACATATAGAAGACAGAAAACACTATAATGAACAAGGTACCATAGTAACATTGGTAATCCCTTACAAAAAAGAAGTCGCCTAATGCAATCAATCATAGTAGAAGATAAAGCCTATATAAGAAAAGGATTACTTAATCTTTTAGAACTCATTGATACAGATGTAAAAGTAGTAGGTGAGTGCGAATCTGTAAAAGAAGCAGTTATTGTAGCCAATGCTTGCAAGCCAGAACTTATTTTCTTGGATATTAACCTAATTGATGGCGATGCATTTGAATTTTTAGAACAAACACAACACCTTAATTTTAAAGTCATTTTTATTACGGCTTACGAAGCGTTTGCTTTAAAGGCTCTAAAAATGGGTGCTGTGGATTACCTTTTAAAACCTGTTGATATAGAAGAGTTAAAAGTAGCGCTCAATAAAGTGAAACAGTTAACCGTTATTGAACAAAAGGAGCAGATTAATGTTGCAAAACAAGTTTGGAACACACAAGGTAATCAACTAATATTATCACTTCAAGATAGTTTTCAGGTTGTGGATTTAGATGCGTTAATGTATTGCGAGTCTGATAAAGGATACACCACGTTTTATTGCAATAATGGTAAAAAGTATTTGATTTCAAAAACATTAAAAGTATTTGAAGCGCGTTTAAACGATGCTAATTTTATAAGGCCACACCAATCGTTTATGGTGAATCTAAAATTCATAGATAAATATGATAAATCTGGAGTGATTCATCTTAAGAACGGTAAAAAAATTCCTGTGTCTTCCCGTAAAAAAGATCAGTTTGTGTCCGCTTTTCTAAATCGAAATTCAGACTAAAATAACTGCTCTTTTTGAGTATTCAATTGATTTGTAACATCAGTTTGAGTGTTCCGTCAGTAAATGTTTGGGATATATCAATAACTAGTTGACATGCGATATACATAGTTTCACGAATATTTTCTACACTATCACGCTTATTGATTAATAAGTATTGGAAATAGTTTTGGTATTTCTTTCTTCACAATTGTCATATACATTTATTCTATAAACCTAAAGTAGAATGAATTACAATGTCCCAAAACGTAACAAGATGAGCTTGTTTTTAGCCATTATCGTTACTTCAACATTATTAGTGTCGTGTAGCGATTCTATAAGCAACCTTCCTGCCACCAAAGAAGGCTTTACAGAAATTGAGAACAAACTGAAAAGTAAATTTGGCGATGACGCCTATTACACCGATTTAACAATTACCTATAATAAATCTATAGGCAATATTATAGGTGTTACCGTTACAGAAAATCCAGAATCGTTAAAAATGGGCCAATGGAATCTTACCCAAGATATATGGCAACAAAATTCTGATATTACAGTAGAAGTTCCCGCTGGTACCAAGGCCTCTGATTACATGTTTCAACTTGGCAACACCATAAGCTTGTCTCAACTTGGTGGCCTCGTACAAAAGTCCATACAGAGGTTAAAAGATGAAAAACAACTTAGCAATCCAACCTTAAGTATTGCAGGTTTAAACTTTCCTAATACTGGAGAAATCTCTAAAGCAAAGTATATGATTAACCTTCAACCAGAAAACGGTGGTACAACCTTTAGCTTTTACTATGCCTTAAATGGCGACCTTATTAAAGCAGATTATTAACAAACAAATTTACCATAACCTTAAACCCATTTATTATGAAAAACTTTACACTTTTTTACAAAAGCTCAAACACTATATGTTACACCGTTAAAACAAAAGTGTTTTTTTTAATCTTGTTTTGTGTATCCATGCTAGGATTTTCACAAACATTTACAGCTACAGATAGTAACGGTAATATTATAAACTATAATGTAACATCATCTTCAACAGTATCGGTAATAGTTGGAAGTACAATTAATAATATAAATTTAAATATACCTTCATCGGTTTCAAACGGAGGCACAACCTACAGCGTAGTCTCTATTGATAATTTTGCATTTTCTAATTCAATTATAGCTAGTGTTAGTATGCCTAGCTCCGTGGTAAGTATTGGTCAACAAGCTTTTGATAATAACAATCTTACATCAGTAGTTTTATCTAGTAATTTAGAAACTATTGGTGACTATGCCTTTCAAAATAATCAATTGACTGGCCTTACTATTCCAGGCAATGTATTAAATATTGGATTTGGTGCTTTTAGAGGAAACCCATTAGCTAGCGTAACATCTCTTGCAGCAACACCAGCCACAATAACAACAGTTAGTGGCCCAAATGATTCATTTACTATTAATGGAGATCGAAGTGGTATTGATTTAATTATTCCGGCAGGCACTTCTGCGCTTTATGTAACCGATCCTGGTGCGCTGTGGACAGGGTTTAATACCGTCACAGAAAACCTAAATGTTGGTGATACTTATGTAAATGGATTTATAACATACGAAGTGATTTCTGTTGCCAGCAGTACGGTTAAAGCCGTAGATTACAATACAGCTGGCGGAACTGTTTTAGATATCCCAGCAACCATACCTAATGGGTTAATTACCTACACTGTTACCGAAATAGGGAACAATGCTTTTCAAAGTAACAATTTAACTGACGTTACATTACCAAATTCAATTACATACATTGGTGAAAGTGCTTTTTTTATCAATGATATTGCTTCCTTAACCATTCCAGATAGTGTTATTAATATTGACGAAGGTGCTTTTGCCCAAAACCAAACTATGACAAACCTTGTGTTAGGAAATAATCTTACTTCAATTGGAGACTTTGCTTTTCGTTTTTGTGCTTTAAACGAAATTACGATACCTGCAAGTGTTACAGATATAGGTTTAATTGCATTTGGAGGAATGGGTGGAACAAATGCCATTACAGATGTTTATTGCCAAGGTACAGTGCCACCAACAATAACAACAAGTGCTTCACTTAACACAGATACTTTTAATCAGCCTCGTAGTACAATTCACCTTCACATACCTGCTGGCACGTTGGGAGCTTACGTTACAGATCCTGGTGCTTTATGGACAGGCTTTAACCCTGTTACCGAAGATGCTTTAAGTATTGATGAGTTTGAGTTAGGCAATACAGTAAAAATAATTACCCAAAAAAATAGATTAGAAATAGTTACCAATGAAGTTTTACAATTAAACCACTATGAAGTCTATGCGCTCACTGGTGCTAAAATAGCTACTGGTAACACCTTTAATATTTCAACTGAAACTTGGGCTAAAGGCATTTATATTGTGAGGTTAAATTTTGATAGAGGCACTGTTGTAAAAAAGGTTGTGGTACAATAGAAATAAATGATTAGACGAATTGAGAAATACAAACTAGAACTATTTTTAATAGTATTCTATTCCATGCTGTCGCTATTGGTTTACATCATCTTTAATTAAAGTAATACAAATTAAGAATTATGAAATGAAATGAGCTATATCAATTAGGTGTTACCCATCAAAATGTTTATAGGTGAATTCCATCCGACAATTAATAACAATAAAATATCAACAGATGAAAAAGTATATTGTAATACTAATTGCCCTTTTCTTGGTAATGGGGTGTAGCGATGATGATAATGGCAATGCTAGTGAATTAAATGATCAGTTTATTGTAGACAAAATCTATGATTACAATAATAACCTTTTGGCAGAATATTTTTACAACAATAACAACCAACTAATAAAATTTGATAGAATAGTTGAGAGCCAATTAGCAGCAACATACGAGTTTGAATACGAAGGCGAAACCGTTGTTCAGATTGATTTTGAGAGTTTTCAAATGCCATCATTTAACCATTCAATTCACTTGTTGTACAATGAGGAAGGGCAAATTATTAAAGATGAAATGCATCACTATGGGAGCATTGTAGAGACTAATGATTATGTCTACAATGACAATGGCAGAATACAAGAAGTAGTGAAGTTTTCGGAGGGAATAACTGCGACGTTTACTTATAATTATAATGGTACCGAAAACATAGAGGAAGTTATTGCGCTTCTTCCAGAGTTTGATGATGGTGGTAATCCTACTGGGAATACAATTGAAGTAAGTTACGAGTATGACTATGACAATGGTACAAAACCAAATTTTGGATTAGATCAAATCTTTCAAATAGAGCCGCTTCCTGGTTTTGGAACACTAGCTGTTTTCGAAAAGAATTATTCTTCAAACAATATGACAAAGAGTCATTCAACTGGTACGGAATGGATTTATACCTACAGTGAAAACGGTCTTGTAGAGACTATCGAGACTATTTGGGAAGGTATTGAAACTGAAGAACCAATTTTACTTAGAATTTCTTATAGCGAAGTGAATTAATTCTAATCCTTTAAGTAGATGGTTTTACAACAATAAATCCTCAATAGCAAAAGATGCTTGCTAAAATTTTTATAAGTAGAAAGATGGCTAACTCATAGTTTTATAGTGATAGTGAAAATTGGTGCTGTGTATAATTGTATGCTGTTTAGCAATATGATACACCATTACATCGATTTACTAAGAAATTTATACCATGGAA
Source organism: Winogradskyella sp. J14-2 (assembly GCF_001971725.1). Taxonomy (NCBI): domain Bacteria; kingdom Pseudomonadati; phylum Bacteroidota; class Flavobacteriia; order Flavobacteriales; family Flavobacteriaceae; genus Winogradskyella; species Winogradskyella sp. J14-2. Next base: position 969,966 of record NZ_CP019388.1, on the reverse strand, counting down.
GTAGTACTGATTAGCATAGCAATTCTTGTTTTTATTCTCGGTATTTATGCCTGTTTTAAAGGTGTTCAATGGATTTCTAAATCGAGATTTAGAGTCAGATTTGCTATAGTGGCGATGTTATTTGCGCTTTCATATTTAGGAATTAGACGTTTCTTTTTTAAAAATATGACCTTTATTCAATCTAAGGTGTATTCAAATTTGTATTTGGTAAAATATCCAGATAACAATGATGTTGTTTTAAAAGCATCGATAACTGAAATTATTAAAAAGCGCTTAATGTCAGATCTTCAAAATGAAAATCAATTGTCATATTCAAATCGCAATGCCATTTATTTTTATGAATATTACAATCCGCTTTCCCTGAATTTTATCAATAAATCGGGTACGGTTTACTTTATAAAACATGAAGAAGATTTAGGCGGTTTTGTTTCGGAAGAGTTGGGCATGTATACCAATTATAGATTGGCTGAATTTTATTACAAAAATTGCAATGATATTGACGCAAATTACTGTGGTAAAATAGACTATTTTAAAAACGGAGAATATCTTTTAACGGATAGCTTATTTATAAATTAAAAGAATTAAATTAATACAAGTAATGTTAGACTTTTTCAATCAATACCCAATTATTAAATGGATTTTAGTAGGTTTTGGCGTATTGTATTTTTTAGATAAATACGGTATTTGGAGCCCAATTGATAATCTTTTAAATCGGCGAGGCAGATACAAATTTAAAATGCGCAGTCATTTAAACAAACAACAATTAAATCAACTCATCGCTTATTTTAATAAGGGCGAATATCATAACGTAGAACAGCTGTTTAAAGGCTTTAATGACAGCTACCGAGCTTTTGGGTTTAAAAGTCTTGGGCAATATGGAGAGCAATCAGTTAGTGATGCATGGCTTGTAAAAGAACCAAATAACGACCTGCCAAAAATTATAAAAGGCCATCAACTTATCCATCAGGCATGGGAAGTCAGAGGTAGAGACACCATAGATACAGTGTCTAACCAAAACCAAAATACCTTTAAGGGTTACTTGAAAAAAGCGGAAAAATTGCTGCTCAAAGTAGACCTAAACACCTCTAACTACAAGGTAAGTTGTGTCGCATCATTATTTACAATCTACAAAGCTATTGATGTCAATAGAGAAAAGGTACACCAATTATTTAAAGAAACGGATCGGCAATCACCAAACAATGCAGAATTGCATGCGCACTACTTTTCGTTTGTATCTCCAAAATGGGGCGCTTCAGAAGACGAGCTTAACGCCTATATGAGTCATCTTAATTCCCAATCCCCTTTTATTCAAGATTTAATTTTGGCACAGTATTACTTCGATTTGGTGCATTTGTACGATTATGAGGATGATGACAAAAATATACTTCAGTTTATAGAATCTGTAAAAGCAAAAACCATTAGCGATGATAATTTGTTTAAATACGATCTATACCTACTACTCTATTGGTTGTCTAATAATTTGGATTTAAGGTCATTGGAGAAATACTTCAAAAAGCAAATAGAACCGTATTGGGAAGATGAAATAGATTAGAGTAAATTTATAAATGTCTAAAACTGTGAAGCAAATACTAAACTATAGCCTTTGGATTGTACTAAGCATTGCCATAGGAATTACCTATATGCGGATTTTAATTTCACCAAATTTTAGGTCTGCCGAAGGTTTAGACTATATCCTTAAAGTTTTCTTTGATTTCGGACCGTTATATATAGGAGTTCCTCTGGGTATTTTAATTGCCTTATCTTTCATAATTATGGATTATCAAATAATTAGACCTCAAAGCCTAACGTGCAGTTTTAAACTTATAAAAAGACTACATCTTATAACCGTAATAGCCTTAATAGTCTTTGCCTTGCACTACTTTGCAGAGAAAGTGATAGATAATATTTAAAATAAATTCCTAACAACACCTATGATTCACCATCGTAAAATTCTTGTTTCTATGTTGCTCATTATAGTGATGGTGAGTTGCGCAACCAACAGGTTGCAAAATAGGGATGTTTTAGAATTCATTCCAGAAGGTTATAAGCTATACGAACGTATAGATGCCGATTTAAATAATGACAAATTTGAAGATTGTATGCTCATCATCAAAGCGACCGATTCCAATCAAATGGTCACTAACCAGTTTGATAAAAAGGTAAATCGTAATCACAGAGGCATAATAATACTTTTCAAAAAAGGGAATCGCTACAGGTTAGTAGATAAAAATTACGATTGCTTCTATTCCGAAAATGAAGATGGTGGCGTGTATTATCCGCCACAACTAAATGTAGAAACAGAAAATGGAGATATTATTTTTAATTATGAACACGGCAGATATGGCCAATGGAGCTACACCTTTAGGTTTATAGTTGATAGTTATAAGTTAATTAAATACAATGCCACGCGTACTTTTGGGCCAATAACAAAATCAATAACTGAGCTTGATTTCTTGACCAAACAGAAAACATATAGAGAAAACACCAATGAAGATGATGAAGGTAACGATGAAATCTTTAAAACAACAAAATCAATCATAAATATAAATCAACTCATCAAACTATCTGAAATCAAAGATTTTGAAGATTTAGATTTAAGTAACTATTAAAACTATGAAATATAAACTGTTTTTTGTCTATTGCATTGCAATGTTTAATAGTCTTTTAGCACAACAGAATGATAATCAGGACTGTGAGTTTAAGCCCTTTGAAGTGTATATAAATGACACTGATATCTATTCAAACTTAAGAGATGCGCCCAATGGAGACATAGTATTCAAAATAAATAATAAGCTCTCAGATAATTCAGTGCTAACTGTTATAGGCTATAAAAATGGCTGGTTTAAAGTCAATGAGATAAATGGCATTTATTATAACTTTACGCTATCAGATGTAGAAGTTTGGATACATCAATCTATAGTAGATACTGCCTTCACATATAGTACCGATTTGTTGGATAAACCTAAAGGAAAAAAAGTGGTTACCATACCTCAAGAAACGACTGGTGGCTTTAGCATTTTAGATATGCATTGCAATTGGATAAAACTTAAAACAAAAGACGGAACTGGTTGGGTGCCTTCTGAAAAATTATGCGGTAGTCCAGTAACAACGTGCCCTTGAAATTATTAAAAACCATACCAGTAATAACATTCCTAAGTGTAGTACTTATTATTTTTATAATGGTCATTTTCCTTGAAATAGGTTTCGGGATTGAGTTAAGACATCAGCCGTTAAAAAGTTTGGTCTATTTTGGTCTTCTTGGCATAGCACCAACGCTGTTTGTCATTTCTCTATATAATTTAAATCGCAAGCCATTTTTTGGTGGTGTACTCTCTTTATTAGTGTTACTTGGTATAGGGTTTCAAGGGCCATTGAATATCGTCTTTGCTTCAAGTATATGGAAAACCCAAAAAATCTTGAAGAAATTACCTCAATTTCCAAATCAGCAGATAGAATTGCAATTTCAAGATGTTGGTGCATTTGGGTACAACAGAAGAACCGTAAAGGCAACCTATTTTGCTGGTGTTTTTATGAAGGTCCGAGAAGTTAAAAATGAAACCCTTAAATAAAAATGAAAAAGAGCTATTTACTTATCTTGATTATCTTTTTTTCGTGCAAAAAACAGCACAATCAAACACCTCAAAAGGTTGAAGAAGTGGTCGAGTTTGTTGAAGCTAATGATATTGAAGCAAGCGCTACAAAAACCAAAACGGATGCATCGCAATTAACCCTTAAAGAAGTTTTAGAAGAAACCTCTATCAAAACGCTACCGCACATAGAAACCACAAATTTTGATGATTTTATAGATCCAGATGATTACAAGGATATTGATGCACAACTGTTTAAACTCGAAACCATCTATCCTAATTTTTATAAGGAAGGCCATAATTACAGAGCAATTCGCATATATTCGTTGCCATTACACGAGGACTATTTTTCTGTTGTAATTACCATAGAAAAAGGTGAAAATGAAATGGAAAGCGTATTGGTCAATTACACCAAAGACGGTGAATTAATAGACCACGCAGTAGTGTCTTATGACGAAATTGCCGAAGGTTGGTCAAGACGCGTTTCCAGAATCAGTAAACATACGCTTACCACAAATTACATCACATGGTTTGATGATAAAGAAATTGAACAAACCGAATACCGTATTAAAAATGATGGTAAGATTGAGAAGGTCAATTCAGAATACCTTCATAAAACCATTGCAGATTATCATGTAATCAACGCTGTTTTAGAGCAATTTGATTTGAAATGGATTCAACTAAAAACCAATCGAATCACTTCAAGAACTTATATCGAAAACCCTGAGGAAACCATTGTCGTCCTTCCAAGAGTAACTGATGAAGAAGAGGGTTATACACAGCTTAATGTAGATGTTGTAGTTGCTGATAACGATTTAGAAAATAATAATCGCAAGTACTTTAAAAGCGAAGAACCTATGGCTTTAACCTCTGATGCTATTAGATTAAATGCCATTAAAATAGACGCAACACCATATCAAATTTCAGAAGCTACAGTTGCTTTCGGTATAACTGAGCATTATATAGGTTCTTCAAGGGTAAATCCTTATGAAAATGAGAAGGTATCACTATATATAAAATCAGGAAATGCCTTAAAAAACGTTATGAAAAGTTTTTCGGTATTAGACTCAGGTGGCGAATGGGACGGAGAATGTATAGGTCAATTTGCAAAGCAACAAAAAACGCTGACAGTTTCAACTGAAAAAACAAACGGTTATCTCGATATTTTGGTCAATAACACCATCACGGAGACTAAGCATTTTGAGGATGAAAACGGAGAATGTCAATACAGTGAGTCTATAAATACCCAAGCCTCGGAATTGAAATTTCAAAACGGAAACTATATAGAATATAAAGAACAAGAAAGTACTGTAATTGGAGTACGCTATTCTAAATTTCAACCCAAAAAAATAGAAGCTCTAAACATTCCAGACTTTCAAGTTAATAGTGGCCATGCCTTAAATTCTTATAAAGTTTTAAGTGCCTATAAAGATAATAAGGATGAAAAAGATACTAATTGGGGCGACAGATTATTGATTTTAAATGAAAAAAATGACATACTTTACGAATCCACAGGCGTAGGCGATCCTTATCTGTTTCAACCACATTTTTATAAAAACAATACCAATAATAAAACCATAATTATTTGTCAAATGGCTTTTGAATATCCTTTTGGAGGTGAAGCGTTTCTACTTGAAAACGGAACCATAAAACACATGGGAACGCTCGATATTGAAGGTTATAATCCAGAACAATCTAGCGATAAGTACCTGACGGAAATCATAAAAATCAATGAGTACGATAATGTTATCACGTTCTCTTTTAAGGCAGATAGCTTAGTGTTAAATCCTAGTAAGGATGAAACCATTATTAAAAATGATAATGTGAAATATGTTTACAATGGAAACAAACTCGTATTGAAAAGGGACTAACAAGAAAAAAAACTAGCAGAAATGAATTATAACAATAAGGTCTTTGTACCTGTCAGCAACTCTGAAAATGCAGAAACCTCGAGTGATACCATTTTTCTTTACAAACAGGTCGGAAACATTTTAACCTCGGAGTATTCTGGCGGAAAAATCAAAAAAGGCCATTTAATAGGTCTTGTTGATGAAAACGGCAACATTGACATGCGCTACCACCAGATTAATGTTCATGGCGAGTTGAATGCAGGAATATGCAAGTCAACACCAGAAATTCTTGAGAATGGTAAAATACGATTGCATGAAAACTGGCAATGGACGTCTGGCGATAAATCTAAAGGCGAATCGATATTAGAAGAACAATAAAACCTATTGAGAATTTTGACAGAATTCGTCACTTCGAGTGAATTTTTCGATTAAAAAGAGAAAAATTTATATCGAAAAGCGGTATTTAAAACATCAGTTTGTTCTCAATACAATTTGTCAGCTTCACTGAGGTGTTTTCAATCAAAATGAACAAACAAGTGATAAAAAAACAAAAATATGATAACCTATCAAACTGAAAACAATCTATCTGCACTGGAGTTTAAAGCACTACTCATCAAATCAACCCTTGGCGAAAGACGACCAGTAGATGATTTTAAAAGAGTTGAAGCCATGGTCAATAATGCCAACCTAATCATTACTGCAAGAGATAAAGATAAACTCGTTGGTGTGGCAAGGTCTGTAACCGATGTTGTGTATTGTACATACCTGTCAGATTTGGCAGTGGATTCAGCCTATCAAAAACAAGGCATAGGCAAGGAGTTGATTAGATTAACTAAACAAGCCACACCACAAGCAACAACTATTCTTTTAGCTGCACCAAAAGCAGTTCACTATTATCCGAATATTGGGATGACGCAACACAATGCCTGTTTTTTACTAACCGATGAAACTGATTTAAAGTAATGGAAGTACAAATAAACCCTGATTTAAACACTATCGATTGGAAAGCCATTTCAACGATGTTCCAAGAAGTCAATTGGGGAATGAGACTACCAAGAGACATAGAAAAAGCATTCAAAAAAAGTGCGGTCACCTGTTTTATAAAAGACAAAGATGTTATTGTTGGCTTTGGTAGAACAGTAGATGATGGTCAATACTATGCGTTGCTCGTTGATGTCGTTGTGCATCCAAAATACCAATCTAAAGGCATAGGAACACAAATCGTTAATGCATTAAAAAACAGATTAAAAGGTTATAATTTTATTACATTGACGGCTGCACCAAACAAAGAATGCTTTTATGAAAAACTCGGTTGGAAAAAGCAAACATCGGCTTACATATTTCCTAAAGACGATAAACAGTTTAAAGAGCATTGTGAATCCTAAAAAATCTAAGAATGAAAAATCAAACTATAATTATAATAGCGCTATTAGCATTTTTTTCGGCTTGCAAAAATAGCTCAAAAGAAAGTGTGCGAAGTGATAATGTTGTTACTACCGATGTCACGAACTTCTGGAAAGCGTACGACCAAATCATAACAACCCAAGATTCTGTATTACAATATAAGTACTTAGATAGTTTGTATTTAGATAAAGGCACCGCAGGTTTAGAAGGTATTATAGAAGCAAGAAGATATACAGCAGAAGAATACATAAATGCCATTAATGCATATCCGAAATTTTGGAACTCAATTAGGGAAAACACATTACAAGCCGGTGATATTAGTACACAATTGCAAATTGGTATTGTAAAACTGAAAACCATCTATCCAGAACTAAAACCTGCAAAAATTTATTTCTCTATTGGTGCATTTCGTACACCAGGCACAACGATTGATAGTTTGGTGCTTATTGGTTCAGAATTGGCAATGGCAGATACGAATACTAATACAAGTGAATTGCCTGAAAACCTATCCCATTTAAAAGCCTATTTTGCTACCAATCCTAATAAGAATTTGGTGTTTTTAAACATCCACGAGTATGTGCATACACAACAAAAACCTAGGGTTTATAATTTATTGTCTTCAGTGTTGTATGAAGGCGTTGCCGAATTTATCACCGTAAAAGCACTAAACCAAACGTCACCAAATCCACAAATTGAATTCGGAAAAAATAATGCCAACCGCATTAGAGAAGTCTTTGAAAACGAAATGTTTTACGTCGCTAATTTTAATAAATGGTTAAATGGTGATGCACCCAACGAATTTGGTATGCGAGATTTAGGCTATTATGTAGGCTATCAGATTTGTGAAAATTATTACAATCAAGCAGAGGATAAACAAGCAGCTATTAAAACAATGATAGAGCTCGATTACGAAAACGAGTCAGAAATTGAAGCGTTTGTTCAAAAAGCAAACTATTTTTCTGCTACTTTAGATGCGCTGGAACAAAATTTTGAAAGCAAACGACCAACAGTCGTAGGCATTGAGCAGTTTGAGAACAAGAGCCAAAATGTTAATCCAAAACTAAAAACTATAACCATAAAATTTTCAGAAGCTTTAGATGGTTATCGAACAAGTGTTGATTTAGGGCCTTTAGGAAGAGATGCCTTCCCTAATGGAACATTAAACGGAAGAAAATGGGCAAAAGACAAAAAATCTTGGGACATTCCTGTTGATTTAGTGCCTAATAAAACCTATCAAATCTACATCACAAACAATTTTAGAACGTCGGATAACAGACCTTTAAAGCCTTATTTAATAGAGTTTAAAACAGAAAATGAATAAATGTTATAAGATGAAAAGAGTCATCATATTTTTTTGCTGTATAAGTATTGGTTGCAGTAATGTCGAAAACAATTCTAAATTAGAAAGCGATGAGGCGCGTACAATTTGGAATCAACAAAAAAGAGAACAACATTTAAACAACCGAAACGATAAGACCACTTGGGACAACCAAATGCTTGAAAACGATAAGCAACTCATTGGTATAGGAGAATTTGGTCCTTTTGAGATTGGTGTGTTTCCAGTGCCTAAGTATGAGCTTTTAGGCAAAAATAGCTTTAAGGGCCTAGGCAATAAAACTGAGGATTTTAAAGTTGGTAACAAAACAGTGGTAATGAATAGTTTTTTTGTGGCAAAAAATGACATCAATAAAAAACGACTAGGCGATAAGCATAACGACGTGTTTTTTCAACTTTTGGTGCTAACCGATACCTTAGATACTGAAAATTACAACCTCAATAAAAATATAGCCATATCTCGAAATCATCCCGATTATCTGGCTCAGGGATTTGTGAAAACAAAAACGACCACCATTGATTATGTAGCTTTTAAAACTGCTGAAGGCGGTGCCTACGCTATTATAAATACGCGGTTATTCCATCTCAATTTTGGTAAAACCATTTGTATTGCACCACAAAAAGATGGTACATTCAGGTCTTTTCAAATTAAAAGCCCACAATTAACTTCTGAAACTATTATAAACTTTACGGAAAGTCTAACCAAAGATGATGATGTGGTTACCTTTTTCAATCAGAAAGGAGCTATTTAAAAAGTAAAAATGACTCGAGTGAAAAGCCATCTTAAACAAATAAATAACACATTCTTTATTTTTTTGTTCCTATTAATTACTGCCAATACAATTTATTGTCAAAATTATAGCGTTTACAAATCAAAAATAGATACCGCTTTTGTATCTACACGTTTGGGTTACGAAAAAAAGATATCCGTGCTTCTACCTAACGATTGGCAAAAAAATAACCCAAAGCAATATCCACTAATTATAATTTTTGATCAACAAAATAAAAGAAGCCACAACCAGATCATTAACACCATAGATTATTTAACGGCTTCGGAACAAATGCCTCGCGCAATTATAATCAGTATTGAGTCCGACAATTCCAGAAGAATAAGTGAAGCAAAAAGCCCCAAATCATCTACAAGCGGAAAAGCACATCTAAATGAAAAATTCCTCTTTGAGGAAGTTATTGCTCTAGCAGAATCAAAATACAAAGCAAATTCGTTTAGGTTGTTAATTGGCCACTCATGGTATGGGCATTTTACCACAGCGATGTTTACAAAATATAGTGATAGCCTTTCCGCAGTTATAGCTCTAGATCCTTTTTTTAACCAAAAAAATGTGTCTTTAATGGATTCCATATCTGCATTAAAAACCCATAACATAATCCATACGAAATACTATCGCTACGCCATTGGTAAGGATTACCCAAAGGATTATATAGCCATTAAAACTGCCGAAATAGAAAACAAAAATTCAAAAATAGATATCAAAGGCACCTATTTTCCCAGAGCTTTTCATCACGCGGTGCCAGGATTGGGCATTGCAGAGGCACTATACGACATATTTGAGTATTGGTCCATAGAACAATTTGCTTTTTTTCAACCTTCAAACTCTAGCATCGATGTGTATTTTCAATCAAAACAAAATGTCAAAAATCACTATGGTACTAACTTAGATTTTTCATTAGGCATATTAAACGGAAAAGGGTGGTTTTTTTATAACAATAACGATTATAAAAATGCTATTGAAGCATGGGAGTTATTACTATTGTCCTATCCCAATTTTTCTGAAGGTTACTTGTATATTATGGATGCGCAAATTTTATTGCATCAAGATATTACGGAGACTTTAGAACGCTTTAATGCATCATTGGCAGACTCTGAATTCTATTCTGAAAAGGAAAAAAAAGACTTAATAAAAGAACTCGAAAGTTTGAAAAAATAAACCAGATGAAAATCTGCATCGCACAGACCCAATCCATAAAAGGAAACATTCAAAAAAATATTGAAAATCATTTAATGTTGATTGAGCGTGCAATAAAATTAAAAGCAGATATTATAATATTTCCAGAATTATCTATAACCAATTACGAACCTCAATTAGCCAAAGCACTTGCCACCGAAGTGGAGGATAAGCTATTTAATCCCTTTCAGGAGCTATCTAACAAAAATGAAATCGTCATTGGTGTTGGTATGCCAACAATGGCGACTGATGGAATTCAAATCAGTTTGCTCATATTTCAACCTAACAAAGCACGTTCGGTCTATTCTAAACAAATATTACACGCAGATGAACTGCCCTACTTTGTAAATGGCGATAAGCAAACTATTTTTACTATTAAAGAAAAGAAGGTTGCTTTTGGTATTTGCTATGAAACACTTCAAGAAACACATTTTGTAAATGCTATAAAAAATCGGGTAGATGTTTATATCGCTAGTGTTGCTAAGCCTCAAACAGGCATAGACAAAGCCAATCAGTTCTTTTCTAAAATGACAAAAACCTATAGCATACCCATCATAATGGCTAATTGTGTTGGTCCTTGCGATAATTTTATAAGTGCAGGTCAAAGTACAGTTTGGAATGCAAAAGGTGAGCGAGTTTCTCAATTAGATACCACACATCAAGGTATTCTTATTTATGATACTGAAACAGGGCATTCAGAAAAAGAACAGCTCACTATTGAAAAAGGCACTCTTGCAGATTTAGATGTTCTATTTCAAATGTATAACAAAGCAAAAGATGGGCTAGAAAATGACCAGATTTATCAATGGACAAACAATTACCCCAAAAGCTCGATTATTAAAAATGACATTGAAAGTAAGGTATTATATGTCCTGAAAAATAATGACAGAATCATTGGTGCCATAAACATTAGTGAACTTCAAGAGCCTGAATACAAAACGATTGATTGGCAATTTAATGATGCTAAGGTATTGGTAATTCACAGACTCGTTGTTCATCCTAACAGTCAAAATAAAGGTTTTGCTAAACTACTGATGGATTTTGCAGAAGCATTCGGAAGGCAAAACAACTATACGTCAATTCGATTAGATGCTTATACCCAGAACAAACCCGTTGTTACGTTTTATAAAAATCGAGATTACGTTGTTAGAGGTTATATTTATTTCCCAGAGCGAAAGTATCCATTTTATGCTATGGAAAAAGCCCTAACTTAGATATGCTGGTCTACCAAAATGGCATTACCATCAGGATCTAAGATTACAAAACTTGCAGGTCCAGATTCTGGAGCATCTATCTCACTAGCAAAGGTGATACCTTTAGCTTTTAAATGTTTTTGAATGTCCCTAACATCATCAAAGTTGTCTAAGGTATTAGCCTCCTGATCCCAGCCAGGATTAAACGTAAGGATATTATTTTCAAACATACCTTGAAACAAACCAATCAATGTAGACTCATTTTTCATGATGAGGTAATTGTTGTCCAGATCACCTGCAAATACGGTAAAACCTAAGGTTTCGTAAAATTCTTTTGAAGCGTTAAGGTCTTTAACCGCGAGACTGATTGAAAATGCACCGAGTTTCATAGTGTTTTGATTTTAGTTAGTTCTTGTCTTACAAGGTATGAAATGTTATTGTCAATACGTTAGTTCTCGATACTATTTGCTCGCACACTCACAAATCACTCGAACTGACGATTTAAGTTTGATTGTTATGCGTTTCATCACTTCGAGTGATTCCGAAGCATGAGGAATTGTATCGAGAAGCATTATAGCAAGTAGTTTTCGATAGCTCTACTGAGTTTGAAGAAATACAAATTTTATCATTCTAATCGAACAATCTACACAAAGTTGCTAATTGCCATTTAGTAACACTGGCTTTCCAAAGCCTAAAGCCTCTAATTTATTCAATTGTGTGGCAGCATCGCCAACGATTAAATATACCATTTGGTTTGGTTTAATGTATTTTTCAATCAGCATTTTAACATCATCAACGGTCAGTGCCTTTACCATGTTTTCTTGTGCTTTAGCGTAGTCATCTGCATAGCCATAGTTACTAATATTGCTGAGCATGTTGAGTTTGGCACCAAGCGTTTCAAAAGCTCTGGCCGTACTTTTTATGGTATAGCCTTTAGTGATATCTAAGTCTTCCTCGTTATAATTTTTTCCGTAGTCTTCTAAAATTTGTTTTATTAGATCGGTTGCTTCATAAGTGACATTAGTACGTATACCACTACTTATGGTAAATTCACCAATATATTCTGAACCAGAAAAGCCAGATCGTATACCGTAGGTGTACCCTTTACCTTCGCGTAATTGCTGTGTGAGCTGTGAGGCAAAACTACCTCCACCTAAGCGATAATTCATAACATTGGCAAGGTAATAGTCGTTGTGCGTCGCTTTTAACGATGGATAGCCAAAACGAATTACAGATTGCTTGGCACCAGGTACATCATAGAAGTAAACCGTTGATTGTTCTGGATACAATGGCATTGGTAATTCCGGAATTTCAATGGCTTTGGATTCCCACTGCGTATTGATGTTGTCCAAAGCGTTAACAACCTCGGTTTCTGATATGGCACCAACAACATGCACATTGGTTAATTGCGGTGACAAGTTTTTGTTGTAATAGTCTTTTAAATCAAAAATATCAATGCTATGCACTGAGGCTTCGGTACCTCTGTTATTGTATGCTAAAATGTTATGATCTCCATACAATAATTTTGAAAATTCATCCGAAGCAATACTGTTAGGATTGGCTTTACTACGTTGAATGCTACTTATGGTACTTTGCTTTAAAAGCTCAAACTCGGTCTCGTCCCAACGCGGTTCTAATAAGATTTCAGTAACCAAATCCATAGTTTTATCGAAGTGCTTAGAAAGCGTTGTACCAGCAATGGTAATGTTATCTTCTGTGGCATAGGTATAGATACTTGCGCCAATGCTTTCAATGGCGTTTTGTAGTTCTTCGGTAGTTTTGTTTTTGGTGCCCTTGGTCATAAGGTCGGCTAATAGGTTAGATACACCTACTTTGTCTTTGTTTTCTAATAATAAACCACCTGTTATTTGTATTTCAAATTGTACCAGAGGGACTTCGCTATTTTCGATGCCATACACTGAAATACCAGAGTCTAATTCTTTTTTCCAAACTTTTGGAATATTTAATTCTGGACTGGATCCATAAGGCGGCTCAATACTTCTATCAAAACGACTTGGTGTTTTTTCGTAAGTAGCTGCTACACTCGGATCGAATGTATCTTCGGCACCTTCAATAATGTTTTCTTCCTTTATATCTGCCAATTGCGAATTGTCTAATACCAAATTCTTTTGACCTTTTGGTACAAAACTCGTTGCTACAAAATTCTTGTTTTTAATATATGTATTGTACACACGCATCACATCTTTAGGTGTTACAGCAAGTATGTTTTTTACATCTTGATTTATGAAATCTGGGTCACCTGCAAAGATTTCGTATTGTGCCAACTGAAACCCTTTGCCTAAAACGCTCGATAGGCCTTGGTAGAAATCCGTTTCTTGACCTGCTTTAATACGATTAAGATCGTCTTCAGAAATACCATTAAGCTCAAAATCCTTAAAACCGTCTTTTATGGCAGATGCTACTGCGTTTAAATCCGCTTGGTCGAATGCTGTAACACTGAGCATTAATTGGCCTGCCAATTCTGAATTGTTTTGATAGAATACGACATTATCTGTTAGCTTTTCGTCGTCGATAAGTACTTTGTTTAAAGGTGCTTTTTTCCCGTTAGATAAATAGTTAGTAAGCACACTTAGAGCATATGAATCTTTATGGTATTGAGGCACACCAGGCCAAGCCATAGTGAGTCGTGGAGCTCTGGCAAAATTGTCTTCGTAAAATAAGCGTTTGGTAGATTTTAAAGTTACGGGTTGCTTTTCTAATGCAGGAATGTCTTCGCCTCTGGGAATTTCGTCAAAATATTTTTTTACCCAAGCCTTGGTTTGTTCTACATCAATATCGCCTGCAATGGTTAATGTAACGTTATTTGGTACATACCAACGTCTAAAAAATTCCTTGACGTCCTCTAAGGTGGCGTTTTGTAAATCTTCGAGAGAGCCTATAACTTCCCAACTGTAAGGGTGGCCTTCAGGATATAAATTACTGTTAATCACAGCAGAATTATGTCCGTAAGGCTGATTGTCTACGCGCTGACGTTTTTCATTTTTAACGACTTCTTTTTCTTTTGCTAATACCGGTTCGGTAACCGTATTGATAAACCAACCTAATTTGTCTGCTTCTGCCCAGATCATTTTTTCTAAGGCATCTTTTGGTACGGTTTGAAAGTAATTGGTACGATCTCTACTTGTTGAGCCATTGGCACCAGAACCACCTATACGCGCGCTCATCTGGTCGAGGCCTCCTTTACCTAAATTTTCAGATTCTAAAAATAATAAGTGTTCAAAAAGGTGAGCAAAACCTGTTCTGCCTTCTTTTTCTCTTGCAGAACCTACGTGTGCGGTTAATGCCACTGCCGCAACAGGATCCGATCGGTCTACATGCAGTATAACTTGTAAGCCGTTGTCTAAAGTGAATTTTTCAAAATCGACTTTAAATTCTGGCGAAGTCTCTTTGGTGTTGTTCTGTTTGCAAGCAGATAGAGTTATTAAGACAAATAGACTTAGACATAAAGATTTAATTGGTTTCATAATGTATTTTGATTGATGATTGTTATAATTCGTACGCATTATTATTCACAAAGAAAACGGCATTCACCAAGAATAATTTTCCGTTTTCCCAAAAACTTCTAAATAAGGTGTTGTCTACAAAATAGATAAAGCTACCACTGCCTTTTCGTTCTTCACCAAAAACTAAAGTGTTTTCTAAATTTGATAGTGCATCTTTACCAGCAAAACCAGAATAGACTTTGGTGTCTGCTAAATGCCCAACGTTGTAGCCACTACCCAGTAAATCATAAGCGGAACTGCCTAGTTTTAAGGTAAAATAATCTTTACTATAACCAAAAGCCATTGGATGTGTGTTGTCTATTTTAGTTTTAAAAATAGCACCAGTAATGAGGTTGTTGGTGTATTCACGCTCGCGTTCAGCATATGGTGTTAGGTTATCATTACTATTATTGTTGTCTGACGATTTGTACTTTAAACTAAAACCATCTTTACCAGCAAAACTTCTAAGCGCACCATCAATGGCAATAACTTTTCCGCCTGCTTGTACCCAATCCTTAATTTTCTGCATGTTAGTATCATTTAGCACACTTCCGTAATAGCCATTCGGAATGATAAGCACATTGTATTTGCTGAGGTTGGTTCTGCTTAAATTGTCTGTATTGATAGAAGTTAAAGGATAATGTAATTGTTGCTCAAAGAAATGCCAGATTTCACCATAACTCAAAGAAGAAGTGCCTTCGCCAGATAATACAGCAACGTTCTGCTTATTCACTAACTTAATGTCTGGCGAACCAATATCTGGTGTGGTTTGAGAAAATCCTGAGTTGATTTGAGATAGATTTTGTTTATGTTTTTGTTTTAACTGGTTTAATAAGCCAAGAAAATCTTCAAGGTGTTTATTATCGCCTTGTGTAATTATTAGTGAACCTCTATCAAATTTTTCACCATTAGAAGCGAATGGTTTTTCTGTAAATCTAACTTTAAAATTATGTTTAAGTAAATCTGCCAAAAACTGTGCGTCTTCTAGTGAATTCCATTTACTAACATAGCCGTAAGCCTTTGAAAGTACAGTAGGCATTTTGCCTTCGTAAGTTTTAGTACTGTTGACTTTAGATGTGCTGGCAATAGCATCTAAACCGTAAGCATACGGTACAGACCAAGCCGTAATGTCATAAGTTAGTGAGTCGCTTAATTTTGCGCTAGGCTCAAATAAAACTTTAACCATTTTGCCTTTTGGTTGATTGGTATGGATTACGAGGGAATTGTTATCTATAGACATATTGCCTTGTTTACCAGTGGTATAGTCATAACCTGAAACTTTACCATTATTAGCATTTTCAAATTTAATCTCGTGCTTATTTAGTAAGTTTTTTAGACTATTTATTTTGTCTTGGTTGCCTTTTACGACGTAGCTTTTATATTTTAAATCACTATTATCAAAGAATTTAGCAAATTCAGTATTTAGTTGTTTTGCATTTTTTGAAGCCATTTCAACCGTTGAAAGTCCTGTAACCGTGTGATGCGTTAAACGTTCTACTAACGTTAGTACATGTCCTTCATCATTCAAAATGCCTAAGCCAGACATACCATGGCCACCTTGTTCATACGTCATGCCAATAGCTCCCATGTATGTAGGGTAGGTGTCACCATAACTTGGATAAAACAAATCGAAACGTTCTCTGGTAAAGAATAACCAACCTTCAGCATCAAAATATTTGGCGTGGTTTTGTCCTATTTGAGTTTGAAAATCGCGTTGCCAATCGCTAATAATTTCATGGAAAGGTTCTGCCGCAGGTGCAAAATAATAGGGTTCATTTGGGCCTTGCTCATGAAAATCGACATGGATATGTGGCATCCATTTATTGTAAACTTTTAAGCGTTCTTGAGTTTCAATTTGTGTGACCCAAGCCCAATCTCTATTCAAATCAAATAGGTAATGATTTGGTCGTCCTCCTGGCCAAGGTTCTTTGTGTTCGCTCGCTTGTTGATCAATGTCGTAAGGCGTGCTTTTAGTTTCGTTGTACCAGTTTACATAACGATCGCGACCATCTGGATTAACACCTGGATCTATTATAACCACAGTATTTTCTAGCAAGTCTTTTCGCTCTGTTAGTAGTTTGTATAGGGTTAGCATTGCAGCTTCAGAACTCGATGCTTCGTTACCATGTACGTTGTAGCTTAGCCAAACAATAGCAACATTAGTATTGGTTGGTTCTCCTTCTAAAAGTCCTGTGTTTTTTAAGTTGTTCTTACGGATTGTTTCGAGATTTTGTATGTTTTCTTCAGAGGAAATGTAAGCTAATACAAGGGCTCTGCGCTCATTGGTAATTCCGTATTGTTCAATTTTTACATTATTGGGAACAGCCTCAGCAACAGACTTAAAATAATCTACAACTTGATGGTGACGACTAAATTGTGTGCCAATGTCGTATCCTAAAAATGTGCTAGGTGATTGAAGATTTTGTGCTGATGTTAAGGTTAAGCATCCAAAAGCGACCAATACGACTAAAAGAAGTTTTTGCATTAAATATGATATTTTTATTTCAAAGCTAGTAAAGATAGTTCGTGAAATTGAATTAACTAAAAATTAGCAGTTAAAAAATAGAAGTACCTTATATTTATGCCATAATAGTAATCTTTATGCCAACTGACTGTATTCCGTTTAGAGCAACCGGATATTTTTCTGATTTTATTTGTAATTATTTAGATCAAAAACCAGAATTAAAACCTCTGTATCACCGTTTCCCAACTATAGAAAACTTTAAAGCTCAGATTGAAGAAAAGTGCCACTCTGAACTTGTTTCCGAATCTCATCGAAAGATGCTTTCTGAAACTTTGAAAAATCAATATTCAAACGTTAAGGCTTCAGAATTAACTTTAAACAATATTGAAAGCTTAAAATCTGAAAACACATTTACCATTACAACGGGTCATCAGTTAAACTTGTTTACAGGACCGTTGTATTTTTTATATAAGATTATTTCAACCATCAATTTAACTGAAGCATTAAAATCGGCATATCCTGATTATAATTTTGTGCCTGTATATTGGATGGCTTCCGAAGATCATGATTTTGACGAAATCAATTATTTCAATTACAAAGGGAAAAAGATTCAGTGGAATTCTAAGCAAACAGGTGCTGTTGGTCATTTTAATACCAAAGGTTTAGAGGATGTCTATGAGGTTGTTGCGGCGGAATTTGGTTCTGGGACATTTGCAGAGCAATTAAAAACTTGGTTTAAGAATGCTTATCTCAATTGTGATAATCTAGCAGATGCCACTCGGTATTTAGCAAATGCGTTGTTTGGTTCATATGGATTGGTAATTATTGATGCAGACGAGAGAGAATTAAAGCGTTTGTTTGTTCCTCAAATGCAAAAGGAATTGGTTGAGCAACCAGCTTATAAAACGGTTTCAGAAACCAATAAAATCTTAGAAGATTTAGGATTGAAAATTCAAGTAAATCCTAGGGAGATTAATTTGTTCTACATCCATGAAGGTTTGCGTGAGCGTATTATTTTTGAAGATGATACATTTAAAGTCTTAGAAACCGAAATTACTTGGAATAAAGACGAACTTTTAGATCACTTACATGAATATCCTGAACGTTTTTCACCTAATGTCATTATGCGTCCTCTATACCAGGAAGTTATTCTGCCAAATCTGTGCTACATAGGTGGAGGAGGAGAAATGATTTACTGGTTACAGTTAAAATCTAATTTTGAAGCGCAAAACGTTACATTTCCGATGTTGTTACTGAGAAATTCAGCTTTAGTAAAAACAAAAAAACAAGCCGAAAAATTAGAGAAACTCAATATTTCTGATGCTGATTTGTTTTTGAATAGAAGTTCCTTTATTAATAAGAAGGTAAGACAGATTTCTAATATTGATGTTGATTTTTCAGATCAGATAACACATTTAGAACAGCAATTTAAGGACTTGTACCAATTAGCTGAACAAACAGATAAATCCTTTCTAGGAGCTGTAAAAGCTCAAGAAGTAAAGCAAATCAATGGATTGCAACATCTTGAAAAACGTCTGCTTAAAGCACAAAAACGAAAGTTGAAAGATCAAATAGAGCGTTGTACTGACTTACAAGAACAATTATTTCCAAGACAAAGCCTACAAGAGCGTAATATTAATTTTTCTGAATTGTATCTTGAGTTTGGCGATGCTTTAATCCCAGAATTAAAGAAATATCTACAGCCTTTAAAAGGTGAGTTTACTATTCTTACAATGTAGGCTTGTTATAATGTCAATATTAATTCTTGTAGCGAATCTTCACTGGTTAGATTCAGTTTTTTACGTAACCTGTAACGTGCTTTTTTTACACCTTCAGTTGAAATATTGAGGATATTGGCGATTTCTTTAGAAGATAGATTCATTTTTAAAAGAGACATCAATCGCAAATCATTATTACTCACTTCTGGATAACTATTCATTATTTTAGAGTTAAAATCTGTGTGTACATCTTCAAAATAGGTTCTAAATTGTTCCCAATTACTGTCGTTATTAATGTCTAGGTTAATAGTATTAATCACCTTTTGGTAGTTTCTAGAATTTGGGCTTTCAGATTTTAGTTCTTTTAATTGCGCTTTTAAATCTAATAGCACTTCATTTTTGTGTGCCAGATGTAGTGCATGTGTGGTTAGCTCTTTTTCTTTAAAGGCTAAGTGATTATCTAATTTTTCACGCTCAATTTTGTTACGTTTCATTTTTTGGCGCAGACCGTAGACAATAGCAAATGCAAGAGATAATATTCCAAAGAGCGATATAATTAAGAATAGTTGCGTGGTTTCGGCACGCTGTCTCTGTTCTTCTATGAGTTTAATTTTGTTTTCCTTGATGATGAGTTCTTTTTCCTTTTTTTCAGCTTGGTATTGAATTTCTAGCTCATTCATTTTTTTTATGTTCTCTTCACCTAAAATTTCATCATGAAGTTTGTGGTAATCGACATGATATTCATACGCCTTTTTGTAGCGACCCAACCCAGCATAGGCTTTAGAAATTTCTAATAAGTCTCCAATCTTTTTTTTGCGAGTACCGGTTTCTTCTGCGTTTTGAAGTGCATCTTTCATGTATATAAGTGCTTTTCTGTACTCACCTTTTTTGTTGTAAAGTTCGCCAAGATGTCTATAGTTTAAGCCTATTAATGATTTTTCACCATACTGTTTACTAATTTCTAAGGCTTTGTTATAGTATTTTTCTGCACGATCTAAGCTATCTTGCTGAGTAAGAATCCAACCTAAATTGTCATATAGTCCTGCTAGATCATTATTGTAATTTTTTTCTTTATAATAAGGTTCTACCTCTAGCAACATAGATTTAGATTTCTCGTATGCTTTCATACCTTTAAGGTTGATTGCCATGAGGGATTTTATATTGAATAAATCGCCTGCTGCGCCCAATTTTTCATAGATTTCTTTGGCTTTTGTATAATAGGAATTTGAAATTTCATAGTTTTCAATATCTCCATGTATATTTCCAATATTCCAGTAACTTGCGGCAATACTCTCTTCTGTATCATTAATCTTTTCTTTTAGTTTTAAGCTTTGCATATGGGTCTCTAGGCACTCATTGTAACGACCCAAACTTCGAAACGAGTTTGCCTTGTTATTCATTGCGGCACAGACTTGAGTGGTGTCACCAAGTTCAGTATATAGTCTTATAACTTCGTCGTATATAGGAAGTGATTTTTCGTATTGAGACGTCATATTATGATACACACCAAGGTAATTGGTGGTGCGTGCTATAAATTTCTTATTTCCTAATCGCTTAGATAAAATTATGGTGCTATCTAAATAGGGCTTTGATGCTAAAGGATCTACATAAAGGTATTCTGCCCAAAGCATGGCATAAGTAATAATTTGAGTTGTATCCTTTTGTGTTGATGCAACTTTTAATAAACTATCGACTTTTTTCTGATTTTGACCGAAACCAAACTGTGTAATTATTCCAAAAATAATAATTAATAGAGAGGGACATTTGTCCACCTTAAAGAATTTATTAGTCACTTTTTTTAAAAAAGGGACATCAGAGAGAGGAGTTAAATTATTCATAGTTTTTGGCTGTTAGGTCATCTAAGATAGTTTTATTTATTTTCCTATTTTAAAATACTGAAAATCAGTTAATTAAAAATTTATTGTAATAGTGTGTCTACCTATAATAAATATCATTAATTATTTTAAGAAGTCTTTTTTTTGATGGTGGACAAAAGGTGGACATGGCCTATTTTGTTGAAAATCAGACTGTTTTTTATCTAATATTGTTTTCACAAAACTGGTCCGATGACTAACAAAATAATTATTCTAACCATAGTTTTACTTATGAGTATTTCAAGTTTTTGTCAACAGTTATACTTTGGCTTTGGTACTACCATTTCATCCTTTGACTATGAAAACTCCCAAGGGCAGCCCCTTGGCAATCTATTATCAAAATCAAAAACACATTATGGTATGGGCTACAGACAAAAACTAAATGCAGGTAACACTTTGTTTTTGTCTCTTGGAGCTACATACAATAATTATGGTGCTATTGGCAGCGAGAGCAGTGTAGATAACTTCTTTGAGTGGGATGTCAGTTACCTGGGTTTAAAAGCGGGATTAGGAGTTAAACTTTTTGAACTACGAGATCTAACGTTTTTAGCGAATGCATCAGTAGCCTCAGAGTTTTTAATTAGAGGAACACAAACTATTAACAACGATGTTTTTAATCTGGTTGGTGAGGATGAGTTTAATAATAACATCTTATTCTTTAGAGGAGGTGTAGAAATGCAATATCCTATATCAAGAAGTACGGCCATTTATGTTGAGTACAGTTATGGGAGATCAGTGTTGATTAATAGTGATGAAAATGCCGAAAAACTAAAATTAAACGCACACCAATTTGGTTTAGGGTTTATAATTAACCTGCCAAAATGTTACTGTAGTTACTAGATAATTTGAAATATAGTGGACAAAAGGTGGACATAAAAATCATTTACCGAAACTATAAAGTATTTGATATAATTTTTGACTTATTTGAAAATCAAATAGGCTTTAAACATAAATAAACTAACACCAAAAATGAAAAATTACATCCAACTTTTACTGCTTGTAGGCTTAATTCAGATTTCATTTGCTCAGAACAATAATGAGTATCGCATTATAAGCTCTAACGTTGGGAGTAGTGGATCATCTCAGACATTGCAGACGGCAAATGGCACTTATAAAGTGAGTCAAAGTATTGGTCAGTCTAGTGTTATTGGTACTTATTATAATAACGGTTATTATTTAAGGCAAGGGTATCAACAACCCATAAGTAAGCTTAAAGCACTCAAAAATTTAACTCTAGAGCTTAGAGCTAAAGTATACCCCAACCCTTTTAGCCAAATGCTTTTTATAAGCTTTAGCGATTTTGTGCAGCGTGATATCTCTATAAGAATTTTTGATATTAAATCAAGAGTTATTTACACTAAAGTCTTTCTTCCTGCACAACGAATTGAATTACAAATAGAAGATATTTCAACAGGGACTTATTTTTTAAACGTCTCATCTGGTGAAAAATACTTCAATACAAAACTTATAAAGATTTAAAACCAAAAACCTCCAATTATGAAAAAAATACTTACCCTAACATTTTTTGTTTGTGCTGTTTTTCAAGCTGTTGCACAGACTGATGGTATTACTTATCAAGCAGTAATTATTGGTCCTGACGATTTAGAATTACCAGGTGTAGATGCCGAAGGTAATTATTTACCAAATACCACTATAGCCATAAGATTTAC
This sequence comes from Winogradskyella sp. J14-2, assembly GCF_001971725.1. Taxonomy (NCBI): domain Bacteria; kingdom Pseudomonadati; phylum Bacteroidota; class Flavobacteriia; order Flavobacteriales; family Flavobacteriaceae; genus Winogradskyella; species Winogradskyella sp. J14-2. The sequence goes on along the minus strand of NZ_CP019388.1, from coordinate 947,404 downwards.
AATCTACGATAGTGGAAATCAAGTAGAATTTGAAGAAGTTCAAGTTACTGAGACTGATGATTTCGGAAGAATTAATCTTTTAATTGGAGAAGCTGAGCACGATTACTTTAAAGAAATAAATTGGGATGGTACACCAAAAGATTTAAAGGTAGAAATCGATTTTGAAGCTGGAAGTAATTTTGAAGAAATGAGTAGGGAGCGTTTAACATTTTTGCCATTTGCTTATCATAGAAACATAACAGCAACAGGAACTTTAACCGTCGATGACCGAACGTATTTAAATGGAGAACTAGAAGTTCATGGGCCAACAAATTTATTCAGCTCTTTTACGGTTTACGATAATAATTCAATATTAGGTGGTGACTTAACAGTAGATGGTATAACAAATCTCAATGCTGCGCTTACGGTTAATAATACAAGTCCAACAAATCTAACAGGCACACTAAATGTAGATGGTTTAACTAATCTTAACGATGATTTAGATGTATTAAGTGGGCACACCACGTTACATACACTTACAGTTAACGGAGAAGCAGCTTTCGGTGATTTGGTTGCAGAAACCTTAAAAGTAACGGACTCTACGACGCTTCAAGGAGGACTATATGTTAATACGCAGTCTCAGGTTAGGGTCAATAGAATATTTCAAGATAATTTTCAGTTAGACACTAATATAAATCACCATGTAATGCTTATTGAAGGTGGTCGACAAGGATTAGCTATAAAGGTTAATGGAGGAAGAGATAACACCACAAATTTCATCACCTTTTTTGATGATTTAAGTGATCAGTCTTGGGGAAGAATAGAAGGTGAGCGCGTAGAAGACTTTGTAAATAATGCCGATTATCAATTTGGTCTAGAGACGCTAGAGTATGATTCTTACGATGCTATTTTCGATACTGGTGTTGCAGCTTACGAATTTGCTAAGTCTTTAGGTACAATTGGTATTGCATCTACATCATCTACTGGTTGTGTTGGCTTTGGTGCTTGTGTTACAGCACCTATACCATCTTGGATAATAGGTAGTACAGCTCAATCTATTGTTGCTGGTCTTCAGATTGTGGTTGCTGGTGTTGGTATTGGAATTACGCAAGGGAACCTAAACTATTATCAAGATTATAAAGCCATGCTAGAAGGAGTGACCTATGCTTCTGGAGCAGGTGATTATGCCGAATATTTATTAAGAGAAGATGTAAACGAAAAAATGGTCTTTGGTGATATAGTTGGTGTAAAAGGTGGGAAGATTACCAAGAATCTTTTAGGTGCTGATAGAATGATGGTTGTATCCTATAAGCCAATTGTTCTTGGAAATATGCCAGAACCCAACCGAGAATCTGAATACGAAAAAGTAGCCTTTATGGGACAAGTGCCAGTAAAAGTGTTTGGTAAGGTTAATATTGGTGATTATATAATACCTAGTGGTAAAAATGACGGTATTGGTATGGCAATTAAGCCAGAGTACATTTCATCTAGTCAACTTAAACATATTGTGGGTGTTGCATGGACGGAGAGTCATGATCCTATGGGAATGCGATTAATCAATACAGCTGTTGGTGTTAATAGAAATGATAGTCAGTTTATTATTCAAAGGTTAGAACAAACAGTAGATCAGCAAGCAAAAGAAATCACTTATTTAAAAGGTCAAATAGAAAGCATTTTAGATAGAATAAATAATGTTGAAAATGGAACATACACAGGACAAATAGTTGAAACTGAAAAAGAGAGCCATTCTAAATATGAAGTCATTGAATCTCCAGAAAGCGATATCATATATCATGAAATTACAAGAGACGATTTTGAAAAAGGATTAATCCTTGCTGAGCAAATGATACTTAGCTCTAACAAAAACGGCGAAAATGAAAAATTAGTTGAAGCTTTAAACAAGCTTAAAACAGATGCGGAATTTAAAACAAAGTTTTTCAATATGATTCAAGAAGAATTAAGTAAGCAAATTCACTTTCATCAAGAGATTGATATCAAAGGAAGAAATTAAAACTCAACGTAGTCGTGTCTGAAAACTAAAACATTATGAAAAAACTGGTTTTAATAACGTCATTCTTATCAATTGTTTTATGGTCTGATTTGAGTGCGCAGACAACTGCTATACCAGATGCAAACTTTGAGAATTACCTAGAAACACATGCGGCAGATGGAACTGAAGTTGCTATAGGTGACATTACAAGCATGGGAGATGGTATTAGTAATAATGGATTGGTTTTTACTAATAGCATCAATACCGTTGGGCTTCTCGATGTTAGTAATTTAGGTATTGAAGATCTTACTGGTATTGAAGGTTTTATAGATTTAGAAAATTTACTTTGCAGTAATAATGACCTGTCTTTTTTAGATGTTTCAAGCAATACAAATTTAGTGTCATTAATTTGTGGCTCTAACAGTCTTACGGATTTAGTAGTGGATAGCAACCTAAATTTAGAATCCTTAAACTGTTCTGATAATCAAATTCAAAACCTGGTAGTAACTAATAATATTGCTCTAAAAAGTCTTACAGCGTCTGGTAATCAGTTACAAGGTATAGATGTTTCTGCTAACACAGACTTATCATTGTTAAATGTGTCTAATAATAGAATTGATGGCGAATTAGTAGTAAGTAATAATACAAATTTAGAAAGTCTGTTTTGTGCATCAAACCAAATTACGATGCTAGATCTTTCGGCAAATACGTTATTAAGAAATCTTGATGTTTCTGATAACGCTTTAACTAACTTAGATTTAAGCGTTATTAACTCTGTAGTTTGCCCAGATCCTCAAACAGATCCAGTAACGGTCTGTCAAGGTTTTTCATCAATTAACGTATCCCGAAATCAATTGTCATCTTTGATTGTAGCTAATGGATTTAATGATTTGGTTTCAATTTTCGATGCTTCAAACAATCCTGATTTATTCTGTATACAAATAGACAATGGTTTTATACCAAACGGATGGGTAAAAGACGATTGGACCTACTTTACAGATGCTAATTGTGTAGATATTTACACCTATGTGCCAGATGATAATTTTGAGCAAGCACTAATTAATCTTGGTTATGATGATGCATTAGATAATTTGGTACTTACTACAAATATTGAAACAGTTATCGATTTAAATATTTCTAATGCTTCTATAACGAGCTTAATAGGTATAGAAGATTTTACTGCACTCGAAGTTTTAGATTGTAATAATAATACAATCGAAACTATTGATATTTCTAATAATCTAGCATTGCAAGAAATAGATATATCAAATAATAATTTATCAGCTTTAGACTTAAGTGTAAATACGTCTTTGGTTATAGTTAATTGTTCAGGGAATGCAGTTGAAGAACTCAATATAGAAACAAATACAGCTTTAACGGTACTGAATTGTTCTGGTAATGCATTGACTGCTTTAGATACAAGCAGCAATTTATTGTTAACCGATTTAGACTGTTCTATGAATCAAGTAGAGAATCTAAATGTTAGCTTCAATACTGCATTAACAAGTCTGTTGTGTAACAACAATAACTTATTTGCTCTAAATATGAGCAATGGTAATAACAATGTAATCACCAATTTTAATGCAACAAATAATCCCAATTTATTCTGTATAAAAGTTGATAATGTTGCTTTTGCAAATGCAGCAGCAGGTTGGCAAAAAGATGCAATAGCTACTTATAATTTAGATTGTGGAACTTATGTGCCAGATGATAACTTTGAGCAAGCACTTATAGACCAAGGTATAGATTCTGATGGAACACTAAACAACTTTGTACCAACTGCAGATATTAGTGGTGTAACGGTTTTAGATGTATCTAGTTTAGCGATTGAAGACTTAACCGGAATTGAAGATTTTGTCGCTCTACAAGATTTAAATTGTTCTAACAATAGCCTTATCAGTCTAGATTTGAGTAATAATACTGCACTACAAATTTTAGATTGTTCTATTAACCAGATAGAAGCTTTAGACCTTACAGTAAATATAGCTTTAACTTCAGTTCTTTGTAGTAACAATTCCCTAAGAACTTTAAATATCGAAAATGGTAATAACGCTTCACTAGTAGTGTTTAATACTACAATAAATCCCTATTTATTCTGTATAAATATAGATGATGCTGTTGTTGGTAATATTCCTGCAAACTGGCAAAAAGATGATTTTACGGTTTACGATGGAGACTGCTTTAACAATAGAATTACACTGATACCTGATGCTTTTTTTGAACAAGCTTTAATCGATTTTGGTTATGATGATGTTATTGATGGGCAAGTACTAACTGCTAACATAGAGCATATACAAACTATAAATGTCAGCAATGAGAGTATATCAGATCTTACGGGAATACAAGATTTTCAATCTTTGATTGAGTTAGATTGTAGTGGAAATTTTTTAGATGCTTTAGATGTTAGCGATATGATAAATTTAGAGCGTTTAAACTGTAGTTCTAATTATTTACTTACCAATGATATTAATGATGCAAATGGGTTGCTCAATACTACAGGTACTGTAAATTTAGTAGAACTCTATTGCGCAAACAACAATCTAAATAATCTTGATACTTCACAGAACGTCAATTTACAATTATTAGACTGTGCCGATAATAACTTAGAAATGCTCAATGTTTCTGGCAATATTGTATTGAGAGAGTTAAACTGTTCTAATAACAACTTATCAGATTTAGATATTAGTAGTAATACGGTTTTAGAAAGCCTTAATTGTGATAGTAATACATTAAATAATTTGCAAACAGTAACAGTAAATAACAATACATTAATAAGTCTAAGTTGTGTTAACAATAACCTACAGAATTTATGGGTTGATAATTATTTAGGATTAGAAAGGTTAAATTGTGCATCTAATGAATTAACACAACTTAACACTACCAATAACACTTCATTAGAGTTTTTATCAATAGGAAACAACCAGGTTTCTGATGTAGATCTAACAAGTAATGTTAACTTGGTTGAGGCTTTATTATCGCAAAATAATTTAACGACACTTAATAGTAATTCTAATACGCAATTAGAGTTTTTAAACTGTGCTTTTAATGAAATTGTAAATCTCGATTTAAGCTCAAATATATTACTTAAATCTATAAAGTGTTCTGGAAACCAATTAAGCACCTTAGACTTAAATAACAATACTAATCTAATAGAAGTTGATGCCAGCGCCAATATGTTAACGAGTGTAAATTTGGGCACAGATTTAAGCTTACTAAAAACATTAAATTTAAGTAACAATCAACTCGAAAATGATTTAGATTTAACTACAATTGCTGTTTCGGCTTGTGTTTTTCAGACAAATCAAACTGAATTTTGTCCAGAAAGTATTGCTATAAATGTATCCAATAATTTATTTAGTTTTATCAATATTCAAAACGGAATCAATCAAGATGTTATAAACTTTAGTGCATCTAATAATCCTAATCTAGAATGTATACAAGTAGATGATGTTAATAATGTTCCTGCAGGATGGATAAAAGATGAAGCAACATCTTACGGCGAAGATTGTAACTTTGGCGAAACCTATGTGCCAGATGATAATTTTGAGCAGGCACTCATAGACTTAGGGTACGATTCAGGACCTTTAAACGACTATGTGCTTACTGCAAATATTGAAGGTGTCTTAGCCTTAGATGTAAGCGGTAATAATATTGCAGAGTTAACTGGACTAGAAGACTTTTTAGCTTTAGAAAATTTTAACTGTTCGTCTAATGCCATTTCAGAAATAGATTTAAGCTCTAATACTAATTTGTTTGTTCTAGATTGTTCTAACAACCAACTATCAAGTTTAGATGTAATGAGTAATACAGCTTTATTAAATTTAAATTGCTCAAATAATACAATTAGCAATCTAGATTTAAACAATAATACAAACCTTACAGACTTAAATATTGCATCGAATGATTTTACTGATTTTCTTCCAAGTGAAGTGCTAACACTTCAGGTTTTTAATTGCGATGATAATGCTATACTAGATTTAGATTTTCAGCAAAATCAAGCGCTAACAAGTCTTAGTTGTCAGTCCAATGTATTAGAAACGCTTAATGTAAGAAACACTCAAAATACAATCTTATTAAATCTAAATGCGCAAAACAACCCTAATCTTACTTGTATAGAAACAGATACAGGTGCAATACCAGTTGGTGCAACTTGGACTATAGATACTACAACGCAGTTGGCAATAGAATGTTTCTTTGGTGAAACTTATGTGCCAGACGATAATTTTGAACAAGCTTTAATAGATTTTGGATACGATTCTGGTCCATTAGATGATTATGTTACCACAGAAGCTATAGAAGAAATTGAATTTTTAAATATAAGCTCAAGAGAAATTTCAGACCTTACAGGAATTGAAGATTTTCTTGGCTTGCTGAGTTTAGATATTGAAGATAATCTTATTGAAACTGTAGATTTTAGTAATAATGTGTTATTGGCTAGCCTTGATGCTTCAGATAATTTATTAGATGAAATAGATATTTCGGTCTTACCAAACCTCACAACTTTAAATGTTTCAAATAATAATCTTTCACAACTTAATGTTAGTGGCAATACGAGTCTAATCAACCTCGATATATCTAATAATTCTATTACAGAGGTAGAAGTATCTATATTATTTGGTTTAGAAGATTTTAACTGTGCATTCAATATGTTAAGTAGTTTAGATCTTACACAGAATCCAAACCTAAATATCTTGTTTTGTCAATCTAACGCTTTGGCTGGTGATCAACTTAATCTTCAGAATGGTAACAATGAAAACCTACAGATTTTTAATGCTACAAACAACCCTAGTTTAGGGTGTATTTTGGTGGATGATCCTGTAGCAGTAATTAATAATGAAGATGGTACTTACGATAATTGGAGTAAGGATGCTTCAGCGAGTTATCAAATTATTTGCGAAGATGCAGATAATGATGGAGTACCAAATGAAGATGACCTTTGTCCTGGTACAACGTTTGGTGCACCTGTAGATTTATTTGGTTGTGAAGTAATCAATTTACCAGTTGATAATTTCTCGGTAACCATAACTGGCGAAACCTGTCTTAATAGTAATAATGGTAAAGTAACTATTATTGCACAAGAGTTATATAATTATACAGTATCGCTTTTTAGTGAAGATATTATTGAACCAACAGGTGAAGATTTTTACCAAGAATACGATTTTACCAACGATGTAGAAATTTTTAATCTTTTGGCAGCCACTTACCAAATGTGCATTACTATTGAAGAATGGCCAAACTATGAGTCTTGTTATAATGTAGTGATAACAGAGCCAAATCCACTTGAGGTTTTTGCCAGTAGACCAGCTTCGAACGGTATAATTGAGGTTGATTTGTCTGGTGGTAATGTTTACAACGTCGATTTTAATGGTGAAGGATTTACTACCCATAACTCAAATTTAGAATTACAATTACAACAAGGTGAGAACATTTTAAAAATAGAAACAGATTTAGATTGTCAGGGCAGTTATGAAAAACGATTCTTTTATGATAATCAATATCTAATATACCCAAATCCCTTTCAAGATGAAATAAAGATGTATAACGGTATAGTAGAGAATGAGATAAGTATTAATGTTTACAATAGTTTAGGGCAGATGGTTTTAAGTAAAGTCATAGAAAACAAAGGTACTGATATGACACTCAATACGGACAATCTCAGACATGGAGTGTATTTACTCAAAATTAGATCAACATCTGGAGTGTCATCCTATAAAATCATTAAAAAATGAAAAAGACGATCTATATATTTTGTGCTTTTATGCTCATAGTGTCTTGTAGCGATACTACCAATGATGGCAACCCTAGCGGTGGAGGAAACGATCAAGATTTACCTACGGGAGTTAATCTTGTTTTTCCACATCAAGATGATTTGTGTAATGAAGGCACTAATATTACGGAAACAGAAAGTACCGTGTTTTTTGAATGGGAACCAAATAGTAATGCAGAAACATATACACTTACTTTAGAGAATTTATCTTCGGGTAATACAACACAATATGAGACAAGTGATTTTATATTGCCAATAACTATTCAGCGAGCGGTTGCGTATAGGTGGTATGTGGAGTATAATCACCAAGATGAAGCTAAAGTAAGTGCTATTTGGAATTTTTATAACGCAGGTCCTGGTGTTGTTACCTATCCGCCTTTTCCAGCAGATTTAATAGCTCCAATAATGGCGCAAAATATCCCGAGTACTAATTTGGTGGTATTGCATTGGGAAGGAAGTGATGTAGAAAATGATATTGTTGGTTACAATGTATACGTCTCTACTAATAATCCACCAGAACTTAATACGAGTGATATAACAGCAAATCAGCTGACAGTAGCTGTAGCGCCAAACAACATTTATTATTGGAAAGTTGTAACAAAAGATGCAGAAGGAAATACCTCTGAATCTAACATTTTTCAGTTTAGAATTTTAGAATAATTGTTGTTAAAAAAATATCTAAAAAAAGTTGACAACTCAAATCTTCAATGTGAGCGCATTTGTTATTTTTGCACATGCAACACAACAAAGTCCTTATTTTAGATTTCGGATCGCAGTACACGCAGCTTATTGCGCGCCGAGTTAGAGAGTTGAATATCTATTGTGAGATTCACCCATTCAATAAAATTCCTTCAGATTCAGATAGCTTTAAGGCCGTAATTTTATCAGGAAGCCCAAATTCCGTTAGAGGAGAAGATGTACTTCATCCAGACCTTTCAAACATTAGAGGTAAAAAGCCAATGTTAGCTGTGTGCTATGGTGCGCAGTATTTGGCACATTTTTCGGGCGGTGAAGTCGCAGAATCTAGCACCAGAGAGTATGGTAGAGCGCATCTTGGCTATATAAAACCTAACGAAGATTTTTTTGAAAACATCCACGAAGGCAGCCAAGTATGGATGAGCCATAGCGATACCATTAAAAAATTACCAAAAGGTGGTGTTTTACTGGCAAGTACCGGAGATGTTGAGAATGCCGCTTACAAAATTGAAGGCGAAAACACATATGCTATTCAATTTCACCCAGAAGTATACCACTCAACAGATGGACATCAATTACTTCAAAACTTTTTAGTAAAAATTGCCAAGGTCAATCAAGACTGGACACCTAGCGCATTTGTAGAGGAAACCGTCGACGAACTCAAAGAAAAACTTGGTAACGATAAAGTCGTATTAGGTTTGTCAGGTGGTGTAGATTCTTCAGTAGCTGCCATGCTATTGCATAAAGCTATAGGTAAAAATCTGTATTGCATATTTGTAAACAACGGTTTACTTCGTAAAAATGAATTTGAAGATGTACTGCACCAATACGAAGGTATGGGATTAAACGTTAAAGGTGTAGATGCTTCGGCACGCTTTTTGGATGCCTTAGCTGGTAAAAGCGACCCAGAAGAAAAGAGAAAAACTATAGGTCGTGTGTTCATTGAGGTTTTTGATGATGAAGCGCATCTCATACAAGATGTAAAATGGTTAGCACAAGGCACCATTTATCCAGATGTTATAGAAAGTGTTTCTGCAACAGGTGGGCCAAGTGCGACTATAAAAAGTCATCATAATGTTGGTGGTTTGCCAGACTTTATGAAATTAAAAGTTGTTGAGCCTTTAAAGGCATTGTTTAAAGATGAGGTAAGACGCGTTGGTGCTTCTATGAATATGGATTCGCACTTATTAGGTCGTCATCCATTTCCTGGTCCAGGATTGGCAATTCGTATTCTTGGAGATCTAACTCGTGAGAAAGTTCGTATATTACAAGAGGTAGATGCTATTTTTATTAATAACCTGCGCTCTTGGAATTTATACGATAAGGTATGGCAAGCAGGTGCAATATTATTACCAGTAAATAGTGTAGGCGTAATGGGAGATGAGCGTACTTATGAAAAATGTGTGGCTTTAAGAGCTGTTGAGAGTACAGATGGAATGACGGCAGACTGGGTAAATTTACCATATGAGTTTTTGCAAAAGACCTCAAACGAAATTATAAACAAGGTAAAAGGTGTTAATAGAGTTGTCTACGATATCAGTTCTAAACCACCTGCAACAATAGAGTGGGAGTAATAAACTTACTGCAATAGTAGGAACCTCTCTGGTTTAAATAAAATATTGAATATTTTGAAGTCAATGAAGAAATTACTTACAGTAATGCTAATTAGTTTAGCACTAAACCTTGGGGCTCAAAACTACATCGAGCACAAGATAAAAGAAGGCGAAACCATAGAGAGTATTGCAAAAAAGTACTTGGTAACACCTTTTGATATTTTGGCACTAAACCCTGACGCTAAAACCAAGTTTCAGCCTAATACGATTTTAATTATACCAAATTCAAAAATTAAAAACGAACCTATTGACGAAGAATCAAAAGAACTTATAGGCTACAAAACGCATAAGGTAAAACGTAAAGAAACACTTTATGGTTTGTCTAAAAAGTATGGTGTTTCTGAAGAGGATATAAAAAAGGCTAATCGTTTTCTATACGCTGAAAATTTAAAGAAAGGCGATAAAATAAGGATTCCTAGATACAAGACTTTTATTTCAAAAGTTAGCCTAAAGAATACGGTCAAAAAGTATAAAGTTCAGCCTAAAGAAGGGAAGTGGAGAATTGCATATAAATTTGGAATTACTGTTGAAGAACTAGAAGCTTTAAACCCTAACATGCCTCCCATCCTTCAACCCGGTGACGAGCTCAATGTACCAAACATAAAAGACAAAGATGAAAAAGCTATAGATTTAGAATATGATTATTACGAGGTTTTACCAAAGGAAGGGTTTTATAGATTAAAAATAAAAACAGGACTAACACAAGAAGAATTAGAAGACCTTAACCCAGAGCTAAAACAAACTGGATTAAAGGCAGGTATGGTTTTAAAAATACCAGCTACTGCCAAAATGACCTCTGAATTAACGGATGTAGAAACCACTAAACTAGCATCCAATATTAAAAACTACAAGGTAAAAAAACTTGCACTAATGCTCCCTTATCGTTTGCACAGAATCGATGTAGATTCTGTTGAAGAAACAAAAGAAGAGATCAAGAACAATAAATTATTGTCTACAGTCTTAGATTTTCATATTGGAGTAAGAATGGCCTTAGATTCTGCAAAACGCTTAGGTATTTCTACAGACTTAAAAGTTTTTGATACAGAATACCAACCTTCTAAGGTGAGCAAAATTTTGGCAGATAACGATTTTTCAGAATACGATGCTGTAATTGGACCAATGCAAGTAGAAGCTTTTAATAGAGCAGCAAAGGCATTAAAAGTAGATCGAGTTCCTGTAATTGCAGCATTAAATAAACCTAAGGAAGTCTACAGTAATGTTTTTCAATCCATCCCAGAGGATACGTTATTACAAAATTTAATGATAGATTTTGTGAAGAAGGACAGCCTAAAAAGTAGAGTTATGATTATTGCGGACGAAGCAAGTACTGCTCATGTATCACTCTTAAAAAAGGAAATTCCAGATATTACTGTTAAGTACGCAAGAAAACACAAAAAAACAGGATTGCCATACTTTTACCCTACAGATCTAGACAATACCTTTACAGAAGGTAAAACCTATGTTTTTCTAGAAACAAAAAGTAATGCATTTGCATCTAGCGTTATAAGTTTGCTCAATGGTATTAATGATAATAAGGTTAAAATAATACTTACAACATTAGATAAAGGGAAGCAGTTTGATGGTAAAGATATATCCAATAATCACTTATCTAATCTTAAGTTTCATTATCCTTCAGTGCACAAAAACTTTAATGAGAACGGATCTAATGGCTTTGTAAAAGCATATAAAAAGGAATTTGGTGTTTCACCAAGTAAGTACGCAGCAAGAGGGTTTGATATTACATTAGATATTCTGTTACGTCTTGCGACAGAAGATAATCTCTACGACGCTTCAGAAGAGGTAATTGAAACAGAATACATAGAAAACAAGTTTAGATATAACAAATCTCTGTTTGGAGGTTATGTTAACGAAGCTGTATATATAGTTAAGTATGATGATTTAAGAATTATTGAAGCCAATTAAATTATGACATCTAAAGTAACTTACCTCGGTAATCTCAGAACAGAAAACACGCATATAAAATCTAGTAATAGTTATATTACTGATGCACCTGTAGACAATAACGGCAGAGGAGAAGCGTTTTCTCCTACAGATACTGTTGCTACAGGGTTAGCAAGTTGTATGCTAACGGTTATGGGAATTAAAGCCAGAGATATGGGTGTGGATATGTCGGGAACCACAGCTGAGGTTACAAAGACTATGGTGAGTAATCCCAGACGAATTTCTAAAATAGAAGTTGTACTTCATTTTCCGTTTAAAGCAGATTCTAAGACTAAAAAAATATTAGAGCATACAGCAAATACTTGTCCTGTGCATTACAGTTTACATCCAGATATCGAAAAGGATATCACGTTTAACTGGAAATAAATGCAAATTAAACACCTCATAATTTCAATATTCTTATTGTTTGTTGGGTCGTCTTCTAATGAAGAAACCATTGCATGGAGCAACATGCGCAAACTAACATGGAAAGATTTTAAAGGCAGTCCCAACCCAAATTCAGATGCAGTGGCTTTAACGGCTTCTGGCATTACCTTTGGATATTCTGTAAAAACAGCAGGAAAGCGAATTATCGGGTACAAAACATCAGTGCAAGCACATTTTTATCCAGATAAATCTTGGTATCTCTCAGAAAAAGCAGACGATTATATTCTTGCCCATGAGCAGTTACATTTTGATATTACCGAGCTCTATGTTAGAAAATTTAAACAGCAATTAAAGCGCTTGGTTGTAAACCAGAATATAAAAACCCAGATGAAACAAATTCATATAGCTATAAATGAGGCCTTAGATAAAACCCAAAAGATGTACGACCAGCAAACCAACCACTCTATAAATGTTGAAGCGCAATACTATTGGGAAAACTACATCAAAGAGGAGCTCAAAAAATTAGACACATTCAAATCCTAGTACCTTTGGAAGGAAGTAAAGAAGCAGTAATAGAGTTAGCAAATTATAGAATGCCTTTTGTCATTCCTGCGAAAGCAGGAATCTATTTTTAATAATGATATAGTTATGGAGGCTAATAAAGAAGCATTAATAGAGTTAGCAAATTATAGAATGCCTTTTGTCATTCCTGCGAAAGCAGGAATCTATTTTTAACAATGATATAGTTATGGAGCCTAATAAAGAAGCATTAATAGAGTTAGCAAATTATAGAATGCCTTTTGTCATTCCTGCGAAAGCAGGAATCTATTTTTAATAATGATATAGTTATGGAGGCTAATAAAGAAGCATTAGTAGAGTTAGCAAATTATAGAATGCCTTTTGTCATTCCTGCGAAAGCAGGAATCTATTTTTAATAATGATATAGTTATGGAGCCTAATAAAGAAGCATTAGTAGAGTTAGCAAATTATAGAATGCCTTTTGGAAAATACAAAGGTGAATTTTTGGTTGACATCCCAGAGTATTATTATACATGGTTTAAGCAAAAAGGATTTCCGGACGGTAAACTAGGTAAAATGATGATTCAAATGCACGAGATAAAAATCAATGGTCTCGAAGAATTGATTTATACCATTAAACGCGATTATAAAGCATAATGACGCAAACCAAACGTCACTTTTCTGTCGTCACTCTTCTATTTTCAGATTAAAAAACAGAACTATAAAAATGTAAGTAATCGTAGATTAATGTCATTTTAGAGTATAAGTGTATAACCATACAACTTATTTTAAGATTGCAACTTTATAATTGCACTTAAGCAAATTTTTATTGTAAATTTGCCTGCGTTTAACAGCGCAACATGACCACAAACCCTAAGTATATTTTTGTAACAGGCGGAGTGTCTTCCTCACTAGGAAAAGGCATTATCGCTGCATCTCTCGCCAAATTATTACAAGCCCAAGGTTACAGAACTACCATCCAAAAATTAGATCCATACATTAATATAGATCCAGGTACACTAAACCCATATGAACACGGTGAGTGTTATGTAACAGATGATGGAGCAGAAACCGATTTAGATTTAGGACATTATGAGCGTTTTTTAAATGTACCAACATCACAAGCTAATAACGTTACAACTGGTAGAATTTACCAAAGTGTTATAGATAAAGAGCGTCGAGGTGAATTTTTAGGAAAAACAGTTCAGGTTATTCCTCATATTACAGATGAAATTAAGCATAGAATCCAAATTTTAGGCAATTCAGGCGACTATGATATCGTAATTACCGAGATTGGTGGCACTGTTGGTGATATAGAATCTCTACCTTACATAGAAGCTGTAAGACAACTTCAATGGGATCTGGGCGAGCATAACGCATTGGTAATTCACCTAACATTAATCCCTTACCTATCTGCTGCAGGAGAATTAAAAACCAAACCAACACAGCATAGTGTTAAGACCTTAATGGAAAGTGGTGTACACGCAGATATTTTAGTGTGTAGAACAGAACACGAATTACAAGAAGGTTTAAAGGAAAAATTAGCCCGTTTTTGTAATGTTAAGAAAGAAGCGGTAATTCAATCTATCGATGCTTCTACCATTTACGATGTACCAAATTTAATGTTAGATGAAGGTTTAGACAAAGTTGTGTTACAAAAGTTAGATCTTAAAAGTGATACACCAAATTTAGACCAATGGAACGAATTTTTAAAGCGTCATAAAAACCCAAAGAGCCAAGTCACAATCGGGTTAATTGGTAAATATGTTGAGCTTCAAGATTCATATAAGTCTATTTTAGAGGCTTTTATTCATGCAGGTGCAGAAAACGAAGTTAGAGTTAATGTAGAGCCCATTCATTCTGAATTTTTAAACGAAGATAATATAGATTTTAAACTTGGTCATCTTGATGGAGTTTTAGTAGCACCAGGTTTTGGTGAGCGTGGTATTGAGGGAAAAATAGACGCTGTTAGATTTGTAAGGGAAAATAATATTCCATTTTTAGGAATTTGTTTAGGCATGCAAATGGCAGTTATAGAATATGCCAGAAACGTACTTAATCTTAAAGAAGCCAACTCTTTAGAAATGGATGAGAGTTCTCCGCATCCGGTAATTAATCTTATGGAATCTCAAAAAGATGTTGTAGACAAAGGCGGAACAATGCGTTTGGGAGCATGGGACTGTAATATTGCAGAAGGCAGTGTAGCACACAGTGTTTATGGCAGTACCAGTATAAAAGAACGGCACAGACATCGTTTTGAGTTTAATGATGACTACAAAGAACAAATTGAAGCTGCTGGGATGAAAGCAACAGGATTAAATCCAGATACTGGTCTTGTAGAAATTATTGAAATACCAGAGCACAGCTGGTTTGTTGGTGTACAATATCATCCAGAATATAAAAGCACAGTTGCCAATCCGCATCCTTTGTTTGTGGCATTTGTAAAAGCAGCCTTAAAATACAAGAACAAAAAATAATGTGCCACTTTGGCGTAAAATTAATTTTGGATAGCTTTTTGGGATAGCCAAACCATTAATCATTCAATTGTAGCGTACAAACTAAATTATGGAAGAAAAGAAACTCGATATTAATTCAATCATTGGATTTATCCTTATTTTCGGAATATTGGTGTTTATGATGTATCAAAATACACCAAGTGAAGAAGAGCTCAAAGCGCAAAAGCAAGCCGAGCAAGAGCAAATAGAGGCGGAGAAAAAGAAAAGTAAACAAAATGAAGCTGTTGTAACAACTGCCTCAGATTATAGCAACACAAAAGATTTAGATTCTACGCAATTAGCATCACTTCAAAGCAAAGAAGGATCTTTAGCCTATGCCTTAACAATACCTGGTGAAGACTTTACAACTGTAGAAACCGATGTGTTTCAGTTAAAGTTTAGCAGAATGGGAGGCCATTTGGCTGAAGTAAAACTTAAAAAGTTTGTAACCTTCGATTCACTACCAATATATATGGTTAAAGACCAAAACAGCGCCTTTAATCTCACATTTGGTACCTCAGATAATCGTATACGTAATACAAAAGATTACCCATTTCAACCAAGCGTAAGCAAGAGTGGTGAAAATACTATTGTGTCTATGAAGCTTAAGTTTTCTGAAACAGAGTTTTTGGAGTATAGATACGAGTTAAAGCCAGAAGACTACATGATTGACTTTTCAATCAAATCGCAAGGTTTAAGTGGAGAGTTTAATACATCGCAACCAATTACTTTAGATTGGCAGCAAAAAGGAATTAGGCACGCAAAAAGCATTAGCTACGAAAACCGTTATACAAGGCTCACCTATATGCACGATGAAGACCGTGTTGAAAAGTTATCACAAATGGGTGACGATGAAGAAACCATAGAAGATGTAGAATGGTTATCGTACAGACAACATTTCTTTAGCTCTATATTGGTAGCTAAAGATAATCCGTTTTCAAAAGCAGAGCTAACCTCTAAAAATTTAGTTGAAGATGAAGAAGTAGATACGCTATTTACAAAACTATACACCTCAAAAATACCATTAGCCTATAATGGTGGTGAGATTAATAAAAACTTAGGATTATACTACGGTCCTACAGATGCTAAGATTTTAAAGACTTATGATAAAAGCTTAGAGGAAAGTATTCCTTTTGGATGGGGAATCTTTGGCTGGATAAACAAGGCCTTATTCATTCCTTTATTTGGCTGGTTAAGTAGTATGTTGCCTTATGGAATTGCTATTATTGTTATGACTGTTTTGGTAAAACTTATGCTGTCTTTTGTGCAATATAAGCAGTTTTTATCACAGGCAAAGATGAAAATATTAAAGCCAGAGTTAGATGCCATTAGAGAAAAATATAAAGACAACAAGTTAAAGGCACAGCAAGAAACTATGGCATTACAGAGTAAAGCTGGAGCCAGTCCGCTAAGTGGCTGTCTGCCTGGTTTAATGCAAATTCCTGTGTTTTACGCGTTGTTTATGTTCTTTCCAACAGCATTTGATTTAAGACAGAAAAGCTTCCTGTGGGCAGATGATCTAAGTTCTTACGACTCAATTTATAATTTTCCACCTGGTGTAAATATTCCATTTTATGGAGATCATGTTGCATTGTTTCCAATACTTGCTGCCATTGCTATTTTCTTCTACATGAAAATGACAACTGGTCAGCAAACAGCAATGCAAGCACCACCACAAGAAGGTATGCCAGATATGAGTAAAATAATGAAGTACATGATTTACTTCTCACCACTACTAATGTTAATTTTCTTTAATAACTATGCCTCTGGCTTAAGTTTATATTACTTTATATCCAATCTTATTAGTATCGGTATTATGTTGGTTATTAAAAACTACATTATCGATGAAAAGAAGGTGCTGGCTAAAATAGAAGTGAGTAAGAGCAAACCGAAGAAACAGAATAAATTTCAGAAAAAAATGGCTGAAATGATGGAGCAAGCCGAGCAGCAAAAACAAGCACAACAAAGACGAAAAAAGTAAAAGCCTGAGAGTATCGTAGATTAAAAAGCCTTGGTTTATTGCGCCAAGGCTTTTTTATAGATTTAATACACTTGTATAACTCTGTGGTTATGTAATAGTCTTATGCAATTAAATAGTCTTAGGTTACCTACATAATAGTTTTAGAAGGTAATGCATACCTTTATTGTGTTTGTTATGCATGGTTGATTAATCCAAGGTTTAGGTGATTTATAGTAAAAAACCCAGACGAATAAATGTCTGGGTTTTTCTACTAACTAAATCAATCAATATAAAAATGAGGTAATCAGCCTCGACTTTCTAAACTATGGTAATGGAAATAAAATCACTCTATCAATCACATGCACGACACCATTCATGGCTTGTATATCAACCAATGAGGTTACAATATTACTTACACGATTGTTAGCGTCTGTTAACGTAAAATTACTGGTATCTGCAGTAATATCACCTCCTAAAGTAGACACCGTGCCAGTAGTAAGCTGATCTGACTGAACGTTGGCGGCTACGATGTGGTATAATAATACCGAATCAGTGGTAGCAGCGTTTAACTCGCCCATACCTTCACCAAAACCAGATAAACCTAACTCTGCTAGTATACCATTTGTGGGATCTAAAAAGGCATCGTTTGTTGGTGCAAATACTGTAAAAGGTCCTGCATCAGGATCAGAAACTGTATTAATATACGGTACTGTAGGTGTTCCTGTATCTGCGTATGCAAGGGCATCAACCAATACAGATAGCGCTGGATTAGATGTTGCAAATGTTGCAATGGTTGGTAAATCAATTACTGTATTTACTACATGGACTGTTCCGTTCGTAGCCGTTAGGTCAGCGTTACTAACGGTTGATTGTCCGTTTATAACAACACCATTAGAAGTGTTAAAATACAAACTTAAATTTTCACCGTTAGGCCCTGTTGCGGCCACATTAGTGTAACCCGAACCTGCATTAACAAGATCTGTTGAAGATAAATTTTGTCCTACGATAACATGATTTAATAAGATGTTTCTTACTAAAGCTTCTTCAGCAGTAGACAAATTATCTAAATCTAATCCAGTATTGGTTAAAAGTGTTGTAAAGGCGTCGTTGTCTGGTGCAAACACTGTAAAAGGTCCAGTGCCTTGCAACGTTGTTACTAGGTCTGTGGCTTCTAAAGCAGCAGCCAATGAAGTTAAACCATTTGCTAATGCCACATCAACAACAGTAGTTGTTTGCACACCTGGTCCATTGTTGTCATCGTCGTCACTACATCCAGTTACACCTAAAACCAATAGAAATACTGTCAGTAATTTGAAAGTTTTTGAAATAATTTTCATTTTTTTGAGTTTTTAAAATTGTTCAACATTATACAAACTGTTATTGTTTGTCTAACAAAGCTATGAAATGATTAAACAAAAAGTTTATTTCACCCTTTTTTTTACAATAATTTTAACAGTAGCACTGGCTCAAAAGCCAGTAAATCAATTTGATGAGAACGGCAAACGTCATGGTATATGGACAAAGAACTACCACAAGACCGATCAAAAACGCTACGAAGGCCAATTTGTACATGGTAAAGAGGTGGATACTTTTAAATACTACACACTTTCTAAAGGTAAAAGTGTATTAAGTGCCACCAAAGTCTTTAATTTAAAAGATAGTTTATCTGATGTAAAGTTCTTCACCTCTAAAGGGAAAGTCATAAGCGAAGGCAAAATGAACGGTAAACGTTACATTGGTCAGTGGGTGTTTTATCATAAAGATTCTTCCGCAAAAATGATTGTAGAGCATTACAACGATGAAGGCAAGCTGGAAGGCGTTAGAACGGTCTATTATAAAAATGGACTAGTAGCCGAAGAAACAAATTACAAAGATGGAAAATTAGAAGGAGAATCTAAATGGTTTTCAGAAAATAAAATGCTGCTTCGCCAATCCGTTTATATAAATGGTGAATTAAATGGTAAGACCATTAACTACGATTCCGATGGTAATAAAACTTCTGAAGGCAATTACACTGACGATAAAAAGTCTGGTATTTGGTTTTATTATGAATCTGGAAAGCTCAAAAAAGAAATTGACCATACCAACAACAAGGTCATTAAAAAATACTAATAGATTTAAACTATAAAAAGCATAATTTTTAGGAATAGCAGTCTATATTAGATTGCTATTTTTATTTGTAATTTTGCCGAAGTTTTTCAGACAATATAGTAAGAGACTAAAATTAAGTTTATAAATTAAATTCATAACGTCACTTCGAGTAAAATTCCGTTTTAAGGAATTTTGTATCGAGAAGTTTTTGTGCTACAAAAGGTTCTTAATATAATTCCGATTCTCAGATTTACTCTAATTGAAATATGAATAAATAAGTTAATTAAAAAGATTCCTGCTGAAGTTTATCTTGAGCAGTGTCGAAAGGCAGGAAGGTGATATGAAAAGAGTAATAGTAGGACTTTCAGGTGGTGTAGATTCTAGCGTTGCAGCCTATATTTTAAAAGAGCAAGGCTACGAAGTTATTGGCTTGTTTATGAAAAACTGGCACGATGATTCTGTAACCATTTCAGATGAATGTCCTTGGCTAGAAGACAGCAACGATGCTATGCTGGTAGCCGATAAATTAGGCATTCCGTTTCAAACGGTAGATTTAAGCGTTCAGTACAAAGAGCGTATTGTAGACTACATGTTTAACGAATACGAAAAAGGACGCACACCCAATCCTGATGTGTTGTGTAATCGCGAAATTAAGTTCGATGTTTTTATGGACATTGCCATGGATCTTGGAGCAGATTACGTAGCTACTGGACATTATTGTCGTAAATCTACAATCGAAAAAGACGGAAAAGAAATTCATCAGCTTTTAGCCGGAATAGATAACAATAAAGACCAATCTTACTTTTTATGCCAGTTATCGCAAGATCAATTAGCAAAAGCGCTATTCCCAATTGGTGAATTAACCAAGCCAGAGGTTAGAGAGATTGCTAAGGCTCAAGATTTAATAACGGCTGAGAAAAAGGATTCTCAAGGCTTGTGTTTTATTGGTAAAGTAAGACTACCAGATTTTTTGCAACAACAATTAAAGCCAAAAGAAGGAGTTATTGTTGAGGTAGAAGATTCCCTTGAAGTTTATAACCAAAAGCAACCAGAGTTTACTTCAAAAGAAAATGAATTGGCATATTTAGCCAAAAAACCAAAGTATGTTTTATCTGATGGAAAAGTCGTTGGTAAGCATCAAGGTGCACATTATTTTACCAAAGGGCAACGCAAAGGCTTAGCCGTTGGAGGTACCAAAGAACCATTATTTGTCATTGAAACTGACGTTGAAGAAAACGTGATTTACACTGGTCAAGGAAAGAATCATCCTGGTTTACTTCGTAATGTGTTATTTGTGTCTAATGACGAATTGCACTGGATTCGGGAAGATTTAGCCCTAAACGATGGCGAAACTATGGATGTGATGGCAAGAATACGTTACAGACAACCTTTAGAAAAGGCAGCACTTCATAAAGTCGCTTCAGGATTGTACGTGGAATTCGAGAATAAACAATCTGCAATTACCGAAGGTCAGTTTGTGGCTTGGTACAACAATGATGAATTGTTAGGCTCTGGTGTGATTTCTTAATAAAATATAACGTCACTTCGAGTGATTCTGAGGTACGAAGAATTGTATCGAGAAGTCTTGCTACCGAAATAGTTCTCGATAGTTCTGCTGAGCTTGTCGAAGTACTAATTTTATTCCTATCGTCATAAAATCCACTCGAACTGACGGCTAAGGTTTTATTTTAAGTGTTATGTCAGTTCGAGTGTTTTTAATCGATTGTAATGAGATTAAAAATGTATCGAGAACTAATAGTCGTTAAATTCTTATACTCGATAAAAATTTCACTCATTTCTATTCGTGAAATTCACTCGAATTGACGAATTTTATCAAAACTATTCATTGTCATGCTGAGCGCAGTCGAAGCATTTTTAAAATAAATCATCAATAATGGCAAACAGAATCACAGAATTATTCAATATAGAACATCCAATCGTACAAGCAGGCATGATCTGGAACAGTGGTTGGCGACTCGCCTCAGCAGCAAGTAACGCAGGCATTTTAGGCTTAATAGGCGCAGGCTCAATGTATCCAGATGTGTTGCGCGAGCATATTCAAAAATGTAAAGCTGCAACCGACAAACCTTTTGGAGTGAATGTGCCGATGCTATATCCAAACATTGAAGAGATTATGGATATCATTGTTGAAGAAGGAGTAAAGATTGTATTCACCTCTGCCGGAAATCCGAAAACATGGACCAGTTGGTTACAAGAGCGAGGCATTACTGTGGTGCATGTAGTGAGTAGTGTAAAATTTGCGCTCAAAGCCCAAGACGCAGGTGTGGATGCTGTCGTGGCTGAAGGTTTTGAAGCAGGAGGACACAATGGTAGAGACGAAACCACAACGCTCACTTTAATCCCAATGGTAAAAGAACACTTAGAAATTCCATTAATTGCTGCAGGTGGTATTGCCACCGGAAAAGCCATATTAGCCTGTATGGTTTTGGGAGCTGATGGTGTACAGGTTGGTAGTCGTTTTGTGGCGAGTGAAGAATCCTCAGCGCATCAAGCTTTTAAACAAGTTGTGGTGGATGCTAAAGAAGGAGATACGCAATTGACCTTAAAAGAACTGGCACCAGTGCGTCTCGTTAAAAATAAATTTTACAACGAGGTACAAGAACTTTATAAAACCGCACCAACACCAGAGCAGCTTAAAGAACTACTAGGACGCGCCAGAGCCAAACGTGGTATGTTTGAAGGTGACTTGGATGATGGCGAACTCGAAATTGGACAAATCGCAGGTCTTATACACGACATTAAACCCGTTGCAGACATTGTAAACGACATGGTAAAAGAGTTTGAGGAAGCCAAACAAAATATTATAGCACTTTGATAACCTATAACAACTATAGCAATGAAACTTAAAAAAAGAAAAATAACAGCATCAATAACTAATAAACTTTTAAAGCCTTTTTATTTTTTGGCTGCGCTTGTGTTATTCTGCAGTCACGATTTGTATATAAAATTAGAAACCTATTTTTTAGAGCCTAATCAAGAAGCGGTTTTAAACCTTTACAACGGTACTTTTGAGAAAAGTGATAATACCATTGCTCGCGATCGAATGTTGGATGCGTCTATAGTTTCGCATGGAAATCGAGTAGCTATTAATCCTGAGCAATGGCAAGACCAAGATAGTACGATTACAAAATTAACCTTTAATACAGGTGATGCAGGAACTTATGTAGCAGGTGTTTCTACTAAAGCCAGAAATATTGAACTTACCGCAGAGAAATTCAATAAATATCTTAAAAGCGATGGTGTTTTGGATATGCTCAAACAACGTACTGCAGATAGCTTGTTAGACCAAGATGTGGTTGAGAATTACCAAAAGCACGTTAAGGCTATTTATCAAGTCGGTGATGTAAAGACTGATGATTGGAAAACAGTTTTGGGGTATCCTATTGAGTTTGTTCCCATGGCAAATCCTTATGAGAAACATACTGGTGAGCAACTCGATGTTCAATTGCTGTTGGATGGCAAACCTTTAGCCAATCAACTTATTTTTGCAGATGCCGTTAAAGGTGCTCACGCGCATTCTCACGATGAAAATACTCACAAACATAGTCATGAGGATAAAACCCATTCACATGAACACTCTCATGATGATGGCGACCACAGCCACGAGCATAGTTCTAGTACAAGTGAAGCCCACAGTCATGAGCATAAACACAAAGGTGAAGTTCATTCGCACAAACATGGACATGATACTAATGAACATAAGCATTCGCATAATGCCGAAGAAGAAAAGCCACATTCCCATACCAGTGGACAGCAATTACGCACTAATGATAAAGGTATTGTTACCGTAGATTTACCAGAAGATGGGATTTACTACCTTAGAACTATTCATATGACTAGAGTTGCAGACAGCGATGAATTAACACATCGGTCTAAATGGGCAACTTTAACTTTTGAGGTAAGCCATGCCCATAATGCTGATACACATACACACAACCATGACCGCGATCATGAAGACGGCATCCCAATTTGGATGTTCATTTTAGGCAGTGTAGCGTTCATTGGTGTGTTATTCTTCATCTTTAGAAAAAAAGACAGCTAATGGTTTTGAGCTTAAGGCGGCTGTTAACGCTATTAGTAGTGTTACTTCCACTTTTTGGATTTGCACATGGTGTTACAAACGCAGATCAAGAGCTTTTGCGCAATGGTGGTTTATGGGCTTATATTCAAGTAGGAGCAACGCATATGCTTACCGGTTACGATCACCTGCTTTTTTTGGCTGGTGTGGTATTCTATCTAAGCAGCTTTAAAGACATTCTAAAATTTATAACAGTATTTACAATTGGCCATTGTATCACTCTAATAGGTGCTACGTATTCTGGTATTACGGCAAATGAACACTTAGTAGATGCTGTTATTGCTTTAAGTGTTTTGTATAAGGGATTTGAAAACTTAGGTGGTTTTCAAAAACTAAAAGTACCAAACCTACTGCTTATGGTAGGTCTTTTTGGACTGATTCATGGTTTTGGCTTATCAACCCGATTACAATCTTTTGATATTGGAGAAGAACAGGTGTTGGCAAAAATTTTGTGTTTTAACTTAGGTGTAGAAATCGGTCAAGTATTAGCTTTAATACCTATTGTGTTTATCATTACACAGTCTCGAAAACGGAAACAGTTCCCAGCGTTTTATAAAGCTGTCAATTGGTACTTGGTTTTGGCAGGAATAGCGCTGTTTATATACCAACTTTTTGGTTATTTTAATGGGTATGGGTAAATTATTAGGCAAATTTGACTTTGTTTTAATACTATTACAGTGCTTTGGACTACAGTTTGTATTTACTGGAATATATAGGTTGTATGTAGCCTACAATGCCGATGAATGGGATGCACTATTAGGTAAATCCACTAATACTTATGAGGCTATATCAGACGTTCGTTTGGGTCAATTTTTTGCTAACCATTTTTATAGCAAGACTCTGATTGCGTTTGTGATTATAATTTTAGTTTTGCTTTTAAATAGAAAGTTTAAAGTCGGTATCATAAATAATGTATTTATCTTAGTGTTGACTTTGATTTTTACACGTAACTTGTTTTTTGCGTCACCTTATCTAACTTGGAAGATAGAATATTTCAGCCAACTATTTGGTGAAAATACTAAGTCTACTTTTTTAATTAGCGGTCTCTTTTTTTTAATTTTTGGCTTAGCGGTAATATGGAAATCTCTTGTTTTTAATGTTATAAGTAGACAGAATACATAATAAAATTGTATTGAAAAATATGCAACGTTACGTATTGACTTGTTGTTTAAAAAAAAAGAACTTTGCTTATCGATGGATACAAGTAATTGAAAGAAACTTAATAAATCAACTGAACTCATTAAAAAAAATCAATTGAGATACGAAATACCTTTTGACTTAGAACTTTATTATCTGCAAACCAAAATAACATTTCCTTATGTCTTCTCTGATTCTTATAGGAAAAGTAAAGAGGCACTATTTTGGTTTATAATTTTTATATGCTTAGGTATTTTCATAATTATTGGAAAAGGTAATTTAGGTTTTTTATTCCTTGCTTTCTCTCTTTTTTCATTCTACAATTTTTACACTTATAATAAGAAGTATCATAATTTAAAAAACGACTATATGAGTCGTATAAAGGCATTAATAGATAAAGAAAATGAAATTCCAAAATACGGCATTTTTGAATTTAACAAGGACTGTTTAGTTTTTACTGATGACTTTTCCGAAACCAAAACTGAATGGAATAATTTCCAAGAATATAAAATCGTAAAATCAAATTTGCTTTTAATGAGAAACAAAGAACAAGGTGATATTGTGGTTATTGGAAAATCAGAGATTGGAGAAATAGAGTTTAAAAATGTAATATCATTTGTGAAAGAAAAAATTAAATAAAAACCCTTGCTAGCGCTCGTTTGTAACTAGTTATTTAATTTATATTCGAGTAAAAAATAAACTCTAAAACCTAAACCCAAAACCACTACCTTCGCGGCATGGTTTTAAGCAACTACACTAAAGAATTTCAATACAACCTAAAACTGGCATCACCAGTAATGTTAGGCATGCTTGGGCATACCTTTGTGAGCTTTGTAGATAATGTGATGGTTGGGCAATTGGGCTCGGCTGAGTTGGCAGCTGTGTCTTTGGGTAATAGCTTTATTTTTATTGCCATGTCTTTGGGTATTGGCTTTTCTACAGCCATAACACCTTTGGTAGCAGAGGCAGATACAGAGCAAAACTTCGTGAAAGGGAAATCGGCTTTTAAGCATGGGTTTTTCTTATGTACGGTACTGGGTGTTTTGTTGTTTTTAGTCACTTTACTGTCCAAGCCCTTAATGTATGTTATGGATCAGCCAGCAGAAGTGGTAGAACTCGCTATTCCGTATTTAGATTTGGTAGCTTTTTCTTTGGTGCCGCTTATCGTGTTTCAGGCATTTAAGCAGTTTAGCGACGGCATGTCCTTAACCAAATACCCTATGTATGCTACGTTGGTGGCTAATATTCTCAACGTCGCTATTAACTACGTGCTTATTTTTGGAAAATTTGGGTTTCCGCAAATGGGTATTGTTGGTGCTGCTGTTGGTACTTTAGTATCGCGTTTTACGATGTTGTTTTTCTTGTGGTGGCTGTTGGCAAAACGTCACAGATCTAGAGCGTATGTGACCAATATAAAATTCTTTAAACTCAGTAAACAACCTCTAAAAAAGCTCACCAACTTAGGGTTGCCTAGTGCGATGCAGATGTTTTTTGAGGTGGCTATTTTTACAGCAGCAATTTGGCTCAGTGGATTGTTGGGTAAAAATGCACAGGCTGCCAACCAGATTGCACTTAACTTATCATCCATGACTTTTATGGTGGCTATGGGCTTGAGTGTTGCCGCTATGGTGCGTGTTGGTAATCAAAAAGGATTAAAGGATTACAAAAACCTAAAACGTATTGCAGAATCTATCTTTTTTGTTGGGTTTATATTCGCTGTCATTTTCGCGTTGTTGTTTGTGATTTTTCATAAAGCGTTACCGGAGTTGTATGTGGATTTAGACGATCCAGCCAATGCCATGGACACCGCTGAGGTGGTTAAAATCGCAGCGACTTTATTATTGGCTTCGGCAGTGTTTCAGATTAGTGATAGTCTGCAAGTTATTGCACTTGGAGCACTTCGTGGTTTGCAAGACGTTAAGATTCCTACCATCATTACTTTTATTTCGTATTGGGTGATTGGGTTTCCGATTAGTTACTATTTAGGCAAAGAAGACGCCTATGGCAGTTTGGGAATTTGGTTGGGCTTATTAGCTGGCTTAAGTGCTGCGGCTTTATTGCTCTTTATTCGTTTTAATTTTTTGACGAAGAAGTTGATTTCGCAACAAGCTAAATAACTCGTATACGTCACTTCGAGTGATCCTGAAGTATGAAGGATTGTATCGAGAAGTTTTGTTGTCTAAATAGTTCTCGATACTATTTGCTCGCATACTCACAAATCACTCGAACTGACGATAGAGGTTCAACTTTGTTGTTTACGTCACTTCGAGTGATCCTGAAGTATGAAGGATTGTATCGAGAAGTTGAGTTACCAAAATAGTTCTCGATAGTTCTGCTGAGCTTGTCGAAGTACTAATTTTATTCCTATCGTCATAAAATTCACTCGAACTGACGGTTGAGGTTTTATTTTTATGCATTGCGACACTTCGAGTGGTCCTGAAGTATGAAGGATTGTATCGAGAAGTCATAAGCGTAATAAGTTACTAGAAATGACAAAGCAAAAAATAGTATGAAGAACTCATCACTAAATTTGTATTTTTGTCCTTCAAAATTCAAACTTTTAACCAATGGAATTACCAAAATTCATCTTAGGCGATAACACAGATTATCCAGATGCTATATTCGTTATTCATACTGAGTTTCCGAGATTTATCATCAATCTTGAAAATGATGAGGTAGAGTGGTTTGAAGAATTCGATCAGCACGATCAAAAAGAACTCGAAACCGAAATGGAAAATTATATAATGCAGGCTACTGAGTTCTACGATAGGGAAGTAGCACGTTACGACGACAACTAATGCTAGACAAACTTTTAGACTTAGATACCGAACTTTTTGTATATCTCAATGGCCTAGGTTCACCTACTTGGGATGGCATGTGGCTGGCCATAACGCATGAGTTTACTTTTGCGCCTCTATATGCCTTACTACTGTTTTTAATCTATAGAAAACTGGGTTGGAAATCCTTGTTGGTAATCATAGTGGTCATTGCTTTAATGATATTATTTACAGATCAGACTACTAATTTGGTAAAACGTACAGTATTGCGATTTAGACCTTGTGCTTGCGATGAAATAAAGGATAGCATACGGTTTATAGCAGAACGATGCAGTAGCAACCGTAGTTTTTTCTCTGGTCATGCATCTAACTCCATGGCAGCAGCTGTTTTTGGTGGCTTAGTTTTGCGACCTTACTTTAAAAACCTCATATTTATTCTGTTGTTTTGGGCGTTTTTAGTGGCTTACAGTCGTATTTATGTTGGAGTGCACTTTCCGATAGATATTTTAGCAGGAATGACTTTTGGTGCTTTAGCTGGCTTTGGTTTTTATAAGCTGAATACCTATATCCTTAAGCGATTCAATTAAATTATTAAACCTTGTTCTCGATATTTTTTCCGAAGAAAAACTCGAACTGACGATTGAATAATAATTTGTCAGTTCGAGTGGTTTTTATGACTGCGCTTGTCGAAGTTAAAAAAAACTATATCGAGAATAGAGAATTATTATTTTAGAGTAAGTTTGTATAACTGATTAACTAATCGCTCATTATAGGCTCTAGAATCCTTGGAAGCACGATTAAGGTCATACGTATCTATAAATTCCATTTTATATAATTTTGAAAGGACTTCAATCGTATCTGGTTGATGGGTTCTTGTTAATAAATAAAATGTTTTTTCAATTGGTATGTGATAGCCTTCTTCTGCTTTAATACTCGGAATTTTATCACCATAATTATAAATCATTTCAGGAGCAACATAGTCTAAATGATATAAATCAATGGCCTTGTCTTGTAATTCTGAAATAGGTTTGTTGTCATCTTTAACATTTGAATTTGCTAAGGGTAGAGCGAAAAATCCAATACTAACCATCATAGCTAAGCATAAATAGAACACCGTTTTAATATCTTTTTTCTTTAAATTTTGAATGATGAAAACACCAATACTAATAAGTACGATAGAAGTGATAAAATACCTAACGGCATAATCACTAAAAATAAAAGAATCTTTAAAGAATTCAGACATCCAAAACAAAATGCCAATTAATCCTATCAGTCCAAAGTGAAAGTACACAGGATAGGTTTCGCGTTTATCCTTTAGGTTTTTAAATTCTCTGATTAAATACGCAATATAAAATCCAATATTAATAGCCAGAGGAATTAAAACTGGCATGAGGTAGCGTGATTTTTTTTCAGGAATTACAGACAATAAAATCACAGCAATAAGCGTCCAGAAAAAACTAAAACGATAGGCTTTGAGATGAGACACGCGCGACTTTAAATAAGGGTATAATAAACTTATAAATGCTGGAACGGTCCACAATCCACTCTGTACAAAAAAGCTCCAGTAATAATAAAAGGGTCTTACATTATAGCTGCTCCAATTAGTTGTTTCCTTAACTGCTATAGCTGCAAATGTTTCAGGATCTGCAATACGAACATGCATGTACCACCAGCCACCAATGACAATTCCAAAAATTAAAAGGCTAATAAGCTTTAAAAAGTGTAAAATATTCCCTTTTAATCTAAATGCTATACCATAAGCAACCACAAAAGATAAAAACAACACATATAAAGAAACTGGACCTTTAGAGAGTACAGAACCAGCTATAAACAACACAAACAGAAGGCTATTTATAATGTTTGTTTTTTGATGCTTCAGCATAATAAAGAGTTGGAATAAAGCCATAAGCATAAAACCATGAGCGTAAATATCCCAAGGTGCTTCAACGGTAATACCAATAACATAGAATGAGCTCAACACAATAAAACCATTGATAAGACTATGTGATTTGGTAAGTTTTAATTGTTTTGAAATCAAATATGTAGAAATACCAATGCTTGCCATGAATAAAAGGGCTGGCCAACGTAAAGCAAGGACAGATTTTATACCGAAGAGCATACCAAAAAAAGCCGTTATCCAAGTTGGTAAAGGTGGTTTTTGGTAGCGTGCTTCCCCATTCATTGTGGTTAAAATCCAATTATTATCCGTAAGCATTTCTCTTGCCGAAATAAAATTTCGAGCTTCCATTATCGTCACAGGAATTGCATCTATAGTAAAGCCAAGCATAATTACCACAAAGAGTAAAAGGCTAACAATAGGGTATTTTTCTATGAGCTTAATCATTGGTTTGTCTAATAAGATAAGCGTTTCTTGCATAAATGATCATACCAAAGAGATGACCAACAAATAAGACAGGATCTTGTCTTATGATAGCATAAGTTAAAATTAAAGAAGCGCCGATTAAACTCAGTACCCAAAATCCCATGGGTAAAGATGATTCTTTATGTCGTTCTGCATGAATCCATTGGTATACAAAACGCAGCGTAAAAATCACTTGAGCTACAATACCTAAAATAAGCAACCATGTTGGTATGGCTTCGTTTTTAAATAGAAGCTCAATATCAATCTTATTGTTATTGTAATAGAAAATTACAATAAGAACCGGAACAATAAATAATAATATCTGAACCAGCTTAGGAAACTTTTGCCATTGACCTTGTAGCTGTAAGTTTCTGATATAAATAAAGTATGTTAAACTCTGACCAAGCATTATAGCAAAATCTAAGCGTAAGTATCCATAAATAAATAACAAGAATGACGCCATTAGGCTTAATGTCCAGAACGTCGTAGGAGTAATAACCTTGCGTTGTTTTTCTGAAGTTACCCATTGAATGAGCAATCTAGACGAGAACAGTATCTGCGCAAAAAATCCTATGCTATAAATGATCCAGTCTTTCATGTATTAATATCTATTGCCTTTTAATGGACACATGGAACATCTTATTATCATTTCTATTAGTGATTAATAATTAATTGTTGATGTTTCATTTGCTGGTTTTAGCAACATCATAATTAATGTACTTTTTCTTCATCCATAAATAGGCAAAGCAATCCATTAATGGTCCAAGAAGACGATTCCAAAGTCCAAATTTTGCGGTACCAGCTATCCTTGGAAAATGACGAACAGGTATTTGGGTAACTCTGCCATTCTGCAGCATAATCATTGCAGGTAAAAAACGATGTAAACCTCTAAACATTGGAATACGTTTGGCATAGTCAGTTTTAATGATTTTAAGAGGACAACCTGTATCATCCATACCATCTTTGGTAAACGCACGTCTAATGCCATTAGCAATCTTGGAAGACATATTCTTAACAAAAGAATCCTTGCGATCGGCACGTACACCAGTTACTAATTCGTTGTCATTAATATGATCTAATAATAAATTAAAATCCTCTGGAGAGGTTTGTAAGTCTGAATCAATATAACCAACAAGTTCAGTTTCAGCATAATCAAAGCCAGCTTTTATAGCAGCACTTAAACCGCGGTTTCCTTTAAAAAGTACATAGTCAAAAGCGTCATTACGATCGCAAATAGCCTCAATCATAGCTTGACTATTGTCCTTAGAACCATCATTTACAAATAAAATACATGTTGGTACAGAAGCAATCTTTAAATAGTTTGAAAGCTCTGTTTCAACACGTTCTAGATTATCCTCTTCATTATAAACAGGTATTATGATGGTTAATTTGTAATTCATGTATGGATACAATTTCTGGCACAAAAGTATGCTTTTTTAGTATTACGGAGAAAACCTTGATGGTTTAAGGTAAATTGAACTAAATTGACAGATTGAGTAAATACTCAGCAGCAGCAAAAGGGGTAGTTTTTCCTTCCTCTACGAGTTTAATTTGAGCAGGAAGCTCCTTTTTAATATTTTCAGATTTGTAGAAGTCAGATTTAAGACGTTCCTCGATGGTTTGAAGTAACCAGAATTTGTTTTGATTATTTCTGTTGTGTTCAAAATAATGATTGGTAGACGTGGTTTTCAAGTACTCTTGTATTAATTCCCAAACTTCAGAAATGCCTTCTTGTTTTAGAGCGCTGCAAAGTGATACTTTTGGTGACCAGCCAGACGCTTTTTCAGGATACAAATGCAAGGCTCTATTAAATTCTACTTTAGCAGATTTTGCAGCTTTTAGATTATCTCCATCAGCTTTATTGATAACAATAGCGTCAGCCATTTCTATAATGCCTCGTTTTATGCCTTGAAGTTCATCGCCAGCACCTGCAAGCTTTAATAACAAAAAGAAATCTACCATACTATGCACAGCAGTTTCACTTTGTCCAACACCAACAGTTTCTATAATAATAGTATCAAATCCAGCGGCTTCACAAAGGATTATAGTTTCTCTGGTTTTTCTGGCCACACCACCAAGCGAATCTCCAGAGGGAGAAGGTCTAATAAAAGCGTTTTTGTCTTTTACCAAATCTTCCATTCTGGTTTTATCACCAAGAATACTACCTTTACTTAGGCTACTACTTGGGTCAACAGCAAGTACAGCCACTTTTCTGCCAATGCTTGTTAGATAACTACCAAAAGCCTCAATAAATGTACTCTTACCAACACCAGGAACTCCAGTAATACCAATTCTTACAGATTGGTTAGCATAAGGTAAACAAGCAGTAATAATGTTGTGAGCCTTTTGGGTATGCATCTGGTTAGTACTTTCTACCAAAGTGATGGCTCTACTTAAATCTGTAATATTTCCTGAGGTAATTCCTTTTACTAAATCCTCAACCGAAGGTTGCTTTTTGCGTTTAGCTTTTATAAAGTTTGCAGAATTAGTACTTAGAATTTTAGGTGGTTCTATACCATCTTGCTCGTGTAAAGCAGATTTATATGTTTCATCCTTTTTTGCCACAGTTTAGCATTGTTAATGTTTGTGTGGATAGATCTGCATCGGAATTTCAATCAATGTCTGATCCCAAGCCATGGTAAGCTTTAAGTTACCAGTTTTATTATCAAAAGCAATCGTGAATTTTTCTACAGTTTCATCAATACTTTGCTTAGGGACTTCAATTTCAATAGCATCGTAATTAGGGTCCCACATTGGTTCCATTTTTTCATTAACTCCCCATTGATACTGTTTGGTGTTGAACATTACCTTCCAAGAATTTTCCATTGGTACAGTCCAAAGCGTGTATTTACCTTTTTTTAGTAACATACCATCAATCATTAAATCTTCATTGGTTTCAAATGTAGTAGCTTCGTTGGCACCAGTTCTCCAAACCTTATTAAAAGGGACAAGTGCCCCAAAAATATCACGTTCGCGTTTTGATGGCCTGTTGTACTCTACTTGAAGTTTTAAGTCGTTTAGGGTTATTTTTGCGGTATCCTTTGGGCTGAGCCTTGGAGAAAAAATATTTTCAACAAAAACAGAATACAATAGTAGACCCAAAGCTATTATTGACAGAATAATAAGAATGCGTTTTAGCATAGTGAATTTTCTTAAGCAGTTTTTAGCTAATTTATTTGTGCTGAATGTGCTTCAACATGTTTTAAAAAATAAAGATAATTCAATTCCCTAAATTTATAGAACAGAACGCAGAATTTTAAGCAAATCTTATAAAATCAAACTTTTTTTGAAATTTTTTGCAACACTCAAAAATTTGTGTCGTCTTTAAAGTGAGATCAACCAAAAACAATTAATCATCAATACGTTTCAGATTCATATTGTTGAAAAATGCAAACAGAATGACAGGCAAGCGCAAATGCAATTGTACAAGCAATATTGTGATGGTATGCTTATCGTGGCACTTCGATTTGTGAAAGATACCATGGAGGCCGAAGATATTGTGCAGGAAGCTTTTATAAAAGCATTCTCTAGATTAGATCAATACAGAGCTGAAGTAAGTTTTGGTGCTTGGTTAAAACGCATCGTTGTGAATAGGTGTATTGATGTTTTAAAATCTAAAAAACAACGATTAATCGAGCTGGAAGAGCATCATCTCAATGTGGTTGATGCAAAAGATGAAAAAGAGTGGTTGGTTGATGATGATATTACTATTGATGATGTAAAAACAGCAATTGAAGAATTGCCCGAAAAATATAGATATGTCGTCATGCTCTATTTAATTGAAGGTTATGACCACAGCGAAATCTCAGAGATATTAAATATTTCTGAAGTGGCTTCGCGAACACAATTATCTAGAGGAAAACAAAAGTTACAAACCGTATTAAAAGCAGAAAGAAATGGCACAAGATCTTAGAAATTTATTTGAGAAAGATAGGTTGGCACAACGTGCAAAAATGTCTCAAGATCATGAAGCACGCTTTTTAGAGAAGCTAGATAAAGAATTGCCAATAGAGAAGAAATCTAGTGGATTTAGTTTCTTAAATATCGCGGCGAGTGTAGTGATGCTACTAGGATTGAGTTTTGGTGCTTACAAGTATTTTCAAACACCTGATGTTGTAGATCCAAAGCAAGAAATTGTAGATACAGATTTAAAGACGCTTGGCGATGTATCACCAGACCTAAAAAAAGTGGAGGATTACTATTTAGCTAGTATTAATTTAGAATTGTCTAAAGTAGAGTTAACACCACAAAACAAAGAATTATTTGATGGCTATGTGTTGAGACTTCAAGAGTTAAATAAAGAATACGATAAATTATTAGAAGAACTTAACGAAAACGGTCCAAACTCTGTAACCTTAGATGCGCTTATAGAAAATTTAAAGCTGAGATTAAACCTTGTAATGCGTCTAAAAGATAAGCTAGAAGAGTTTAATGACGATGCCTTTGAACAAGAAATTACGTAATCAAATCAAAAATTCATAAATCAAAAAACGAACAGTTAAATCAAAAAAATCATGAACACAATTAGAGTTTTAGTGTTGTGCTTGTTAACCACATTTGGTTATGCACAAAAAAAGTTAAGTAAAATATCACAGTCTATTAAGGTAGATAAAGATGTTGTAGTGGACTTAAACACCAGTTATGCCGAAATTGAAATCGATACATGGAACAGAGATGTCGTAGAAATTGAAGCGTATTTAGAAAGCGATAAACTATCTGAAGCAGAGTTAGAAAAAGCTCTTGAAGCATGGAATCTCAAAGTTGATGGTTCTAATAATAAGGTTGTGATTTTTTCTCATGGTGGACGAGCTTTAGCATTTATGGGAGAAGGAGACTATTCTGCATTATTAAAGGACTTAGAGTTTGAGTTGGCAGATTTTCCAGAAATTCCTGAAGTCATTGTACTACCTGAAATCCCAGAATTAGCTGCTATGCCAAAGATGCCAGAATTACCAGAAATGCCAGAATTTCCTGAGTTACCTGAATTACCAGAAGGTATAAAAACTATTAAGTTTGATTACGATAGATACCAAAAGGATGGGCAAAAATACCTTGAGGAATGGAGCAAGCGTTACGAAAAAGAAGGTGGTAAAGAACTGCAAAAACGTATGGAAGAATGGGCAAAAAAGTTTGCTGAGTCTGGATACCAGGAAAAAATGGAAAAATGGGGCGAAGCGTATGGTAAGCGCTTTGAAGGAAAATGGGCTAAAGACATGGAAAAGTGGGGAGAAGAATTTGGCGAAAAATATGCCAAAGAGATGGAAAAATGGGGAGAAGAATTTGGTGAGAAGTTTGGCAAGGAATGGGAAGAGAAAATGGAAGCTTGGGGAGAACGCTTTGGACAACAAATGGAACGACAAGCAGAATTAATAGAACAACAAGCTGAGCGTAGTGAGAGAATCGCTGAGCGATATGCTGAGCGCTCTAAAGAAATGGCAGAACGAAGAGCTGAAATGGCTGAACGCAGAAAAGATGTTCATAAACGAAGAGAAGCTGCAATGGTAAGACGTTTAGAGTCTGGTAGCAATAGCAAAATTCGTAAGGTGATTAAAATAAAAATTCCTAAGAAAGCGAAATTAAAAACCAACATAAGACATGGTGATTTAAAAATTTCCTCGGTTATTTATAACTTACAAGGAGATATTTCACACACCTTTTTGGTAGCAGATCACATTGATGGAGGAGACACCTCCATCAATGTATCTTATTCGCCAGTAGTTATTAATTCTTGGAATTTGGGAACTTTAAATTTGAATTATGTCGATAAAGCTCAAATTAAAAATGCAAAAAACTTGGTGTTAAATGCAAAGTCTTCTAATATTAATATTGAAACTTTAACCGAAACAGGTATCATTGATGGTAGTTTTGGTGATCTTACCATTTCTAATCTAGAAGAGACGTTTAAAAATCTCAATTTAGTTTTAGAGAATAGTGATGCTTTTATCAACTTACCACAAAATATAGATTACAGTATGTATTTCAAGGGTAATCGCTCAAAATTCAATAATAAAGCTACGACACAAAAAACCATTAGAAATTATCCTGATGGCCAAAGTTCTGACAGAAGCATCGTCGTTAATGCTAAGTTTAGTAATATTATTATGAATTAACTATTAAAAGTTAAATCTATCATTCTGAATTGTTCCGCTGAGCGCAGTCGAAGTGTATTTCAGAATCTTTATTAGTTACAATCTTAGCTTAGTAACCTTTCTTTGTGTTTTTCCATTAAAATAGATTCTTATTTTTGTGGAAATTTTGTTTTTTATGACTTTATCTTCTTTTGAAGAATTTCTAAAATCGCTCCAAGCACATCCTTTGATTCACCCAGAGATTTCTAGGAATACTTATATGTCACTAGATTTATCTAATCATAATAAAGAATTAGATAGTATTGACGTATCATCTTCTAAAGCTTTAGAAGCATATATCTGGAATCATTTAAAAAGCAATAATGCTAGAGTGGCCTTTGGTGGTTATTTAGAACATCGAGGTATTTATAATCGTAGTGATTATTTTAATACAGCCAAACCAGAAGAAGAACGCAATATTCATTTAGGATTAGACCTTTGGATAGAAGCAGGCACTGAAATTTCTGCACCTCTAGTTGGGAAAATTCACAGTTTTAACAACAATACTAATTATGGTGATTATGGGCCAACTATAATTTTAGAGCATTGTATTGACAACCTAAAGTTTTTCACTTTATATGGTCACTTAAGTTTAGAGTCCATCCGTAATTTAAAAGTTGGAGTAGAAGTGAAGCAAGGAGACCCAATCGCAACTCTTGGTACAGCAGAGGTCAATGGAGACTATGCACCACATTTACATTTTCAGATTATAAGGGATATTCAAAATTACAATGGAGATTATCCAGGTGTGAGCAACCAACTTGATTTAGACTTTTATAAAACGAATTGTCCAGACCCTAATTTACTTTTAAAACTTGCCCAATAAAATGGGCGTATACAGTCTAATTAGGCATAAAGTAATTACCATCGTAGCTGCCAGAAATTATTTGTCCGTCGTTTCTGGTAAAAGTGAATGTAAAAGCAATATTGAATTCCGTAAAATTGGTAACAGTAACTAATGCGGATTGAGCATACACATCTGATTGCGGATCGTTATCATCAAGTAGAACAGTACCAGGTGTAAATTCACCATTTGTAATGGTTCCGTCAATTGAGATGTCATAGTCTTCTATCTGACTGTATGTGGTATTCTGAATAGTAGTATCTTCAAAATCAAAGTACACATAACTAATATCACTCAAATCATTATTGCCTGTAATCTCAGCACTGGTTTTATTAAAAAGGCTAATACTAATTTCACTTGGATCATTATTTGCAGTATTTTCATCAACAATGATTGCCGAAACTAAATTGTATGTCGTTCCATTAAAAGTAAACGCATTATTTGTTTCATCTTGAATTGAGCTTGTATCGTCCGAAGAACACGATACTAATGCCATACATAGCACTAACGCAAGTGTGCGTAATAGATTTGGGTTCATAATAAATTAATTATAAGTAGGTTATACTGTAAATATAGGATAAAAATTTAATTCGCTAAATGTCTCATAATCAGCGGTTAGTTAGCAATAAAAAATGTAAACGGTAGTTTGTATGAAACATTTACAGGTTTATCATCTTTAGTTGCTGGAGTTAGAGTAGGTAGTAAACCAACAATTTCAATAGCATGTTTGTTTAAAATTTCTGGCCCACCTGTAGCCTTAATATTTATGGCCTTACCTTCAGTATCTATAATAAAGGTTATTAAAATTTTAATTTTTCCTGATTCTTGAATTTTAGAAGCTAAATCTACATTAAATTTCCTCATCAAATGACGATTAATATATTTGTTGGTACAGTCCCGCTTCTTTTCACTATCCCAGTTTTCTTTACATTCTGGTGCCAAAGGTGGATTTTCGGCATCCTGAAATTCTAAAACAGAAGTTTCATCAATATCTTTTGTAACAATTTCAGATTTAGAATAATCTACAGGTTGAACAGTCGGAATGTTGTCTTCCTCAGACTCTATCCATTCAGCTTCAGAAGGCTTGTCATCCCTTAGCTTTTTCATTTCTAAAGCCAACATTGGTAAAGCAAAGAAGACTTTATCATCTTGTTCTCGATACCTAATATTCATTAAATTAAAACCATTGTTTTTAGAGCCAATTTTAATGAGTTCATTTTCTATAATCCAGTTGGTTTTATCTAGCTTAAAAAGTTCTTTGATGCGCTCATCAGCCTCACTGCCAAAGGTAATTCTAAAGACTTGGTTGCCTTTAAAATTAAATTTAGAGCCTAAAAAAGCATCTTCCAAAAACTTAATTGCATCTTTTTGAGGAATCTCATCAGCATTTGCAATAATTACCTTAACAGCCTCCCATTCGCCCATTAGTTTGGTATCTTCAGTGGTTTGGGCTTGAGTAATTATAACAGGAAATAAAAAACAGATGAATAATAATTTAAGCTTCATATACTTTGTGTTAATTGGTTAAATGTAGCCATAAAAACCGAATGTCAGTCCGAGTGAATTATAGTATTGAAATGAGTAAAATAAAAAAATCCTGATGGTTAAGCATCAGGATTTTAGATCCTGAAATAAATTCAGGATGACAATATTTTATTTTTTGTCAGTTCGAGTGTTTCGAGTTTACGAGAAATGTATCGAGAACTATTTTAGTTACTGAGCTTCTCGATACAAAATTCGTTTAGAATTTCACTCGAAGTGACGTTAGGTTTAGTCATTAACCAAAACCCACTCTCCTTTATCTATTAATGGAATGGCTTGCTTGTATTTTACGACTTTACTTTCGCCACTCATTACGTGCTTGATGGTTACTTTATCATTACGACCAATTTTTGGTTGCTCTCTAACAATAGTTTCTACCACTTGTTGCTGTTGGCGAGATGCACCTTGTCCTGCAGCTCTGCTTTGCGCAGCACGCTCATCCATATTAGGGATTTCCTCTTTCTGCGTTTCAAGTTTTTCTTGCTTACGCTGTTTTGCTTCCTGAATAGTGTTGGCAGTTTCCTGAGGAATTTCACCTTTAAACAGGAATGAGATCACATCTTTATTCACCTGATCTATCATCGCTTTAAATAGCTCAAAAGCTTCAAACTTATAAATCAATAACGGATCTTTTTGCTCGTGTACCGCTAACTGTACAGACTGCTTTAACTCATCCATTTTACGTAAATGTGTTTTCCAAGCGTCATCTACGATGGCAAGTGTAATGTTCTTTTCAAAATCATTGATTAACTGCTTACCTTTTGTTTCGTAAGCTTTTTCTAAATCTGTTACAACCTGCAAATTCTTAACACCATCTGTAAAAGGCACAACGATACGCTTAAATCTGTCGCGTTGGGTATTATACACATTTTCAATCACAGGATATGCCAAGTCTGCCGCACGTTGCATTTTTTCACGATAGTGCTTAAAGGCTTCTTTATAGATAACTCCGGCTATTTCCTGCTCACCCATTTTAGCAAAATCTGCTTCAGAAATAGGTGATGCCATTGAGAAATAACGGATTAGTTCAAACTCAAAGTTTTTGAAGTCGTTAGCAGCTTTGTTGCTTATTGAAATACCTTCTGACGTATCAAAAATCATGTTTGCTAAATCTACACGAAGACGCTCACCATGTAAGGCATGACGACGACGTTTGTAAACGACTTCACGCTGAGCGTTCATAACATCATCATACTCCAATAAACGTTTACGTACACCAAAGTTGTTTTCTTCAACTTTTTTCTGAGCACGTTCAATGGACTTAGAAATCATAGAATGCTGAATAACTTCCCCTTCTTTAAGTCCCATACGATCCATCATTTTAGCAATACGCTCAGAACCGAATAAACGCATTAAGTTATCTTCTAGAGACACATAGAATTGCGAACTTCCTGGATCTCCTTGACGACCAGCTCTACCACGTAACTGTCTGTCTACACGACGCGAATCGTGACGCTCTGTACCAACAATGGCTAAACCACCAGCAGCTTTTACGTCGTCATTCAACTTAATATCTGTACCACGACCAGCCATGTTGGTAGCAATCGTTACCTGACCAGCATTACCAGCTTCGGCAACAATCTCTGCCTCGCGTTTGTGCTGCTTCGCGTTAAGTACGTTATGTGGAATCTTACGAATACTTAGCATTTTACCTAAAAGTTCAGAAATTTCTACGTTGGTTGTACCAATTAGTACTGGTCTTCCTGCGTTAGATAATTCTACAACTTCATCGATTACGGCATTATATTTTTCACGCTTTGTTTTATAAACTAAATCTTCCCTATCGTCTCTGGCAATTGGTCTGTTGGTAGGGATTTCAACCACATCTAACTTGTAGATTTCCCAGAACTCGCCTGCTTCAGTAACCGCAGTACCCGTCATACCAGACAGCTTACGGTACATTCTAAAGTAATTTTGAAGTGTAACCGTTGCAAACGTTTGTGTGGCAGCTTCAATCTTTACATTTTCTTTGGCTTCAATAGCCTGGTGAAGTCCATCTGAATAACGACGACCATCCATAATACGTCCAGTCTGTTCATCTACGATCATTACCTTATTGTCCATTACCACATACTGTACGTCTTTTTCGAAAAGCGCATAAGCTTTAAGTAATTGGCTAAGGGTATGGATACGTTCCGATTTAATACCGAAGTCTCTAAATAATTCTTCTTTTAGTTTGGCTTCTTCTTCTGATGAAAGCCCTTTGTTTTCAATCTTTGCAATTTCGGTTCCCATTTCTGGCATAACAAAGAAATTAGGATCGTCCTTACCAGAAAGATAGTCAACACCTTTATCGGTTAATTCAACCTGATTGTTCTTTTCATCTATAACATAGTAGAGTTCCGCATCAACTTTTGGCATCTCTCTATTGTTATCTTGCATGTAGAAGTTTTCGGTTTTTTGAAGCAATTGTTTCACACCTTCTTCACTCAAAAACTTGATTAAGGCTTTATTCTTAGGAATACCTCTGTAAACACGCAATAACTGGAAACCACCTTCTTTGGTATCTCCTGATGCAATTAGTTTTTTAGCTTCGGCTAATACACCTACTAAATACTTACGTTGTACATCTACAATCTGACTTACTTTTGGCTTAAGCATATCAAATTCGTGTTCGTCTCCTTTTGGGATTGGACCAGAGATAATCAATGGTGTACGCGCATCATCAATTAATACAGAATCAACCTCATCGACGATAGCGTAGTGGTGTGGACGTTGTACTAAATCTTCAGGCGAATGCGCCATATTATCACGCAGGTAATCGAAACCAAATTCGTTATTAGTACCGTAAGTGATGTCTGCGTTATAGGCTTTGCGACGTGCGTCTGAGTTTGGCGTGTGATAATCTATACAATCTACACTCATACCATGAAACTCAAAAATTGGTGCCATCCAAGCGCTATCACGTTTTGCCAAGTAATCGTTTACCGTTACAAGGTGCACACCTTTTCCAGCAAGTGCATTAAGATAAACAGGTAATGTGGCTACTAAGGTTTTACCTTCACCAGTTTGCATTTCTGCAATTTTTCCTTGGTGCATTGCAATACCACCAATGAGCTGTACATCATAGTGAATCATATCCCAAGTAATGGGTTTACCAGCCGCATCCCAAGAATTGGCCCAAATGGCTTGGTCACCATCTAGAGTAACGTAGTCTTTTGCGCCAGACACTTCTCTGTCGAACGCATTAGCAGTTACTGGAATCTCAGTATTGTGTACAAAACGCTTAGCAGTTTCTTTAACTACAGCAAAGGCTTCTGGTAAAATATCGTTGAGTACACCTTCTGTTACTTCATAAATTTCGTCTTCTATTTTATCAGCTTCTTGGTAGATGTCTTCGCGCTCGTCTATATCTTCTGTGTCTTCAGCTTTTGCTAAAAGCTCGTTTTGTCTTTCTAGAAGTGGTTGGCGTGCTTCAGCTATTTTTTGTTTGAATTCAGCAGTTTTAGCTCTTAATTCATCATGCGATAAGGCTTCAAGTGCTTTTTCAAAGGTTTTTATTTTGTCTACGATTGGTTTAATGGCACTAACGTCTTGTTTAGATTTATCTCCTACAAATACCTTTAGTACTTTATCTAATATGCCCATTTTATGTGTTTTGTTTCAGGTTGGTTATGGTAACCTGTGTTTTATATTATGTTTCTGTTCTGTCATATCGAGCGTAGTCGAGATGCTCGGAAAAAAGGTGAGATTTCTCGACTACGCTCGAAATGACAGTTATGGTATGTTTAAAAAACATCCGAAAATAAAAAAAGTCTCTCAGTTAAGTTAACGCAAGAGACTTTTTTTATAATAATATTATATGTTAATATTCGTCCTCGTTCCAGAGGTAATCTTCATCTGTTGGATAGTCTGGCCAAATTTCTTCAATAGAATCGTAGGAATCTCCTTCGTCTTCAATTGATTGTAAATTTTCTACAACTTCTAGAGGTGCTCCGGTTCTAATCGCATAGTCTATAAGCTCATCTTTTGTTGCTGGCCAAGGTGCATCGCTTAAATACGATGCTAATTCTAATGTCCAATACATTTGCGTTGTGTGTTTTAATTTTTTGCAAAAATAATTTTTTAGCTGAATTATTCAAGAAAAAAATAAATTATTTATTCATTAATAAAAAGAACGTGTTGTTTTCAACTATTTTAGATTATTTCTTTGGTGTCATAATCCTATGCTGAATAGATTGCCACGCGTTGCTCGCAATGACATATAATATTTACGATTCTTTTTGAGGAATCCACTTAATTTCTTCAGCTTTTAACTCATGTGACAACTTCCGTGCCAACACAAAAAGGTAGTCAGAAAGACGGTTAATGTACATTAAAGTTTCTGGTTGAAAGGGCTCTAAGTCATTAAGATGCGAGGCTAAGCGTTCTGCTCTGCGGCACACTGTACGTGCTATATGACAGAATGACACAGTTTGATGGCCACCAGGTAACACAAAATGCGTCATTGGAGGCAAACTCGCTTCCATTGTATCCATTTCCTTTTCTAAACGCTCTATATCATCATTAGAGATTTTTGGAATTTTTAAGCGTTGCTCACCATTTTTTAGAGTGGCTTTTTCGGGATCGGTTGCTAAAATGGCACCAACAGTAAATAACCGATCTTGAATATGCATTAGAGTGTTTTTGTACAACTGGTCAATGTCTTGATCTCTTATAAGGCCTATGTGCGAGTTAAGCTCGTCAATAGTACCGTAACTTTCTATACGAATATGATGTTTAGGAACACGTGTGCCTCCAAATAGGGCAGTAGTACCTTTATCTCCTGTTTTTGTGTATACTTTCATAAAGACAAAGTTACAAGTTAAAAGTTGTAAAGTAAAAA
Source organism: Winogradskyella sp. J14-2 (assembly GCF_001971725.1). NCBI lineage: Bacteria > Pseudomonadati > Bacteroidota > Flavobacteriia > Flavobacteriales > Flavobacteriaceae > Winogradskyella > Winogradskyella sp. J14-2. The sequence continues at coordinate 904,252 of NZ_CP019388.1, read as the reverse complement.
GTTAGCAAAGTTGATTATTTAAAGTGTTTATTTATTGAAGTATGTATTTGTTTAATTATTGAGAAGCTAAGGAATAATTCTTTGGGATGTAGGCAATTTTTAGCTTGACTACTCACTAATTATAGGTATCACTTTCAATTATACCATCACGTAAACGAATAACACGTTTGGCGTGTGCTGCGATGTCTTCTTCGTGCGTTACCATAATTACGGTGTTGCCAGAAGCATGGATTTGATCGAACAGTGCCATAATTTCGGTTCCGGTTTTAGAGTCTAGGTTACCTGTAGGCTCATCAGCCAAGATAATAGAAGGTTTGTTTACTAAGGCTCTGCCAACGGCAACACGCTGTCTTTGCCCACCAGAAAGCTGATTAGGTTTGTGATCCATGCGATCGGCCAGACCAACATCTGCGAGCACTTGAGAAGCTCTGTCTACACGTTCTTTTTTGGATTTGCCGGCATAAACCATCGGTAGGGCTACGTTATCTAAAGCCGTGGTTCTAGGTAGAAGGTTAAAGGTTTGAAAAACGAAACCAATCTCGGTATTTCTAATATCTGCAAGCTCATCGTCTGTCATTTGGCTAACGTCTTTACCATTTAGATTGTAAGATCCTGCTGTTGGTGTGTCTAAGCAGCCTAGAAGATTCATAAGGGTAGATTTACCAGAACCAGATGGTCCCATAATTGCTACATACTCGCCTCGTTTTATGTCTAAATCTATGCCTTTTAGAACATGAACAGTTTCTTGTCCTAATTTAAAATCTCTAATGATGCTTCTTATTTCAATGACATTGTCGCTCATATAAAATTCCGTTGGTTGTTTAAATCCTCTGCAAGATAAAGAATTTAAAAATCAGTTTGTCAATAAGACGTTAAAGTTGTCGGCTTGTTACAATCTAATCTTAAAATGTTCTTTAGCTTGTTCTTTTCTAAAAAATACGAATCCTAAATGGAAACAATCTACCGTGACTGTAACAGCATTGCGAGACTTAATATAGTCCCAAGCTTTAGTCATTTCCTTTGACCAATAGATGTCGTCAAAAATAAAGACAGAGTCGTTATGTGCTTTAGGTAAAAGTGCTTCAAAATATTGGATTGTAGCTTCTTTATTGTGATGACCATCAAAGTAAATACAGTCAAAAGAATTTTCTCTTAAAGTTGGAATTACTGAAGCAAAATCTCCTCTTATAAAGGAGACATTTTCTATAAAGTTTGATTCTGTGAAATTTGAAGTGTTTTTACAGCCTTCAATAGTTATGATTTTTGAATTTGGGTTTGCCAAAGCAAAAGCATAGGTTCCCATTCCGAGAGACGTACCTAATTCTAGGGCAGTATTTAATTTGAAGTATTGAGCAATTCGATATAAAAGTTTTGCTTCTTTCATAGAGCTACTCGACGTTTTTACCATATCACGGACTTTTCGCTTTTCGGAATCTAAAACTTTAGAGCCTTCGCCTAAATCTGTAATTTCTAATTCAATTTTTGAGGTTTTTAGAATGTTTCTGTAATTCTTTAGGTTTGAATAGGCTTCATATCTTCTTTTGTCATATAAACATTTGGTCACAAAATTATATACAAATGGAGAATGCACACCATGTTGATTGGTGGCTTTGAAAAGGAATTTTATGTATTGTATTATTTGGTACATTGCTGTGTTTGTTCTCTCGCAAAGGAGCAGAGACGCAAAGATGTATAGTTAGCTTAACGTCTTAGCGTCTTTGCGAGAAATCTTTATTCTTCCAATCGTTCAGCCAATTCAAACCAGCGTAGTTCTTTCTCTTCAATAGTGTCAATTATGACTTGCAATTCTTCAGAAAGTTTGTTGATATCGTCTTGTGATAAATCTGGATTATTGAATTTAGCTTCCATAGCTTTTTTGTCTAATTCCAACGAACGAATTTTAGACTCTAAATTCTTGTATTCTTTTTGTTCGTTGTACGAAAGTTTAGTGGCTTCATTTTTCTTTATTACTTTTGTATTATCAGTTTTTTCGGTGGTTTCTTCTTGTTTTGGCAGACTGCTGTCATAAGCTCTAAAATCTGAGTAATTACCCGGAAAATCTTCAATAACGCCTTCGCCTCTAAATACAAAAAGATGGTCTACAATTTTATCCATAAAGTAGCGGTCGTGCGATACCACTAAAAGCACACCTGGGAAATCCATAAGGAAATCTTCGAGTACATTTAGTGTTACAATATCTAAATCATTCGTTGGCTCATCAAGAATTAAAACATTCGGATTCTGAATTAAAACGGTACATAGATATAAACGTTTTTGTTCGCCACCACTTAGTTTTTCGACAAAATCATATTGCTTTTTTCTATCAAACAAGAAACGTTCTAACAATTGTTGTGCACTGATTTGTCTTCCTTTGGCCAAAGGAATGTAATCTCCATATTGGCGGATGACATCAATGACTTTTTGTTCTGGCTTTACTGTGATGCCTCCTTGCGTGTAGTAACCAATTTTTACGGTTTCACCGATAACAATTTTTCCACCGTCTGCATTGACACCTCCAGTAAGCAAATTAAGAAAAGTTGATTTTCCGGTTCCGTTTTTGCCTATGATGCCTATGCGTTCTCCTTTTTTAAAAGTGTAATCGAAACCCTCCAGAATTTTCTTGTCTTTAAACGCTTTAGAGACGTTATGAAACTCTATAATTTTACTACCAAGCCGTTCCATATTAATTTCGAGCTGTACCTGGTGGTCTTTTCTGCGTTGGTGCGCTTTCTTTTTTATTTCAAAAAAGTCATCAATTCTGCTCTTAGATTTTGTGGTACGTGCTTTAGGTTGGCGACGCATCCAGTCGAGTTCTTTTTTGTAGAGCTGCTTGGCTTTTCCAACTTCGGTAGCTTCACTCTCAATACGAGATTCCTTCTTTTCGAGGTAGTAAGAATAATTGCCTTTGTAGGTATACAATTGTCCGTGGTCTAGCTCAATAATTTCGTTGCACACACGCTCTAAAAAGTAGCGATCGTGCGTTACCATAAAAAGGGTTTGTTGGGTTTTTGCAAAGTAATCTTCTAGCCATTCAATCATTTCTAGATCGAGATGGTTTGTTGGCTCATCTAAAATTAAAATATCGGGTTTACTTAATAGGGCTTGAGCAAGTGCTAAACGTTTGCGTTGTCCGCCAGAAAGTACACTAACTTTAAGATTTAGGTCATCTAATTTTAGTTGCGACAGAATTTGTTGGTATTGGGTTTCAAACTCCCAAGCGTTGTTTCTGTCCATAGCTTCAAAAGCGAGTTGATAAGCTTCAGTATCTTCAGGATTTTTAAGTGCTTTTTCGTAAGCCTCAATGACTTTTAGTATTGGAATATCTGAAGCAAAGATGGTTTCTTCAATAGTAAGCTTATTGTCTAATTCGGGCTCTTGATCCAAGAACGCCAGGCGCAGTCCGTTTCTAATAACCACCTGTCCTTCATCTGGTGTGTCTTTTCCAGACAATATGTTTAGTATGGAAGTCTTTCCACTTCCATTTTTTGCAACAAACGCAATTTTTTGATCTTTATGGATACTAAATGATAAATCTCGAAAAAGCACTAGCTCTCCATAAGACTTTGATATATTTTCGACGTTGAGGTAGTTCACGCTAAATTTTTTTTACAAAGAACGAAATAAACCAAAAAGAAACCTAATAGTTTTGTTATTGGAGGTGATACATTATATTTGTCAGTAAACATCTATAAAATCTATGAGAAGCATTAAGCTTTTGATAATTGCCCTTAGTTGCATTTTTATTTGGTCATGTATACCGCACAAAGACACAATATACCTTCAGAATAAAGACAACGGAGTAAATGACACGATACCTTATAATTTGTCTGAAATTCAAAAACCTTATCGTGTACAAGTTGATGATATTTTGAATATTAGAATAAAGGTTTTAGATCAGGATAATGTACAGATATTTAATCCCACTGGTGAGGGTAACCTTAATGCAAGCAGCGAAGAACGCGCGTATTTTGATGGATTTACAGTTGATTTGCACGGAAATGTAAGAATCCCAGTTATTGGCGACCTTAATGTTTTAGGATATACCACAGCAGAGATAGAAGAAAAAATTAAGACAAAGTTACTGGATGAGCAGTTTAAAGAAACTTCAAATATTTTTATAACCGTTAAGCTAGCAGGACTTAGATTTACCGCCAACGGTGAGATAGGCAAACCTGGAACAATTACCTTGTTTAAAGAGCGTGTTAATGTTTTTGAAGCAATAGCAAATGCTGGGGAAATTCCGCTGTCGGGCAATAAAAAAGACGTTTTAATTATACGCCAATATCCACAAGGGCAAAAAATACACCACTTGGATTTAACGGACATCAACGTAATGAAATCACCTTATTACTACATACAGCCAAACGATATGATTTACGTAAAACCCTTAAAGCAAAAGTCTATTGGTACTGGCGAAACAGCAGTGTCTACCATTTCTACAATAGCCACAATTGTTTCGTTAGCGGCAACTACGCTCTTACTTTTTACAAGATTATAGACAATGGATTACAACGATTATGAAGATATTGACGAATTAGAATCGCAACGTGTAGGTTTTGATTTTAAAGGGTTTTTATTTAAAGCCTTAAATCTTTGGAAATTGGTTTTGCTCTGTATTGGTGTGGCTCTCATTGTTGCATATTTCATCAATGTTAGAAAACAAAATATATACAGATTAGATTCTCTAATTACGGTAGAGAATGATCAAAACCCATTTTTTACATCTAACACTAGTATTTCTTTTAATTGGGGAGGTGTTTCTGGTAAGGTAGGTAATATCATTACTGAGGTTAAAACCAGAACTCATAACGAGTTGGTTGTAGATTCCTTAGAATATTACAAACTGTACCTAAGAGAAGGTAAGTACAATTTAATAGACATATATAAAGACGCTCCTTTTGTTGTTGAAACAGATAAAACTAAACCTCAGGTACTAGGAAAACGTATTGGAATTAAGATTTTAAATAAAGATACCTACGAACTCTTTTATGAATTTGAAACCGGTAGGGCAACATGCCAAGTTTTTGAAACTAAAGAAAAAGTAGCTGTATCAATTACACCTGGTAAATATAGCGCAAAGTATAAGTTTGGTGAGCAAGTTAGCCTTCCTGTGTTTAATGGTGTTGTTAATTTAAAACCCGAATCTAGTAGTGTAGCTGGAAACACATATTTTGTAAAGTATCTAAATTTTGATTCGGTTGTTAACAGTTACAGGTCAGCTATTCAAATAGCACCAGCATCAAAAGAGGCTTCATCTGTTCTCAAATTATCGCTCGTAGGTAAAAACAAATCTAAAATAGTAGATTACATAAACGCTACCTCTGCCATTTTGAGAAGAACTGAATTAGAGCGCAAAAATTTGTATGCTACAAATACCATAAAATTTATAGATAGTAGTCTAAATGCTGTGGACAACAAACTCAGGGCAGTGACGGATGAAATGAATGCCTTTAGAAAAGACAATAAAGTATTTAACGTAGAAGAGGAAATTTTTCAAAAATCTACCCAGCTTAAAGAATACGATAAAGAAAAGTTAATTGAAGAATCTAAACTAAACTATCTCAATAATTTAGAAACTTATTTGCGCAATAGAAGTGACTACAGTCAAATCGCAGCTCCATCAACTGTTGGTATTGAAGAAGTAAATATTTTATCGGGTGTGAGTAAAATCATTGGATTATCCGTAGAGCGAAAAAACCTTGAATACTCCACTAAAGAAGGGTCGGTTTTATTTGATGAGTTGGATAGACGTATTGATACAGAGAAAAATGTACTTTTAGAAGCTATCGATGTAACAAAAAATACTATAAGGCTGCAACTCAATACAATTAACAATAAGATTGCTGCCATTGAAGCAGAGCTGTTAGGTTTGCCTAAAGACCAACAAGAATATCTAAAAATTCAACGTAAGTTAGACTTAAGCAGAGAGGCTTACGATATTTATCAGGCAAAGCGAGGGGAAGCCGCTATCGTAAAAGCAGCAAATGTATCTGATATTACTGTAATAGATGAAGCAAAAGATATTGGTAATGCACCTATAGGACCAAAAAAGTCACTTAATTATATGATGGCTTTAATGGTTGGTTTTTTTACACCAATGTTTTTAATTTTTGTTATCTATCTGCTAGATAGTACAATACACGGTTCTGATGAGATAATGAAAATGTCTAAAATCCCAATTTTAGGCCTTATTGGTAAATACCGTTACAAAAACAATTTGGTGGCCTATGAAAAACCAAAATCGGCTGTAGCAGAATCGTTTAGAGCTATAAGATCTAGTCTGCAATTTATATTTAAAAATAATCCATCAGATACGAGAGCAAATACGCTAATGATTACCTCATCGGTTAGTGGCGAGGGTAAAACATTTACATCAATAAACATAGCTACCGTCTACGCACTCTCCGGAAAAAAAACAATACTACTCGGTTTAGATTTACGTAAGCCAAAAATCTTTGATGACTTTAATATCACAAACGAAAAAGGTATTGTAAACTATCTAATAGGCGATAGTAGCTTAGAGGACATTATAACCAACACTCATATAGAAAATCTAGATTTAATAACATCGGGACCTATACCACCAAACCCATCAGAGTTATTAATGGGAGATAACCTAAAAGCGCTGATAGCCATCTTAAAAAGTCAATACGATATTATCATTTTAGATACACCACCATTAGGCTTGGTAACAGATGCATTAGAATTAACCCAATATGCAGATGCTACTATTTTTATGGTTAGGTTAGATTATACCAAAAAAGGTATGTTACAATTGGTTAATGCTAAGTATAAAACCGGAGAATTAAAAAACATAAGCTTTGTGCTTAATTTCTATAAACACAAGAGTAATCATAACTATGGCTATGGCTACGGCTACGGTTATGGTTATGGCTATGGCTATGGTGCCTACGGTAATGCATATCACGAAAAAGAGAACCTATCTTTTTTAAAGAAGGTTAAAAACTTCTTAAGACGTTTGTAACCGCTTTAATATTTTAGATTTTGATTACTAAAAAGCAACTTAGGACAAAACGATTATTTGATGTTCTATTGGTTTTGTTGCTTTTACCGCTTTCCATTATACCTATTTTTATCTTGGTAGGTATCGCCACAATAGATACAAAAAAGTATGGTGTTTTTACACAAAAAAGGGTAGGTCAAAAAGGTAAATTATTTAATATTTATAAGATACGAACCCTTAAAGAAGAAGAACATCAACTGGGTCATTTAAACAAAAGTGCAACCGCTTTTGGTAAATTTTTAAGACAAAGCAAACTAGATGAACTCCCACAATTGTTTAATGTGCTTAAGGGCGACATGAGTTTTGTAGGGCCAAGACCAGACGTCCAAGGTTTTGCTGATGAATTAGAAGGAGATGACAGAATTATATTGTTGGTTAAGCCAGGTATAACAGGTGAAGCAACTCTAAAATATAAAGACGAAGAGCGTGTATTAGAACGGCAAAAAGACCCAGACCATTACAATAGAACGATTATTTGGGTAGATAAAGTGAAAATCAATAAAAACTACGTTAAGAACTACAGTTTTTATTTAGATTTGAAACTCATAATAAAATCTACTTTAAACAAATGACACATTCTGAAGATAAAATCGCAATCATAGGTTTAGGATATGTTGGTCTACCTCTCGCTGTAGAGTTTGCTAAACAATTTTTTGTTGTTGGTTTTGATATTAACAAACAACGAATCAATGAATTAAATTCTGGAGTAGACAAAACGCTAGAGGTGGATAATGCTAATCTTCAATCTGTATTAACTTCAGATCTAGATGCCAATAAGGGGTTATATATTACCGATAATGTCGATGCGCTTTCGGTAGCAAATATATACATAGTAACAGTACCAACTCCAACAGACGAGCTTAAGCGCCCTGTTTTTACACCACTTATTAAGGCTAGTGAAACTGTTGGGACGGTTTTAGCAAGTAATGATATCGTTATATACGAATCTACGGTATATCCAGGAGCAACTGAAGATATCTGTATTCCTGTTTTAGAAAAAGTGTCAGGCCTTACCTTTAATAAAGATTTTTATGCAGGTTACTCACCCGAGCGCATTAATCCAGGAGATAAAAAACACACTGTTACCAAAATCCTAAAAGTAACTTCGGGTTCTACACCAGAGATTGCAGAAAAAATAGATCAACTTTATAAAAAAGTAATAACCGCAGGCACACATTTAGCACCTTCAATTAAAGTCGCTGAAGCAGCAAAAGTTATTGAAAATTCTCAACGCGATATCAATATTGCGTTTGTTAATGAACTGTCAAAAATATTTAGATTGTTAAAGATAGATACAAAAGCTGTGTTAGAAGCAGCTGGTACAAAGTGGAATTTTTTAAAATTTTCACCAGGCTTAGTTGGCGGACATTGCATTGGCGTAGATCCTTATTATTTGGCGCAAAAAGCTATTGAATCTGGTTATAATCCTGAAATTATTTTAGCAGGTCGTAAAATGAATGACAGTATGGGAGGCTATGTAGCGACAGAAACAGTTAAAATGATGATTAATAAAGGTGCTACAATCAAGGGATCTAATGCTTTGGTGTTAGGTATTACCTTTAAAGAAAACTGCCCAGATATTAGAAACTCTAGAGTTATTGATATTATTGAAGAGTTACAATCTTACCATGTCAACGTAGACGTTTACGATCCATGGGCTTCGACAGAAGAAGTAAAGTACGAGTATAATCTAGATTTAAAATCTTCTCTTAATGATTTACAATCTAATTACGATGCCATCATTTTGGCAGTATCTCATAATGAGTTTTTAGAATTATCTATGGATAATCTCAAGTCTGATAAATGCGTTGTATTTGATGTTAAATCTTTATTGCCAATCCATTCAGTAGATGCTCGTTTATAAATACTAAAAACTAACCTAGATCATGTACTCAAATCAATACCACAACCAAGATTTATCAAAATTAAGTTTTTTAGTTACAGGAGGAGCTGGTTTTATAGGCTCAAATATTGTAGAATATTTACTAAAATATGGAGCAAAAAAAGTTAGGGTATTAGATAATTTTTCTAACGGTTATCGCGAAAACTTAACTGAGTTTATGGACAACCCTTCTTTTGAGTTATTAGAAGGAGATATTAGAGATTTAGGTGCCTGCAAAAAAGCGATGGAAGGTATAGACTATGTAACGCATCAAGCTGCCTTAGGTTCTGTGCCGCGTTCTATTAATGACCCAGCAACTTCCAACGAAGTCAATATTTCAGGCTTTTTAAATATGCTAATCGCAGTAAAAGATAGTACTACCGTAAAGCGTATGGTGTATGCGGCATCAAGTTCTACCTATGGAGACAGTAAAAGCTTACCAAAAGTTGAAGATACAATAGGAAAACCATTGTCACCTTATGCTGTAACAAAGTATGTTAACGAGTTGTATGCAGACGTCTTTGGCAAAACATACGGAACCGATGTTATTGGGTTGCGATACTTTAATGTATTTGGTCCAAAGCAAAGCCCTAATGGTGCCTACGCAGCGGTGATACCACTCTTTATGCAAGCGTTAAAAGACAATAAGCCGTCTAAAATAAATGGTGATGGTGAGCAGACTCGAGATTTTACCTTTGTAGATAATGCTGTACAGGCCAATATAAGAGGATTCTTTGCACCCAGAGACGCTGCAAACGAGGTCTTTAATGTAGCTTGTGGAGAACGCATTACCGTTAATTACTTATGGGATTCTTTAAAATCTGCAGCAGAATCAGAACTAAAAGCAGTTTATGGACCACCAAGACAAGGCGATGTAAGAGATTCTCTGGCAGACATATCAAAAGCTCAAAATTTACTAGGTTATAAACCACAATACACCGTAAGAGAAGGTTTAAAAATTACGTGGGATTATTTTAATAACTAAAAATTAGCATTGGTTACTGCTATTTCCTTAAAAAAAATTATATATTTAACTGCTAGTTAACCATTTAAGTCTAATATATTCCCTAAATATATAAGTATTTAATATTAATCCATTATTAATGACAAATATTTTAGTTACGGGAGGTGCAGGTCAATTGGGCAGTGCTTTAGCTGCTAAGCTTGCTCTTAATAACAATGTCAATGTTGTTATTATAGACAATCTCTCAACAGGAAAAATCTCAAAAGTTCCCTTAAAGAGTAATGTAAAGTTTATTAGAGCTGATGTTAATGATTATAACGACATCATTTCAATTTTTGCAACCTATAAGTTTGAGTATGTTTTTCATTATGCTGCCGTTGTTGGTGTTGAGAGAACGTTAAAAAATCCTATCGATGTACTTAATGATATTGAAGGTATTAAAAACATTCTTTCTCTATCTAAAAACTCTGGTGTAAAGCGCGTATTTTATTCGAGTTCTTCTGAAGTTTATGGTGAGCCGTTCGAAATTCCTCAGAATGAAAAAACAACACCTTTAAATTCCAGACTTCCGTACGCTATTGTTAAAAATGTAGGTGAGGCTTTTTTTAAATCTTACAAAGAAGAATATGGGCTAGACTATACCATTTTTAGGTTTTTTAACACCTATGGACCTGCTCAAAGTATAGATTTTGTAATGCCAAGATTTATGAGGTTGGCACTAAATAACCAACCTATACCTATAAACGGACACGGCCATCAGACAAGATCATTTTGTTACATAGACGATAACGTAGATACTTGTGTAAGAGCTTTGTATGATAATGTATACATCAATGAAGTTTTAAACGTCGGTAACGATAATGAAATCAGTATTTTAGAATTGGCAAAAAAAGTAATTAAGATTACTAATTCTAAATCTGAAATTATATTCCTTCCTGCCCTTAAAGAAGGCGATATGAACAGAAGGTGTCCAGACATTTCCAAGATGAAAACGCTTCTAGGACGCGACTTAATATCGCTAGATGAAGGCATACAAAAAATGAAAACCCATTATAAAATTTACAGTTTAGAAAAAGCCTAGTATTATACTTACTTACCTTTATTTCATTTCTTATATTAGCCTAAAATTATTATAAATTGAAAACCGCCGAAGAGCGTTGGCTATATATTATTAATTCGCAAAAGAAATTAATAGATTTTAATTTCAGGGAGATTTGGCGCTATAAAGATTTGCTGGTTTTGTTTGTAAAGCGAGATATCATTACACTATACAAACAAACCATTTTAGGGCCACTATGGTATCTCATTCAGCCCTTATTTACATCCTTAATATTTACACTAATATTTAATAATTTAGCAGATATACCAACAGGTAACGGAATTCCTAACTTTTTGTTTAACCTAGCGGGAATTACAGCTTGGAATTACTTTAAAGAATGTCTTGTAGGTACGAGCGATACCTTTAAAAAGAATGAAAATATTTTTGGTAAGGTCTATTTTCCAAGAGTTATTATGCCAATGTCTGTGGTGGTGTCTAACTTGTTAAAATTTGGCATTCAGCTCCTGGTCTTAACAGGATTTTACATTTACTACATACAGTTTCACACACCAAAGTTTAATATTTCGCCAAGCGTAGATATTATAGGTTTTCCCGTTTTAATACTTTTTATGGCTTTGTTGGGATTAGGTATAGGAATGATTATATCCTCAATGACAACCAAATACAGAGATCTTACATTTTTAGTTCAGTTTGGTGTGCAATTACTTATGTATGGCTCTGCCGTAATGTATCCAATGTCTTATTTTAAGGCCAAACTACCAAACTATTATTGGTTAATAGAGTGGAACCCAATAGCCATAATTATAGAATCGTTTAGAGGTATGGTATTAGGTACCGATCCTTTAGATATATATAAAATAGCATATGCTATCATCATTAGTTGTTTAATCTTTATCGTAGGATTGGCTATATTTAATAAAACCGAAAAAAGCTTTATAGACACCATATAATGAGCTCTAATGTTATTTTAAAAGTAGAAAATGTTGCTAAGCAATACCGACTAGGATTGGTTGGTACAGGCACTATTAGCCATGATCTTAACAGATGGTGGAGCAGAGTGAGAGGCAAAGAAGATCCTTATCTAAAAATTGGTGAAGCTAACGATAGAAGTGCAAAAGGAAACTCAGAATATGTCTGGGCATTAAAAGACATCTCTTTTGATGTTAAAAAAGGTGAGGTTTTAGGTATTATAGGCAAGAATGGTGCAGGAAAATCTACCTTACTTAAGATTCTGTCTAGAGTAACCTCACCAACAGTTGGTGAGATAAAGACCAAAGGACGTATAGCCTCGTTGTTAGAAGTAGGGACAGGGTTTCACCCTGAGATGACTGGTAGAGAAAACATCTACTTAAATGGTGCTATTTTAGGAATGACCAAAGCAGAGATAACATCTAAAATAGACGAAATCATCGAATTTTCGGGCTGTGTAAGATATGTAGATACGCCAGTAAAACGCTACAGCTCTGGTATGAAAGTACGTTTGGCATTTGCCGTGGCAGCGCATTTAGAACCCGATATTTTGGTAGTAGATGAGGTATTGGCAGTTGGTGATGCTGAATTTCAGAAAAAAGCCATAGGCAAAATGCAAGATATCTCTAATAGTGACGGTAGAACGGTGTTGTTTGTGAGTCATAATATGGCTGCGGTAAAGAGTTTGTGTACAAGAGCTATTGTGCTAGAGCACGGAAAAGTAGCATATAATGGTAGTACTCAAGATGCTGTAAGTTTTTATTTATCTGATAGTAACCGAGAAATCATAGATAATCTTTTAGAGCGAAAAGACAGAAAGGGACTAGGTGATTTTCTATTTAAAGGGATATCTATACTTAATGAAGCAAATGAAAAGCACCTTAATTTACTTTCTGGTGAGTTATATCGTTTTAGAATTGAATTTTCCACTAAAAAAACTATTATTGATGCTAAAGTAAGGGTGCGTTTTATAGATAGTAAAGGACAAATTCGTTTTTTGCTAAATAATTATTTTATTGATACAGTTACCCTAAATTTAGAAAAAACAGATAAAGGTATTGTTGAATATACTATAGAAAAACTACCGCTACCAAATGGAAACTATACCATACAACTTACATGTTTTTCGGAAAATGGATTAGAAGACGATCTTGAGAAAGCAGTAGATTTTAACTTAATTGGTGGTGACTTTTTTAACTCTGGAAGAGAGCAGTTTTCTAAAGAAGGAGTTCTTGTTGAGCATAAATTTAGAGTACTTAAATAAGCTTATAGATGTTAGTTTGTCATAAATACAAGTTCATTTTTTTTAAAACACAGAAAACTGCAAGTACCTCTATAGAAATTGCACTTTCATCACTATGTAGTGAAGAAGATATAATTACTCCAATATCTAAAAACGATGAAAAAGTAAGACAATCCTTAGGCTATTTAGGGCCAAGAAATTATAAGGTTCCTTTTGTTAAATATTCTAAGAGTGATATTGTAGATTTGGTTCTTAAAGGAAAACGTAGAGAACTCTATAATCACATCTCTTGCGAAGAATTAATACCAGTAATAGGCGATAAAATTTTTAAGGATTATTATAAATTTTGTTTTGAAAGAAATCCTTATGAAAAAGCAATATCCTTATTTTTTCACGAAGGTGGATATGAAAGATGGACATCACTTAAAAAGTTTATAGCTCAAGGAGGGTTAAAAATTATAAAAGGTTACGATCAGTATACCGTAAACAATATTGTCGCTGTTGATGATATTTTTAAATATGAAGATATTCCAACAGCATTAGATACAATAGCAAAAAAAATAGGTCTTCAACAAAAAATAGAACTACCTAAGACAAAACTAAAATCGCAATTTAGAAAAGATAAACGACCTTTTGATGAAGTTCTTTCTGAAGAAGAAAAGGATTTAATAAGTACAATTTGGGCACGCGAAATTAAACTAATGGAATACTAATACTATATAATATGAATTCCATAGCTAAAAAAGTAAAGCGTGTATTGCTTAAAGAGAAACCATTAGTAAAAGTCTATTCTCACCCAAGATCTGGTACGCATTTCTTGGAGGCTTTTTTAGCCAAAAATTTTTATAATAATAAAGATTTAAATTTAAAGGAAGTAGTTTGGGGACATTGGTCTAACCGAAAGAATAAAAAAGATGGTAACCCATATGGGAAGCTGTTTGGAAATCATTTGTTTGCATATCACAATAAAAACAAATTGCCTAAGATCTATATCTATAGAGATGGTAGAGCCGTGGCATATTCTGTATGGAAAACACCAAATTTTTTAAATAAAGAGGATTCCAAATTAGATTTCAATGAATTTTTACAGAAACCGATTGATTGGTATGGTACACCATCAATAAAGTCATCTAAAAGCTTAACGATTTTTGAGCACTGGCTTGTTCATATAAATAGTTGGTTTGATTTAGCCGAAGCAGATAATAATTTATTACTTGTAAAGTACGAGGATTTAATAGATAATCCATGTAAAGTATATACTGAAATACATAGAAAGTTTTTTAAAAAGGAGAAATTATTGTTGCCCGAAGAACTATGCTTAATAGAGAAACCATTAGGTTTATTGCCTAATAGTGGTACTAAAGATGCTTGGAAGAAATTTCTTAACTATGAGAATCAATTAAAATTTAACACCCTGATAAAATCTTCAAAAATTAAACATAATTATCACTAGTAATTATAGACCATTCATATTAATCTGGAATTATATAAATTAAATTTAAGTGAAGTCGATAATATATCTTACTAAATCTTTTCCTCACAAATCTGAGACATTTATAGTTAATCAGATTACAGCTGCTATTGAAAAAGGTTTTGATGTGGGTATATTGACTTATAATTATTTAAAACCAAGCAATTCGTCTCAAGAAGATTTGTTTTCAAAATATAAGTTGCATCAAAGAGTCAATGCGATTGATTATAATATCCCAACTAATATTTTTCTTAAACTATTGAGCCTTGTAAAGCTTAATTTTTTATTTTACAATTATATAATAAAGGCTAAAAACTTATCATTTCGTAAAAGATATACTCTACTACCATTTCAAATTCAATTTTTTAAAAAATTTAAAAAAACGGATACATTTCATATTCATTTTGGCCATGCCAGTTTTGATATCATTAAGTTGAAAAGTTTAGGTGTTATACAATCAAAGGTTATAATTACATTTCATGGCATAGATGCACACTGGCTCGATGACGTTGAGTATAATGCTAAAAAAAAACAGTATAGTGAAGTATTTAAATATGCAGACCTAATAACTGTAAATTCCAATTACTTAAATGAAAAATTAAAAAAACTAGGTTGTCCAAAGAATAAGGTTATTATTATCCCAATGGGTGTAGATGTAAATTATTTTAAAGCTAATATAAATTACTCTCAGCATGAGGAAGGGACAATTACATTGTTATCTATAGGTCGTTTAATTGAATTAAAAGGACATGAGTACGCAATAATGTCTATTAGTGAACTAGTTAAGCAAGGATATAAAGTGAAGTATAATATAGTCGGAAATGGAAAACTTTATGATAAGTTAGATAATCTTATAACCCGTTTAGGGATAGAAGATAGTATAAAACTTTTAGGACACAGAGATCAAATAGAAATTAAAAATTTATTAGAAAAAACGGATATTTTTCTTATGCCATCAACTGTAGATATAACAGGAAGAGCAGAAGCGCAGGGTCAAGTCACAGCTGAGGCACAGTCAATGGGTGTTCCTGTGGTTGCATTTAACTCTGGAGGCATAAAGGATACCATAATTGAGAGTAAAACGGGCTTTTTAGTTGAAGATAAAGATATTGCATCATTTTCAAAAGCAATAAAAATTTTGATAGATAATGAAGGGTTAAGAAAGGAAATGGGTAAAAATGCTGAAGAGTTTGTTAGACAAAGATTTAATCTTAAAACTAATATGGATTTAATCTTTAATAATTATTAGTCTTTTTGGTATGAGTTTGAGTATCGATATTTCCATAATAATCCCAGCCTATAACAGGGCTGATATTATTGGTGATACTCTGGAGTCCATTATGGCACAAACTTATACTCATTGGGAATGTATAGTGGTAGATGATGGTAGTACAGATAATACAGAGACAGTGGTTAAAGGCTATGTGCAAAAAGATTCTAGAATACAATTATACAATAGACCAAAAGATAGACCTAAAGGAGGTAATGCTGCTAGAAATTTTGGTTTAGAAAAAAGTAAAGGCCAGCTTGTTAATTGGGTAGATAGTGACGATAAATTAACACCAGAGCATTTAGAGTTGCACCTTAGGACACACATGGCTAAACGCATTGTGGCATCAGTAAGTAAAGCTAGGGTTTTTAATGATAGGACATTAGAGATAGAACATCATTGGTCTAATATCTTTCCTAAATCTGATTTAATTGCCGAGATGATGGGCAATAAAACCTTATGGCAAACAGGTTGTATTGTTTGGCAAAAATCAAAACTGCCTGTAAACCCTTTTGATGAGTCTTTGGCAAGTTCGCAGGAGTGGACATTTCATTTAAAAATGCTATCCGATACACTGTCCTATACGATAATAGATAAGGTGACCTACCTTGCTCGTGGCCACAGCGAGCGAAAAAACACCAACCCTCCAGAGGTTAAAATACGATCTACAGCAGCGTCTAGGTTTAAGATTTATACTACATATTATAAAAAAAAGCTACTCAACCCTGAAAGAGAACACATCTTACTACAAACCTTATGTACCACAGTAAAAGATGCTTTAGATTTTAAATATTACAATACTGCATTTTTCACATTAAAAGGCCTATGTCGTATCTTTTTAAAATCTCGATATAAACTAAAGTTAGCCAGAGTCATATTTATAGCTCCTATTGTATATTTATTTACAGGAAAAGGTTACAGGTTATTTAAACTTTAATAAAAAAAGTATAATTTTAAACTCAAAATATATATAACGACAGTTCGTTGTCTACCTATACCTTTGCAAAGCAAAGAACAAATTAAAAAAGTATCAATGCCTAAGGTTATTCTAGTTTCCCAAAACCCATTACCTTACCACGACATAGGAAGTTGGACAACGATGTACAAAAACTATTTTGAGGCGGACAATGTTTTAATAGACACCATTGTATGTGAAGAACCAAAGACTAGATTTAAAAACGTAGCGTACTGTATAGTACCTAATACAATAACCACAAAACTAAAAAAGAAGCTTAAGAAAAAACCGCACCAAAACTATGTAGATGCGTTGTTAGAGCACATAAAACCTAATGAAACGTACATTATACAAATTGTAGATAATTTTGGCTTTGCAGAGGCTTTGTATACCAATCTCTTAGAACAACCAAACCTTAGAGACCAACTGTATATTCAGTTTTTTTATCATGGCTATCCACCGTTTTTAGGAAATCCAAGAAGCCGATGGTTTTTTGAGTTTATTGATGAAATGGTAGTCTTAACACAGGCATCTTACGGAGCGCACAAAAACTATTACACCATTTTACCTTGCTTGTTTTCAGTGTTGCATAATGGCATAGACAACTCTAAATTTTATAGCCTTAGTGTAGAAAAGAAGTTAGAGTTAAAACGTAAGCATTCAGTAGAGAACAAAACAGTTTTTCTTTGGTGCGCTCAAGACCGTCCTAAAAAGGGCTTAGATGTAATACTTAAGGTTTGGAAACAACTCATAAAAAAGCACAGTGCCATAGAGTTATGGGTTGTAGGGGCAAAACGACAAAAAAGTATAGATCGTGTGCGCTTTTTTGGTAAAATCCCAAATGATGATTTACCAGAGTATTACCAAACATCAGATTGTTATTTGTTTCCAACACTATGTCACGAAGGCTTCGGAATGAGCCTGATAGAAGCGTTACATAGCGGCAATTATTGTATTGCCTCGGCTTTGGGTGGAGTGCCAGAAGTATTGCAGCACGGTAAGTTAGGGACATTGATAGAAAACCCACATTTTATTGAAGAATGGATTGCTGCTATAGAGGCTTATTTAGGTAGTAAAGAAAATTACTTGGCACCTAAAATAGACTGTTATACAAAAGAAAAGTGGATTGAAGGAATGAATAGTATTATTAATAACTCTAAACAATTTATAAGTTAACTGTTAACCATGTATGTCTTAAAATCATAATGAGTAATAAAAAGGTTACAATAATTTTTCCTTACAGAGATCGAGACGGTAAGCGCGTTAATTCTAGCTTGTTGTCTCTAAAGCTGCAAACTATCAAAGATTTCGAGGTCATCTTTGTTGATTACGGAAGCCAAGAGCACTTTGCAAAACCCATTAAAGATATTGTAGACAAATACAAATTTGCAACCTATTACTATGTTGGTCACAAAGGCTTATTATGGAATAAGAGCAAAACCCTAAACTTTGGAATAAGAAAAGCTGAAAGCAACTATATTATAACGGCAGATGTCGATATTTTATTTAATGAAAATTTTATAGAAACGGTCTTAAAGCATGCCCAACCACAATCATTTTCATTGTTTAGAATTGGCTACTTATCTCAGCAAGAAACCCAAAAGCAACAATTACAACTCAACTTAAATTCTGTTAAAGTGTCTTTTGAAGGCGATACCTTTGGTATTGGTCTTTTTTCAAAAGCAGATTTAACAAGTATAAGAGGATTAGACGAGTTTTTCCATTTTTATGGGTCTGAGGACGAGGATTTAAACCTACGCCTAACAACATTTGGAGCTAAAAACAATAGCATAAAAGATGTGTTACTATATCACCAATGGCATCCCAGATATCCCAAAAAGAAAGATAATCAACTAACAAAACTACCGCGTCTCAATAATATAATGCGGTTAAACCAACGTCATTATTTGTTGCACAAAGAGCAGCAAACAACAATTGTAAATACAGATAATTGGGGCATTTGCTATACAGAAGAAGATGCACTGCTTTTAAATAATCCGGAGGTCATTAGAGAAATTTCTAATATTAAGTCTCATGTAGATCATTTTTTTGGAGAAGAACTTAATGGATACAAAAATAAAATAGTAAGTGTTGTTATAACCGAAGACCCTTATTACGCAAGCTTTAAATACCAATTAAAGAAATTGCTTGGCAAACAGTCTCAACCATATATTACCATGAAGGCAGTTAACGACTTAATCCTTCAGAAAATTTTATATCACTATTACAATCATAATTATGCCTACTCAATTGCTAAAGATTTAAACCGTATTCACTTTACAATACAACTCAAACCAACTAATGATTAAATCTAAGAACATACGCTTATTTTGGTGGAGCGAGCCTCAATTAATGGGTAAGCAAAATGAGAATTATGGAGATGTAATGGGAAAATACTTGGCAGAGAAAATCTCGGGTAAGACCATAATATGGGTACATCCAAAGAAGAGGCATTTGTTAGATTATGTTCAGCCCATTTATGTTACCATTGGTAGCATATTGGCAAATGTAAACTCTAAATGTGTCGTTTGGGGAAGCGGTATTATTCAAAAAGATCAAAAAGTTAGGTCGGCTAAGTTTTTGGCAGTAAGAGGTCCTCAAACCCGAAAAAACTTATTGAAACAAGGATACGAAGTTCCAGAAGTTTATGGCGATCCTGCTTTGCTACTGCCAAAATATTACAATCCAACGATCAAAAAAAAGTACAAGTTAGGAATAGTGCCACATTACACCGACTACGAATTTGTGAAAACGTTGTATAAAGACGATGCTACAGTATGCATTATTGATTTAATGACCCAATCCATAGAGGCTACAACAGATATGTTTTTGCAATGCGAGCGTGTTTTATCGTCTTCACTCCATGGTTTAATAGTGTCGCATGCTTATGGAATTCCAGCAGTTTGGGTAGAGTTTTCAGATAAACTATTTGGTGATGGTATTAAATTTCAAGACTACTTTGAGTCTGTAAATTTATCGCTTTATAAACCTTGCAGAGTAACAACAAAACCTAAAGTTGAAGACGCGTTGCGTATGTTTGAAACCTATCCTAATTTGCCAGAAAAAAGACATATTAGTACATTACAAGACAAATTACTATCGGTTTGCCCTTTTAAGGTCTAGGACAGTAAACACTTATTAAATAATTATCATGATAAAACTTAGGCCAGGTAAAGAACTAGAAATCGCAAAACATAAATTTTACGAATTTTGTCAGTATGAGGGCTGTGATCATATTTCAGGAGAATATGCATTATATATACTTTTAAATCTCTGTAAAACGTATCATATAAAATCAGTTTTAGAAATTGGTCTTGGCATTGGCTGTATAGCAGATACATTGCTTTATTATTACAATAGTATAGGTAAGCCCATCACTTACGTAGGAACCGAACCCAATGCATTCTGCTTAAATGCCTTAAAGACTAACACCAAGTTTTATAAGGATATTAAGATTTACGATAATGTAAACGAAATTAACAATAATAAGTTCGACCTCATTATAATCGATGGAGGAGATACAGACTTATTGGCTTTGGAGACTTTGGTTAAAAAAGATACGATATTGTTTGTAGAAGGATGCCGTAAAAATCAATTCGACAAGATTATGAAACTATTTCCTAAAGCCATAGCGGTAGATGTAATAAGCGTAGAAAAGAATAGAGACTACAGCCCATTTATTAAATCGCACTGGATGGGTGGAGGCCGCGTCATTTTTATTAACCCATCACTAAAAAATTATGTGCACTATTTAAAGGAAAAACTCAATACAAAAGTTAAGTATGCTCATAGAAAACGTATAGAAGCAAAAAGAAAAGCATGAGTAATGTATTAAAAAATGTAGTTGCGATAATCCCTGCCAGAGGCGGATCTAAACGTTTGGCCAATAAAAACATATTACCTTTTGGCAGTATACCACTAATTGCCCATAGTATAAAATATGCACAACACTACAACATAAAACACATTTACGTTTCTACGGACGATGCCCAAATAAAGACAATCGCTAAAGACTATGGAGCTAAAATTATAGACAGACCAAAAGCGTTAGCGCTAGATGATTCAACAACAGTATCAGTGCTTAAACATGCATTAGAGTTTTTAAAAGAACAGTTTACAGATGTAATACTACTACAACCAACCAATCCATTACGACCAAAATCCTTATTAAAAGATGCTTATAGCATCTATACACAAAACAATCTTACCAGTTTATTTACTGTAAGTAGGGATTACAAAAAGCTTGGTAAGATTAACAACGGTAACTTTATTCCGTTTAATTATACATTTGGTCAACGAAGTCAGGATTTAGAACCTTTGTACTACGAAAACGGCCTATTATACATCACCAGTAAGGAGTTGATAAAAAGGGATATTATCTTTGATGAAACGTCGTATCCGCTAGAAGTAAATCATAAATTTGCAGAAGTAGATATTGATACATTAGAGGATTTGGAGTATGCCAAGTACATATTAAACACTTATAATGACAAATAATCCATTTATAGAAATAGCAGGAAGAAAAATAGGAAGAGATTATCCTCCATTGGTAATTGCAGAAATAGGGATTAACCACGAAGGCGCTTTGTCAGTAGCCAAAGAAATGGTTGATGCAGCACATAGAGCAGGTGCAGAGATGGTAAAGCACCAAACACACATTGTAGAAGATGAAATGAGCAAAGCTGCAAAATCAGTAATTCCTGGTAATGCAGATGTGTCTATATACGAAATTATGGAGCGCTGCGCACTTAACGAAAATGAAGAGTTAGAGCTAAAAAATTATGTAGAAAGTAAAGGCATGATTTTTATCTCAACACCATTCTCTAGAGCTGCCGCAGAACGATTAAAAAAGTTTGATGTTCCTGCATATAAAATTGGTTCGGGAGAATGTAATAACTACCCACTTTTAGAACACATTGCTAAATTTGGTAAACCTGTAATTATGAGTACCGGAATGAATACCATTGAGAGTGTACAAAAAGCAGTGAACATTTTCAACAAACACAAAACACCACTCGCATTACTACATACTACCAATTTATATCCTACGCCTACACATCTGGTGCGTTATGGAGCAATGATAGAGTTGCACAAAGCTTTCCCAGATAATGTTTTTGGGCTAAGTGACCACACGCTCAACAATAATGCGTGTTTAGGTGCAGTGGCATTAGGAGCCTCCATTTTAGAGCGTCATTTTACAGACCACATGAAAAGACAAGGTCCAGATATTGTTTGTAGTATGGATGAGCATGCTTGCAGGCAGTTGGTTGCCGGTAGCCAAGAAATATGGTCTATGCGTGGTGGTACAAAACAACCAGCCGCAGAAGAAAAAGTAACTATAGACTTTGCTTTTGCAACAGTATGTACCATAGCCAATATTAAGTCTGGCGAAATATTATCAGAGAATAATATTTGGGTAAAACGACCAGGTACGGGTAAAATTTTGGCTGAACATTACAATAATTTATTAGGTAAAACCGCGACAAGAGATATTGAAGAAGGTGAGCACTTAGATTATTCAGATTTCAAATAATGGAACAATTATACGATTTAGAAAAGCGATTCGACTATGAAAATGGATTCTATGCCACTGCAGACCCTTCAAGGTTTAGCAAGTTTATTACACATTTAGAGTTTTTTAAACGTACCTCAGATATTAGAGGAGAGATTGTAGAGTTCGGAATTTTTAAAGGCAATTCTTTTTTTAGATGGATAAAGTTCAGGGATTTGTTAGAGCAAACCAGCAGTCGTAAGATTATAGGTTTTGATGTCTTTGGTGATTTTCCTGAAGCAAATTTTGAAGATGATAAATTAAGGCGAGACGCTTTTGTTAAAGAAACTAAAGGCGGAAAGAGCATTTCTAAAGATGAGTTAATACAACTTTTAGAAAAGCAGAATCTTAGAAAAAATGTTGATATCATTGAGGGTGATATCCTAAAAACATTAGAGGTTTACCTTCAAAACAATCCACAACTTAAAATTTCATTACTACATATTGACGTAGATTTATATGAGCCTACCAAATACATTTTAGAAAGCCTATACTCAAAAGTAACCAAAGGCGGCATCATTATTTTAGATGACTATGGTGCTTTTGCAGGCACAAATAAAGCCGTTGATGACTTCTTCAAAGACCAAGTAGAAGTTAAAAAATTACCTTACTCTAACGCCATCTCATACATTGTTAAATAATGAAACGCAGACTAGTTTTTTTAACAGGTACTAGAGCAGATTTTGGAAAGATAAAAGCTTTAATCCAAGCAGTCGAAAATCACGACGCGTTTGAACCCTACATATTTGTTACTGGTATGCATATGATGCACGAGTATGGTTACACACTTATTGAGGTTGAACGTTGCGGTTTTAAAAACGTAGCAACGTTTAAAAACCATACTGATGAAGCCACTATGGACTTAACGCTAGCTAAGACCATAAACGGATTTTCAGAGTACATAAAAACGATTAAACCAGATCTCATCGTAGTACATGGAGATAGAGTAGAAGCCCTAGCAGGTGCCATTGTCGGTAGTTTAAATAATATTTTGGTGGCACATATTGAAGGCGGTGAAATATCAGGAACTATAGACGAACTTATTAGGCACTCCGTATCAAAACTAAGCCATATTCATTACACTTCTAACGAAGAAGCCAAAAAGCGATTAATGCAAATGGGAGAGTTAGAGCACTCAATTTTTACAATAGGCTCGCCAGATGTAGATATTATGTTTTCAGACAATCTGCCAAATATAGCCGAGGTTAAGGAGTACTATGGGATTGAATTTGAAAACTATGCTGTTGCAATGTTTCATCCTGTAACTACAGAAATAGAACGCATAGAAAAAAAAGCGCTCGAATTTGTTAATGCACTTATAGAGAGTAACAGAAATTACGTGGTTATATACCCAAATAATGATTTAGGTAGTAAATATATTTTAAAATCTTACGAAAAGTTAAATGAAAATAAGAGATTTAAGGTTTATCCATCCATTAGGTTTGAGTATTTTTTAACACTACTTAAAAATTCAAAATTTATAATAGGTAACAGTAGTGCAGGTGTTAGAGAAGCTCCATATTATGGCATACCAACCATTAATATTGGCAGCAGACAACTTAATAGAGTCAACTCTAAAAAAATTATTAATGTGGCTTGTAATACATCAGAAATTTTACAGGCTTTTAATCAGTTGGGTAGCATATCTCAAGATAAAAAAGATAATTTTGGCGACGGCAATAGTGCAGAGTTGTTTATAAGAACTTTAGAGTCAACAAAAGTATGGTCCATAAACCATCAAAAGCAATTTCAAAATTATGGGTAAACCACGTATTCTAGTTTTATTAACAGATGGTGTTAGCCTCAGAAACTTTGCATACACTTCGTTTTATAAAAAAGCAGAAGAAGCCGGTTACGACATTATGTTTTGGGATGGTACAGCATTTGACATTTCAAGTTTAGGATATAAAACCACAAAACTACCACCTCCTAAATTACATTTTCTTACAAGTGTTTTTAAAAACGCACGTAAGCATGTAGAGTTAAATTGTTTTGCGCGGAGAGATAAAGACCCAATCTATCATGCCTATAAATTTCCTTGGTCTTACAAGGGTGTTAAGAACATTATCAGGACAATTCTATCTAAGATTTTAATTTTTTTCTGTAATACCGAAAGTGGTCTAAAATGGTTAAGACTTAAGACTAACAAACTAGAATGCAGAACAGCATATTATAAAAGTTGTGTTAAAACGCTTAAAGCAATTAATCCAGATGTGGTCTATAACACAAGTCAAAGATCTGTTTTGGCTATTGCACCGATTGAAGCAGCTAAAGCCTTAAATATTAAAACAATAGGTTTTGTGTTTTCTTGGGATAATTTACCCAAATCCACGTTAGATGTTATTACAGATGAGTATCATGTTTGGAGTGACCTTATGAAATTTCAACTATGCAACTATCACCGATTTATTAAAGATCATCAAGTATCTGTTACTGGTACACCTCAATTTGAGCCTTATTATAATGCTGCTGAAGGCTTAACTAAAGATCAATTTTATAATGCATACCATCTCAATAAGGATTACAATTATCTATGCTTTAGTGGCGATGATATTACAACGAGTCCAAAGGACCATTTGTACCTAAGGGACGTCGCCAAATCGGTAAGAGAGCTCAATAATAAAGGACATAAAATAGGGTTGATTTTTAGACGTTGCCCAGTAGATTTTTCGTCTCGCTACGATACTGTTTTAAACGACTTTAAGGATGTTGTAGTCCCAATTGAGCCTCAATGGAAGCAGTATGGTGGTCAATGGAATCAAATTTTTCCAGAAGCTAAGGATAGTGTCTTATTGACGCATTTGGCCAAATATTGTGTAGGAGTCATTAATTTAGGATCCTCAATGGCTTTCGATTTTGCTACGCATCATAAGCCATGTGCTTATCTGAATTACCATTATGATGCCGAATTAAATATTAAAAAAGGTGTTAAAGTATATAACTATATCCATTTTAGATCACAACCTAGTAGAGGTGTTGTTGTTTGGTTGGATAGCCCAGATATGGAATCAGATGTATTAAGAATGATAGAATCGTCAGATAAAATTGCTGAAGCGGCAAACAAATGGTTTCAAATAGTAAACACAGCACCTTTTGATAAGGCGTCGGAACGGATTTTAAAAGCGCTTTAATGCCAATGGAGTCAAACAAAAAGTTGCACATAGGGTTTATCACAATGGAGTATCCACATCCATCTACAGGTAATTCTGGTGGTTTGGGCACCAGCATAAAACATTTAGTATTAGCGCTGTCTAAAGAAGGCCATAACGTTAGTGTATTTGTTATGGGGCAAAACAAAGATGAAATCATCAAAGAAAATAATATTAAGCTCTATAAGATAAAACACAGAACGTTTATTGCACTTAATTGGTTGTTGTACAGGCGCTATGTAAATAAGCGTATCAATACTATTTGCATAGAAGAAGGTATTGAGCTTTTAGAAGCGCCAGATTGGACAGGTATCACAGCTTTTATGAAGTTTAAGTTACCACTAGTTATAAGATTTCATGGCAGCGATACCTACTTTTGCCATTTAGAAAAACGTCCTCAAAAATGGAAAAACCGTTTTTTGGAGCAAAAAGCCATCAAAGCAGCAGATGCTTACATAGCACCAACTGATTTTGCAGGTGAGCAAACCAAACGGTTATTCCGTTTAAAAGAAAATAGAATAAAGACTATTCATTACGGTATAACATTAGATGATTTTAAAAACGATAACCCTTCGGTTTTTGAACCCAATACTATACTTTACATAGGCACCGTTATAAGAAAAAAAGGAGTTTTAGAATTGGCATCAATTTTTAATCTAGTTATAGATTCTAACCCTAATGCAAAACTAATTTTGGTCGGTGCAGATAGTGCAGATATACAGACGGGTAATGCATCTACTTATTCGTTATTTAAAGCAAAATTATCCTCAAAAGCCTTAAATCATACTACGTATTTGGGTAAGGTACCTTACAGTAATGTTAAGGATTATATAAAAAGTGCTCATGTTTGTGTTTTTCCTTCTTTTGCAGAGACCTTAGGGATGGTTACCATAGAGTCTATGGCTTTACAAAAGGCAGTAGTTAATACTAATATTGGTTGGGCAAAATCGTTAATAGACGATGGTAAAAATGGTTATTTAGTACATCCTAGCCAACATCAGTTATACGCTTATAGAATTATTGAATTACTAAACGATATACCAAAATGTATTGAAATTGGTAAGGCTGCTAGATTAAAAGTAGATAAGGAGTTTAACATGACGTTTCAGGCTAGAAAAAATATTGAGTTTTACAAAAAACTTATAAGCAAGTGATTGAAGTAAAACATAATGGCTATAAAATTATAGATTTATATAAAAATGGAAGGCGTGTTGAACTTTCGGGTATAGACAATAATCAAACTTTAATTAATCAAATATATGTTGTTGCTGCCCACCACCAAGACGAAGTCTTATTATGGTACCAAGAGCGTCTTCAAACTTGTATAAACAGAGAATATATCTTAAATAATTTTAAGCCTCATTTTATGTGGTCATATACCACGTTGCCTTACATAGGCTGTAAAATCGGTTATGTTGAAGATTCACCATTCATAAATGTAGATAAAAGTGTGAAGTATTCTACTTGGTTAATGGGAAGTGATTGTGGTGTTATTCATTCAAAAAATTTATTAAAATTTCGCCATACAGTTAATGACAAAAATTTCGATTTTGCACTTAATTCTATAGCAAAGTTAGGCATGGCTGTTGGTCTGTGGTGTTATTCTGTACCTCAGTTGCTATCTAACAGAGTAAATATTAAGCATAAAACTGCAAGCATATATGATCTCTATAGGTTTATTGCGTTGCACTACAAAAAAAGATGGCTTGTTTTATTTTTTATTAATCTTTTGATTTACGAAAAACGACTTACAGTTTTAGGATGCTTTTATGGCGTTGTTTTTAAGAAGCGTAAGATTGATTTTAGTGTGCTACCTACCGTGGACAATACTAACATTAAAACTACAAATCCATCTATAGATGTTATTATACCAACAATGGGTAGAAAGACCTATCTGTATAACTTCCTGAAAGACCTAAAGTTACAATCCATTTTACCGACTAAAATTATTATTGTAGAGCAGAATCCAGATAAAACATCAAGCTCAGAATTAGATTACATATACAACGAAACATGGCCTTTTAAAATAGTTCATAAGTTTATTCATAAGACAGGAGCATGTAATGCGCGCAATATGGCCTTAGACCTTATAACGTCTAACTATGTTTTTTTTGCAGATGATGATATTAGAATAAACGACACATCATTATTACAGCAGGCACTAGTATATTTACAGCAGTTGGGCACTAATGTTCTTAATTTTGCATGCCTACAACTAAATGAGATTGACCAAACAAAAGTGATAATACAATGGGCAGCTTTTGGTTCTGGTTGCAGTATAGTAAATGCAGGTGTCCTTAAAACCCTCAGGTTTAATATGGCTTTTGAGCATGGTTATGGTGAAGATGTTGATTTTGGAATGCAGTTAAGACGCATTGGCGAAGACATTATCTATATATCACAGCTAAAATTACTACATCTAAAGGCACCTCTGGGTGGTTTTAGAGCTTCAAATTTAAAAGAGAATATCAAAAACACGGCGTTGCCACCCAAACCATCACCTAGTATTATGCTTTTTAGAAAGTTGCATCATACCAAAACACAACTTTTAGGATATAAGACTATTTTGTGTCTTAAATATTATAAGCATCAACATATTAAGAACCCAATTGCATATCTTAAACGTTTTAGGAAGCGTTGGCAAGTGAGCGAATCCATGGCGCAAGCGCTAATTCATAAAAAACAGAAGCCAAGATAATTATGAACTTTAGTTTAATCATTTGCACATACAATCGTTCTTTGGCTCTAGAAAAACTGCTTAAATCTGTTTTAAAGCAAACGTTATATCCCAATTATGTGCTAATTATTGATGCTTCAGAAAATGAAAAAACAAAGCATTTAGTATCTAATGGTAATTTTATAAATACAGAATATTATAAGGTAGGTGAAAAAGATAAAGGCCTAACAAAGCAACGTAATTATGGTATAAGTAAACTAGAAAAAGATACTGAAGTTGTTTGTTTTTTAGATGATGATACCATTTTAGAACCTAACTATTTTAACAGACTTATAAATACCTATAAACAATACCCAACGGCAATTGGTGTAGGAGGGTATATCACCAATGAGGTAGACTGGCATAAGCGTAAACATATTAAAGCACCAAGTTTATTTTGCTTTGATGGGTACTGTCGTATAGAACCACTTCGATTTAGGATACGTGCTAAATTTGGATTACAGCCAGATAGACCTCCGTGTTATTTACCAACATTTGGTCATGGTAGATCTGTGAGTTTTTTACCTCCAACAGGAAAAACTTACGAGGTAGAATTATTCATGGGTGGTGTAGCCTCTTATAGAACTGAAGTTTTTGACCAGATAACCTTTTCAGAGTACTTTGAAGGCTACGGATTGTATGAAGATGCTGATTTTTGTTTACGTTTATCTAAAATTGGGAAATTATATGTTAATACATCAGCCAGGCTAGGGCATTACCACGAACCTTCGGGTAGACCTAGTACTTACAAATACGGAAAAATGGTAGTTAGAAATGGCTGGTACGTTTGGCGCGTAAAATACAATAATGTAAATTTAAAATCTATCCTTAAATGGTATGCAACAGAGGCACTATTAATGGTGCTGGCGTTTATAAGTGCTGTAAAAAGTAAAGATAAAGTAAACACTGCAAAGGAAGGTTTTGGTAGATTTGTAGGGCTGTTGAAGTTGATAGTTTCTAAACCCAAAATTAATAGTTAAAAAACCCAATAATTGAAAAATAGACCGAGAACATTAGCAATTTTCACTTTAGTAACCCACAAAAAAAAAGAAGGTAAGCTCTATGGTTACAGTCCCTATGTAAGTGAAATAAATATGTGGTCCAGTCATTTTGAAAACATCATAGTAGTTGGATGCTTTAGTAAGTCTAAAGACATAGATAGGTTAGAAAAACCTTATGCTCATAACAATGTAGAGCTTCTAGAGGTTCCGGTGTTTAATATAAAATCAATCTTAGGAGTAATAAAACTAGTCCTTAACTTGCCTCTCATGGTATATAAAATGGCCAAGGCAATGCAACGTGCAGATCATTTACATTTTCGTTGTCCGAGTAATGTATCTGCCGTTGCAGCTTTAATTCAAGTCTTTTACCCTAAAAAAAACAAGACTACTAAGTATGCTGGTAATTGGGACCCTAAAAGTAATCAACCAATGGGCTATCGTTTTCAGAAATGGTTGTTGAGTAATACCTTGTTAACCAAGAATATGAAAGTCTTAGTATATGGTGATTGGAAAGATAAATCAAGCTATGTCGTTCCATTTATGTCTGCTACATATAATGAGTCTGAAAAAATTGAGTATAAAAAACGAGATTTTTCAGGCCACTTAAAATTTGTTTTTACAGGCGCGATGGTTACGGGTAAAAGACCCTTGTTAACAATAAAGATTATTGAAGCTCTTATACATAATGGATTTAGTTCAGAACTACATATGTTTGGAGATGGGCCTTTAATAGATGATGCTAAGTCTTATATTAAATCACATGGCCTTGAAGATGCGGTATTTATTTACGGAAATCAACCAAAGGAGCAAGTAAAGCAATGTTTACTCAATGCACACTTCACAATTTTACCATCAAAAAGTGAGGGATGGCCTAAAGCCATAGCTGAGGGTATGTTTTTTGGTGCCATACCGATTTCTACAAAAATTTCATGTTTGCCTTGGATTTTAGATTTTGGTAAGCGTGGTATATTAATTGAGCCAAGCGCCGATAGTGCTGTAAAAATTATTATAGATGAACTTGAAAAAGGCGATTTACATCTAAATCAATTATCAAAAAAAGCACTAGAATGGTCTCAACAATATACTGTTGATAAGCTAGAGTTAGAAATTAGTAAATTAGTTAATAACTAATGCGAGTACTTCAATTAATAGATACCTTAGATGCTGGCGGCGCAGAGCGCATGGCCGTTAATTTAGCTAATGCATTATCTGGTAGCGTAGACGCCTCTTATTTATGTGCAACCCGTAAAGAAGGACTATTAAAAGAAAGTTTAGACAAAGATGTTAGGTT
Source organism: Winogradskyella sp. J14-2 (assembly GCF_001971725.1). NCBI lineage: Bacteria > Pseudomonadati > Bacteroidota > Flavobacteriia > Flavobacteriales > Flavobacteriaceae > Winogradskyella > Winogradskyella sp. J14-2. Next base: position 873,706 of record NZ_CP019388.1, on the reverse strand, counting down.
TTTATTTTTAAAAAAGAAAGGAACTTTCGATATTAAAGCAATGCTAAGATTACATGCTTTTATAAAGAGTGAAAAAATAAATATTATCCATGCGCATTCTAGTTCTTTTTTTTTAGCAACACTCGTGAGTTTATTCTTAAATAATATAAAAGTTATATGGCACGATCATTACGGTGATAGTGAATATCTATCAAAAAGACCTAGAAGCATTCTAAAGTTATGCTCCTATTTCTTTTCTCATAGTTTTGCAGTAAACGATACGTTACTTCAATGGGCAAAAAAACACTTAAATAACTCATCTGTAAGCTATCTTCCAAACTTTATAATATTTGAGAAACATTCATTATTAAAAACCAAGTTAAAAGGACAACGAGGAAAAAGAATTGTTTGTTTGGCAAACTTAAGACCACAAAAAGACCATTTCAATCTTATTGAAGCCTTTAGTAAAATAGAGAAGAAATTTCCAGAATATACATTACATTGTGTTGGAGCAAGCTTTAATGATGATTATTCAAAAAAAGTATATAGTTTAGTAAAGAGCTTACAACTATCTCACAAAGTATTTTTTTATGGTAGTTGCGCGGACGTTAAAGCAATGTTATCGCATTGTAATATAGGTGTTTTGTCTTCTAAGTCAGAGGGTTTACCTTTAGCACTTTTAGAATACGGTGAAGCTAGGTTAGCCGTAGCGGCAACAAATGTTGGCGATTGTAAGAAGGTTGTTAGGTCTGGCCTTTCTGGTCTATTGGTTCCAAAAGAAAATTCTGTGGCTTTAGCGAAAGCCTTAGAAGATCTCATAACTAACAAAATTGAGTCAAAAAACATGGGCTTGGCGCTTAGAGATACGGTTTATAATAAGTACTCTCAATTTGCCACATTAAAATTAGTATTAGGAGTATATAACAACTAATGGATAAAGAGATAAATTATATTGGTTTAGTGGTTTTACATATTGTCATAGGTGTATTAATTTATGCCTTACCAATATTAAGACAACCCTTTTATCTAGCTGTTATTGTTTTCTTTTTTATAAGGATCATTACAGCTAAAGAATCTAAAAAAACCATAACAGTTTTATTTGCTTGTTGTTACATTATTTCTGGTGAGTCCCTTTTTAGAATGACTGGTGGTGGCCTTTTCTATGAAATCTCTAAATATTTAGTAATACTGTTTGCTATTTTTGGTATGTTTTACTCTGGTATTTCTAACAAAGCTTACCCATACTTTTTTTATCTTATAGCTCTAGTGCCAGCCGTTGTTTTGGCATCTGTTAATCTTGGTTATGACTTACGGTTTAGAAGTTCCGTAGCGTTTGTATTAAGTGGTCCAGTGTGTTTAGGAATTAGTGCTTTATATTGTTATGATAAACCCATAAAAAAATCCGAATTATTAGATATTATTAAGTACATAGGGCTACCCATAGTATCAATGACAACATACCTTTTCTTGTATTCACCCACCATAAAAGAAATAATATCTAGTACAGCATCAAATTTTGCTGCTTCTGGTGGTTTTGGACCTAATCAGGTTTCTACCATTCTGGGACTTGGTATTTTTGCGTTTACGGTACGCTTCTTTTTAAACTCTCCAACACTATTATTAAAATTAGTAAACGGAGTTATAATTTTGGCAATATCATTTAGAGCTTTAGTAACTTTTAGTCGTGGTGGTGTCCTTACGGCACTTTTAATGATTGTTATATTCTTATTTTTCTTATACCTAAAATCAGGTTACAAGCAAAAGCAGCGTATTATATTCACCTTTTTGTTATTTTGCTTTTTTGGTGCATTCTCATGGCTATTGAGCAAAAACCAAACCAATGACCTTATAGAAAAGCGTTATTCTAACCAAGATGCCGCTGGGCGATCTAAAGAAGATCTTACAACAGGTCGCGCAGATCTGTTTTTTAATGAGTTAGAAGGGTTTATGAACGAACCTTTTCTTGGTGTTGGAGCTAGCGGTATGAAAAAAATTAGGTTAGATAAAGAAGGACAAATTATTGCCTCGCATAATGAAATTAGTAGATTATTGTCTGAACACGGAATATTTGGTATACTAATAATATGTATCCTCATATTTAAGCCCTTAAGTATAAGGGAAAGGTCTACCAATAATATATTCTTTTATGCCTTTTTAGTTTTTTGGTTTGCTACAATAAACCATTCTGCAATGCGTTTGGCAGCACCAGGTTTTGTATACGCTTTGTCACTGTTAAATATTATTGATGATAAGACTATTTTACATAGGAAACGCCTTGTCTCAAAAGGGTAAAAACGCAACTTCTGTAGAAACATTAAGTTTTCGTTTAAGGCAATTCTGCGAAGTAAAAACCGCATCTGATAAACAAAACATAGTTTTAAGACTATTAGATATGGTATTTTTAGTTTTAAGACATTGCAGAAAAACAGATTTCGTACTTATAGATACCTACAGCACCTTAAATTTTTACTATGCATTTATAATCAGTCAGATGTGTAGAATGCTAAGAATAAATTATATCCCAATTCTACATGGTGGAAATCTTGAAAAACGTTTAAAAGAAAACCCAAAAATGAGTAGAATGATTTTTGGTAATGCGTATAAGTTAGTATCGCCTTCAAATTTCTTAAAAGAACGTTTTCAAAGCTTTGGTTATCAAAATGTTGAATTTATTCCTAATACCATAGAAATAAATGATTTTGAGTTTTTTAATAGAAACATAGAACATATTAAATTATTCTGGTTAAGATCGTTTTCTAAAATTTATAACCCAAAATTAGCTGTTTTAATACTAGATAGCCTTACAAAAAAAGGACACGATGCTCAGCTATGTATGGTAGGACCAGATAGTGATGGTAGTTTAAATGAAACCAAACAATTAGTTAAAAAACTCAATCTTAATGTAAAGTTCACAGGAAAACTACCAAAAAACGAATGGGTTGAGCGCTCTAAAGACTATAATATTTTTATCAATACCACAAATTTTGATAATACGCCAGTAAGTGTTATTGAAGCAATGGCACTAGGCTTACCCGTAGTTTCAACCAACGTAGGTGGTTTACCTTTTTTAATAACTCACAACAAAGAAGGCATCTTAGTTTCACCAAATGATGTAAACGCAATGGTAGATGCGATCATAAAATTAAAACAAAACAAAAATTTTAAAGATAAATTGGTAATAAACGCGCGTAAAAAAGTAGAAAATTTTGATTGGAAAGAGATAAGAGCTCAATGGAAAAGGCTTTTGTCTTAATTTGAAGATAAAAATCAATTGATGTTAGTATATTTACACTACCAATTAACCAATCATGGCCCATAAGAAAGGCATCCATTTTGAAGTATCAGAACGAAAGATTCTTCTAAGAATCATGGATATTGTCATGGTAATCCTTGCCCTATATGTCTTACATTTATACCCTAAGTTTGAATATTTGCGCTTTGATGCCGAAAACGTAATTTCTTTAACATTATTGGGAATCTACCTTATCATTTTTGGAACCATTTTTGAACTTTACGACCTTCAAAAAGCCAGTAAATTTGACACAACTTTTAGAAACGTAGTTATTACAACCTCTACAGTTGTTCTATTTTATCTATTAACACCAGTTTTATCGCCCAACTTGCCCGAGAAACGTATTCAGATTGTCTATTTCTATCTAGCCCTAATTATTTCCATTTTACTGTGGCGCTTGGTATATATTAACCTCATTGAATCGCCAAGATTTTATAAACGGGTTCTTTTAGTTGGCGAAATATCTAATATAGATGGTTTGGTTAGAGCTCTAAATACAACAGATCCAAACTATAAAATTATTGGTTTTATAAACAGTGAAGCCTCTACACCAGAGTCTGTAAAATTTAAGGGTCTAAAAGAGTATGAATCTAAAGATTTTCTCAATGTAATAGAGAAAGAAAGAATATCTGAAGTGTTGGTGGCCAGTTTTAACTCAGAAGCTATTATAGCAGAGGTCTATCACGATCTTATGATGCTGTTAGAGCGAGGTTTTAAAATAAGAGAGTACACCCAGGTATATGAAGAACTTTTGCATAGAGTCCCAATTCAGTTTGTTGGTAAGGATTTTTACAAATACTTTCCCTTTAGCAGAAGTAATGAAAATAAACTGTATATCTTTTTTCAAAGAGCTTTCGATATTTTATTAGCAATTACAGGTCTATTCATTGGTATGGTCATTTTACCAATTATATTAATTGGAAATATAATAGGAAATAAAGGACCACTACTATACACCCAGGAGCGCGTTGGTAGAAACGGAAAGCCATTTAAAATCCTTAAACTTCGAACAATGATTGTTAATGCCGAAAAAGACGGTGTTAAATGGGCAAAGAAAAATGATAAACGTATTACTAAGTTTGGTAAGTTTTTAAGAAGATCTCGTCTAGATGAAATACCTCAGTTTTATAATGTGTTAAAAGGCGATATGAGTGTTATTGGACCAAGACCTGAGCGTCCTTTCTTTGTAAATGAACTATCACGCATTATACCATTTTATGAAACAAGACATATTATTAAACCTGGTCTCACAGGTTGGGCTCAGGTTAAAACAAGATATGGATCATCAATAGATGATAGTCTTACTAAATTACAATACGATTTATACTACATTAAGCACAGAAGTATATTCTTAGATTTTAATATTGCTATAAAAACACTTAGTACCATTTTATACTACAGAGGTCAGTAATCCTATTTGTTGTAGAATTTCACTAAATAGATATAGCGTATTACCAATGCTATAAGTAAGGGAATTATAGTAATGGCAAATACCTGTACACCAATAATCCAATGTAGAGTCATAAGGCAAAGCATTATAATGAGGAATTTAAGGTAACCTTTAAACCAGTTTTTAATTTTGTTTTTTAGTAATTGTCCAATAACCAAAATATTGAAAGGAAAAGCCCAAAGTAGATTGTAATTTTGCCAAGTTGCTGTATGGTCTGTTGCAAACCATAAAAACAATAAAACAACACCTATTAGACCAGTAATAGCAAAAAGCAAAATATCTAACCATTTTGTACGTTTGCGTTGTTTAAGGTCTTTAAATGTTATAAGCAAAATAACAATTGAGAGCAGTCCAAAAAAAATAAATGGACTTAAGAGGAAAGTAGAAGTCTGTTTTTCTTCTCTTTTTTTAAAAAGTATGGACTCAGACGTTACCAAATTAGCTTCTCCGTTAATTTTAGAAACTTCAAAAAAAGAATAAATATACTTTGGTAAAAACATATATTCATAAGCAGAAGCTTCTCTATCCACAACAGACCCAAGAGCAATATCAATACCTACACTTCCCCAAGAATTTTTGTCTACATGCTCATAAATAAGTGCTCTAAAAGTTTTTTGCTCAAAGTTACTAGGTCTTTTATAGCTTACGGTACTTTTGGTAACTTTAGACAAAACATCTCTGATTTTTGTAGCACAGTTATCATAGAAAAAATCATACAAATACTTTCTATTCTCTGGTTTATAATTGTTTTCTAAATAATCGAAAAGTTTTTGTTGCTGTTGGCTAGATAAGTTTAAAACTTGTTCTTTAATGGTTCTATTTTCTTGTGAGTAATAGTTAAAAATATCATCAAAAAAGTGTCTGCTTATAAGGTAATTGAGTTTTCCTCTAGCAAATTTTAAATAAAAATTTGGCGCATCAAAATCATATTGTCCGTAGCCATACACAATATCTATACCTTTAGCTTTGTCTTTTATTCTAAAAGCATTATGGCCAAACGCATCATTTAGGCTTTTACCTGGTCCAAAGGTTAAAACGGACACTTCGGCATCGTTAGATAACTGAAATTGAAATGCAAAAGAAATAGAAAGAATGAAACATGCTAATAGCGATAGTTTTATTTTCATGAGCTCTGATTAACTACCTAAAAATACTAAAATCTATTTTTAGTGAAAATACATTAGAATAGAGTGCCGCACTTTGGTCGCCAATATCTGTAAATGCATAATCTATTTGTATGCCTTTGTATTTAAACCCAACCCCAAAATTTGGCTGAAACGTTAAATTTTCAGAATTATCTATTTGTAATTCATTTTGAAAATTACCAACACCACCTCTCAAAAAAACCAAATCTGTATATCCAAACTCAAACCCTAAGGCAGGGTTTATGCTTGCAAAAGATGTTGAAATAATATCGTTATTTTCTTCAAAGCGTACATTAAGATTTGCGGCAGCGAGTAAGGAATAATCATAATTAAAAATCCATTTTTTAGACATTCCTAATTCTAATTTTGGTATTGTAATTTCTGTGGTTTCTGGTAGCTCCTGGTTTTGTCCTTCAACGGCACCGCTTATTTGTTCAAACTTTTCCTCGTTAATGGACCATGTGTTGTATGTGGTTGTAATGTCTCTAGCCATAAAGCCAAATTTCCAACCCGATTTGTTTTCAAACTGAATACCAGCATCTAATCCAAATCCCCAAGAGGATGCAAAGTCGCCAATAATTCGACGAATTATTTTTGCGTTTACACCAAAATTAAGCCCATCTAAAGGTAATTTTCTTGCATAAGAGAAGGTTAATCCATAGTCTGCAGTAGAGAAGGTGCTTATTCTATCATAGTTTATATTACCTTCATCATCGATTAATTGTGTAGTGTCTAAGATATCGTCAACTCCAAATCTAATAAGAGAAACTGCAACGGCACTGCGTTTGTCCAAAGCCATGCCATAAGCAATGTAGTTATAGTTAGCAATATTTGCAAAATAGCTAGAGTGCATTAGGGCGAGTTGGTTATCTTCAAGATGTACTAGTCCAGCCGGATTCCAATATCCAGAATTAACATCTGCAGTTTGCGAGACCACAGCATTACTCATCCCTAAAGCAGCCGCATCTACACCAATATTCATAAATTCATTAGAATATTTTCTTGTCGTTTGCGTATAAGCGAAAGTGGTAATAAGCGTTAAGAGAATTACGACGTAATTTTTCAACAGCAAAATTTTTTACAAATATGCACAATTTTTCTATGTATTTAACTGTAAAAATGTCTTCTTATTGTTCTGTAATGGGCACAATTTGAAAAAAATAATAAGCTAAGCTCAAATACTTTTATATTTTTACAAAAATTATATTTATGAGTTTTAAGCGGCACATTCCTAATATAGTTACACTTCTAAATTTATTTTCAGGATGTATCGCTATAATATTTGCAGTACATGGTAATTTTATTGTGGCTGCTTTTTTTGTGTTTTTAGGTATCTTTTTTGATTTTTTTGATGGTCTTTTAGCAAGAAAATTAGGTGTGCAAAGTCCTTTAGGTATTCAGTTAGATTCTTTAGCAGATCTCGTAACGAGTGGTGTAGTGCCTGGTATTGTTATGCTTAAATTAATAGCATGGTCAGTAGGCGTTAATGATATTTTAACTTACGAAGAAAGTTGGACTGATACAATGTATTGGAAAGCATTTAACATTTCCTATACACCTTTAATTGGTCTTTTAATTCCATTAGGATCAGCATATAGACTGGCCAAGTTTAATTTAGACGAAGACCAGCAAACCTATTTTAAGGGATTGCCTGTGCCGGCTAATACATTACTTATTTTATCATTACCACTTATTTTAGAATATCAGAATAATGATTTGATGAACACCATCATTATTAATAAATGGTTTTTAATTGCACTGACACTTATTAGTTGCTATCTCCTAAATTCTAACATAAAATTGTTTGCCCTAAAATTTAAAGATTGGAGCTTTGAGAGTAACGCAGTAAGATATCTATTTTTAATTACAAGTTTAGTGCTATTGGTGGTGCTTCAATTTGCCGCAATACCAATAATTATAGCTCTTTACATCATTTTATCTTTAATTACTAAAAACGCTATTAACTAAATAACAAACACATCACCAAAAAATGGCACAAGTTATTTTTACGCTCTTAATGCTGGTAATGCTTCAGGCAGTACTCGGGTTTGATAATTTGCTTTACATCTCTTTAGAATCTAAAAAAGCACCCTTAAGTGAACAAAAACGAGTAAGAAAGGTAGGTATACTCATAGCTATTGTATTGAGAATTGTTCTGCTATTTGTATTAGTATCACTGATAAAATATTTTCAAGAACCATTTTCATTTTTAACTGGCCATATCGAGGACGTTTTAGAGTTTGCCTTTAATGGTCATAGCTTAATAGTTTTAGCAGGTGGTGGTTTTATTATATATACCGCAATAAAAGAGATTTGGCACATGATCTCTACAAAAGAGCTCACTATAGATCAGATGGCCACAGGTAAAGGGTCTAAGTCGGCCAATGCTGTTGTAGTGAGTATAGTTATTATGAACTTGGTTTTTTCTTTCGATTCTATATTGGCAGCTATTGGGTTAACACGCGAGATAGAAAACGCAACAACAGCTTTCATCGTTATGGCAATAGCTATAATAGCAAGTGGTCTTTTGATGTTAATTTTTGCTAATAAAATATCTACTTTTCTATCCAAAAATAGAATGTATGAAGTACTAGGATTGTTTATTTTATTCATTGTTGGTATTATGCTTATTACAGAAGGGGGCCATTTAGCACACCTCAAAATTTTTGGAAATGAGATTGTACCGATGAGTAAAACAACATTCTATTTTGTTATTGCAGTATTGGTTGTAGTAGATGTTGTACAAGGACGCTATCAAAAAAAATTAATAAAACAAGAAATCACAGAAAAATGAAAAAAAAGCTTAAGCTCAGACCGTTTCTCATCGTTTTTTTTACACTAATGGTGATTCAATTTTCGATTGTCTTTTTGGACGTTCAGTTAACAAAAATTAGGAGTGATCTTACCTCAATTACAAATGTGGTAATTGCTGTTTTTAGTTTGCCAATAAGTGGTATTCACAGAAATTTACCATTTTATGTCAATGAAAGTTTATACATAAGAGCTATATTTTGGATTGTAAATCTTTTTATACAATCTGCAATAGTATATTTACTCATTTTAGGCTTTAAAAGGCTTAGAAGAAAATTAAAGAAATTAGCTTAAGCTTAAAATTCTAATTTCTTTTTACGAAGTTCAAAGTTTTGCCCAAGGTATACTTTACGCACCATTTCATCACTGGCAAGCTCTTCTGGTTTTCCAGCTTTTAGGATGCCACCTTCAAACATCAGGTAAGTTCTGTCTGTAATGGCAAGTGTTTCTTGTACGTTATGGTCTGTAATAAGAATACCGATATTCTTTTTGGTGAGTTTAGCCACAATACGCTGAATATCTTCTACCGCAACGGGATCTACACCTGCAAAGGGTTCATCTAACAATATAAAGCTTGGGTCTGTAGCGAGCGCACGAGCAATTTCGGTACGACGACGCTCTCCACCAGAGAGCAAATCTCCACGGTTGGTTCTTATATGACCAAGACCAAACTCTTCAATTAGAGATTCCATTTTTTCATACTGTTCTTTTTTGCTTAGTTTAGTCAGCTGAAGCACGCTCAAAATATTATCTTCAATACTTAATTTTCTAAAAACAGAAGCTTCTTGTGCCAAATAACCAATACCATTTTGTGCACGCTTATACATTGGGTATTTGGTAATGTTTGTGTTATCTAAATAGATATTTCCACCATTAGGTTTAATAATACCAACTATCATATAAAATGAAGTGGTTTTACCAGCACCATTAGGCCCAAGTAAACCTACAATTTCACCTTGATTCACCTCAAGGGAAACGTCTTTTACAACTTTTCGTCCGCTGTAGGACTTCATTAAATTTTCTGCGCGTAACTTCATACTATTTCTAAGAACGCTAAAAATAACAAATTCATACAGAATGGCTTATTTTAGTCTTATTTTTATAAAAAGTTTAACCTTGGTTCTCAAGAGCTTCCCAGTATTCATGAGCCCTTCTTAAGTGCGGTATTACAATGGTTCCACCAATTAAGGTAGCTATGCCTAAGGCTTCACTAACCTCGGCTTTACTCAACCCTTCGTTGTAAGATGCTTCTAAATGATATTTCACGCAATCATCGCATCTAAGCACTGTAGATGCAACTAAACCTAATAATTCTTTGGTTTTTTTGTCTAAAACACCTTCTGCAAAGGCATTGGTGTCTAAATTAAAAATGCGTTTTACAATTTTATTGTTATCCGAAAGGATTTTATCATTCATCTTAGAACGATAATCATTGAATTCTTTTACAATATCAGACATGTTTTCTTTTTCTATTTTGATTTCTAACAACTACAGAAGAAATATATATACTAACTTGGTAAAGTACTAAAATTGGTATCGCTACAATTACCTGGCTAGCAACATCTGGCGGCGTTATTATAGCGGATAATATAAGCACAATTACCAAAGCGTACTTTCTATATGTTCTTAAAAACTGTGGCGTCACCAAACCAACCTTGGTTAAAAAGTAAATGATAATCGGCAGCTCAAATACAAAACCAGAGGCCAACGAAGAAGATCTTACAATGGCAATAACAGAGCTAATATCAAATTCATTTGAAATTTGTTCGCTTATTTGATAGTTGGCCAAAAAGTTAATAGATAATGGTGTTATAATGTAGTAACCGAATAATACACCTAAGAAAAACAAAATTGAGGCAATTATTATAAAACCTTTTGAGTTTTTGCGCTCATTAGGATTTAGTCCGGGACTAATAAAACTCCATAATTGATAGAGCACATAAGGAAAGGCAACAATGAAGCCTGCATAGATTGATGTCCAAATATGCGCGGAAAATTGTCCGGCTACGGTTCTGTTCTGTATAATAAAAGGAAATTTATCGGCGCAAAACGTTGTATCTTCAATACCTAAAAATTGCGACATTTTACAAAGGCCTTCATAGGTGGGAAAACTCATCTGAGTAGGACCAAAGATAATAACATCGAAGACAAATTTTTTAAAAACAAATGCAAGTGTTGCTGCAATAACAATACCTAAAGTTGATCTTATTAAATGCCACCTTAAATCTTCGAGATGATCTAAAAAAGACATTTCATCAATACGCTTTTTTGCCATTATATAATGCCTTCTTTAATTAAATCATGTAAGTGAACAACACCAGCATATTTGCTATTATTCTCAACCAATAATTGCGAAATACCGTAGGTTTCCATGAGTTTTTTAGCGTCTACGGCCATAGCACCTTCATCTATGCACCTAGGGTTGGTGCTCATAATGTCTTTTGCTTTAAGGTTGGTTATATCATCACTTTTGCTTAGCATGCGGCGCAAGTCTCCATCTGTAATAATACCCACGATATTATCGTTGTCTACAACAGCAGTAACTCCAAGCATCTTTTCAGTTATTTCTACTATGACTTCTTTTACACTAGCATTTAAATGCACCTCTGGTTTTTGATTTTGAGAAGATAAATCATTTACTCTTAAATATAAACGTTTACCTAAGGCTCCACCAGGATGATATTTTGCAAAATCCTTACTCGAAAACCCTCTTAATTCTAACAAACAAATTGCTAAAGCATCACCCATAACAAGTTGAGCAGTGGTGCTGGTAGTAGGTGCCAGATTATTTGGGCAAGCCTCTTGCTCAACGTAGGCATTTAAAACAAAATCTGAATGCTGACCCAAAAAAGAGTCTTTATTACCAGTAATAGCAATCATTTTATTTTTAGCGTTTTTAATAAGAGGCACCAAAACTTTAATCTCTGGTGTATTACCACTTTTAGAAATGCAAATTACCACATCGTCTTTTAAAATTAAACCCAAATCACCATGTATGGCGTCTGCTGCATGCATAAAAATTGCAGGCGTGCCTGTAGAGTTTAAAGTAGCAACTATTTTATTGGCAATAATGGCACTTTTACCAATACCTGTAATAATAACACGACCTTTAGAATTATAGATAAGCTCAACAGCATTTGCAAAATCATCTGTAAGTAATTCTGATAAATATCCAATAGCCTTACTTTCTAATGCAATGGTGCTTTTAGCTGTATTTAATATGGACGACACAGTGTTCAAAACTAATTTTTTATTGTATTTTTTAGATATAAAGATTTTGTTATCTTTAAGCTTACGCAAAAGTACGTGAATTTTTTCATTCAAATAATCTCAAATTATCATGAAAAAATTTTAGATACTAAACAAAACAATTGCATATGCAAAACTAAGCTCAATATGTTAAATTTGTAATAGAGTTTAGTTTTTAAAGAAGAAATAAATACGAAAAGGGATTAATGAGTATTGCAGAAATTGATTTACACTCCTCGCTAAAAAAATACTTTGGTTTTTCTGAGTTTAAGGGGCTACAAGAAGAAGTAATTAAAAATGTAGTAAAAGGTAATAACACTTTTGTTATTATGCCAACTGGTGGTGGCAAATCGCTTTGCTATCAGCTGCCAGCTCTAATTAAAGAAGGTACAGCAATAGTAGTATCTCCACTTATAGCTTTAATGAAAAACCAGGTAGATGCCATACGGGCCGTGTCTGAAAACGAAGGTGTTGCACACGTTTTAAACTCGTCACTAAACAAAACCGAAGTTAAACGTGTAAAAGATGATATCATTAATGGTATTACAAAACTACTCTATGTAGCGCCAGAGTCGCTTACCAAAGAAGAATATGTAGATTTTTTGAAAACTCAAAAAATCTCATTTATGGCTGTGGACGAAGCACATTGTATTAGCGAATGGGGACACGATTTTAGACCAGAGTACAGAAATCTTCGTCATATAATAAAACGCATTGGCGATGATATTCCGATTGTTGGACTCACAGCAACGGCAACACCTAAAGTACAGGAAGACATTCTGAAAAGTTTGGGTATGACAGATGCCGTTACTTTTAAAGCATCCTTTAACAGGCCAAACCTTTTTTACGAAGTACGCCCTAAAACCAAAAATGTAGATGCAGATATCATTCGTTTTATAAAGCAAAACGAAGGCAAATCTGGTATTGTTTACTGTCTTAGTAGAAAACGTGTAGAAGAACTAGCGCAAGTGCTTCAGGTTAATGGTATTAAGGCGGTGCCATATCATGCAGGTCTAGACGCTAAAACCAGAGTAAAACATCAAGACATGTTCTTAATGGAAGACACTGATGTGGTAGTAGCAACCATTGCTTTTGGCATGGGTATTGACAAACCAGACGTGCGTTTTGTAATACATCACGATATACCAAAAAGTATAGAAAGTTATTACCAAGAAACGGGTAGAGCAGGGCGCGATGGAGGTGAAGGCCACTGTTTAGCATTTTATGCCTATAAAGATATTGAAAAGCTTGAGAAGTTTATGTCTGGTAAGCCTGTGGCAGAGCAAGAAATTGGTCATGCCTTATTACAAGAAGTTGTTGCATTTGCCGAGACATCGATGTCTAGAAGAAAGTTTATCCTTCATTATTTCGGAGAAGCCTTTGATAATGAAACCGGTGAAGGAGGCGATATGGACGATAACATTCGCAATCCCAAAAAACAGGTTGAAGCTAAAGACGAAGTTAAAATCCTTCTAGATGTCGTAAATAAGACCAATGAAAAATATAAGGCTAAAGATTTAGTACAAGTGATTACTGGCAAATCTAACGCCTTAATTTCATCGCACAAAACAGATACACAGCCGTTCTTTGGTGTGGGAGAAGAGAAAGAAGATCGCTTTTGGATCGCGCTTATAAGACAGGTCATTGTGGCAGGACTTTTAAAAAAAGATATAGAAACTTATGGCGTATTGCGCCTAAGTAATTCTGGCAAGGATTTTTTAAAGAATCCGCAATCGTTTATGATGGCAGAAGACCACACGTACGATGATGAAGCTAGCGACAGTATAATAACCAACACCAAGGGTGGTGGCGCTGCAGCAGACGAAAAGTTAATGACTATGCTTAAGGACTTACGAAAGCGCAACGCTAAAAAATTAGGTGTACCGCCTTTTGTTATTTTTCAGGATCCATCATTAGAAGATATGGCACTAAAATATCCTGTAAATATAGAAGAGTTATCCAATGTGCACGGTGTGGGCGAAAGCAAAGCCAAAAAGTACGGTAAGGACTTTGTAAATCTTATAGCAGACTATGTAGAAGAGAACGATATCATGAGACCAGATGATATGATTGTGAAATCTACAGGTTCTAATTCTGCTCTTAAACTTTATATTATACAAAATGTTGATAGAAAATTACCATTAGATGATATTGCTTCGGCAAAAGGCATGGACATGCCAGAGTTTATCGGTGAAATGGAGTCTATCGTCTACTCTGGGACTAAGCTAAACATCAATTATTGGATAGATGAAATTTTAGATGAAGACCAGCAAGAAGAAATTCATGACTATTTTATGGATTCACAAAGCGATAAAATTTCTGATGCCATAGAAGAATTTGATGGTGATTATGACGATGAAGAATTGCGCCTCTATCGCATTAAGTTTATTAGCGAAGTAGCTAACTAAAGTTTTAATGAGTTGAACTAAAGCTTTAATTTTAATATTTTATTTAACGTGTAGGCGAAGCTACTGTCCTAAACCCTAAATGGTCAGAGCCAGTATCTTTACTTGTGGCCATTCTCGCAGAAATTCTATAGCTTGCGCAATAAGAGCTATGGCACAAAAATGATCCACCTTTCATAATCTGGTCTTCAGTAAAAGGACTTTGTGGATTATAGTACGTATGGGCTCCTTGTGGATTTATAAGTATATTATCTGGATTGAGTGTTTTGTAATAATTAACGTTATATTTATCTGCGGTCATTTCCCAGACATTTCCTATCATGTCATAGATTCCTAATGCATTAGGAGCATAAGACTTTACTTGGCTTATATATTCAAAACCATCTTCACTATTATTGTCTACAGGGAAAATGCCTTGCCAGGTGTTGGCCTTAGCTGTAAGTTTACTGCCGTCATTTCCCCAAGTATATATAGCATCTTTGTGTGTACCTTGTGCGGCAGCTTCCCACTCAGCTTCTGTTGGTAACCTCCTATTGGCCCATTTACAATATTCTAGAGCATCTTGGTAGGCAACGTGAACAACAGGAAAATTATCTTTACCCTCAATGGAACTATCAGGGCCATAAGGGTGTTTCCAGTTTGCTCCTATTTTCCAGGTCCACCACTGGCTGTAGTTATTCATATCTACTATTGTATTTACATTTTTGTTAAAAACAAGGCTACCTGGTTGTAAAAGTGAGTCTGCAGGCTTTGTTGTTCCAGGAGGTAGATCTTTTTTTAGTGCTTCCCAATCTATAGGTTTCTCTGCAATGGTAATATACCCTGTTTCTTCAACAAAAGTTCTAAATTGTGCGTTAGTGACTTCGGTAATGTCAATAAAAAAGCCATCAACAGTAACAGTATGTCCTGGTTTTTCCCGATCCATTGCGTAGCGATCTCCCTTTTTGGCACCCATAATAAAAGTTTTTTTGGGTACCCAAACCATGCCTTTAGGCGTTTCTAAGGTGGATGGAAGAGAAGTCTCTTTGTTTATTTTTTGATCCTTACAGCTACTTAGAAAGAGCGCGGTAAATATGATCAGTATTTTTTTCATTGGTATTAAGCTATTGTATGGTATTGTTAGTTAAGTCTAAGACACCCTCAAAACGCAGGTAATATTTATTATTTAGATTTTGTTAGGCCAAAAACTGTGTTTCTAAACCTATCTAATTTATGAAAAACTGCTAAAATTTGATGTGATGTTCTCTTAAATTAAAATCGTTTTGTAACAACGCTTAACAAAAATAGTATTTATAAAACTAAATTTAAACCTTAATGAAGCTACTATAAACTGACTTAATCTAATTGGTAGTAATAATTATAATACATTGTCTATCTTTGCAGCTTTAAATAAAAGAAAATACAATGCAAGACGGATTATACGCAAAATTTAACACTTCAAAAGGAGAAGTCCTAGTCAATTTAGAATTTAAAAAAACACCAGGTACGGTTGGTAACTTTGTTGCTCTAGCAGAAGGAAATCTAGAAAACTCGGCTAAACCTCAAGGTACACCTTATTATGATGGTTTAACCTTTCATAGAGTTATCCCAGATTTTATGATACAAGGAGGTTGTCCACAAGGAACAGGAACAGGAAATCCTGGGTATAAATTTGACGATGAAATCCACTCAGATCTAAAACATGATGCACCAGGAAAATTATCAATGGCAAATGCTGGGCCTGGTACAAATGGAAGTCAGTTTTTTATTACTCATGTTGAAACACCTTGGTTAGACGGAAAGCACACAGTTTTTGGTAATGTTGTAGAAGGTCAAGATGTCATTGATGCGATAGCACAAGGCGATAAAATCGAGAAATTAGAAATTGTAAGAGTAGGTGAGGCTGCCAAAAAATTCAACGCCGTTGAAGCATTTAGAACTTTTGAGGGTGCACGCGAAAAACGTATTGCTGCAGAGCGTGAAGCAGCAAAAGCAGCTTTAGATAAATTAGCAGCAGGTTTTGAAGAAACTGCTTCAGGGTTGCGTTATAAAATTATTCAAAAAGGGGATGGTAAAAAAGCTGAAAAAGGGAATATGGTGTCTGTGCACTATAAAGGGCAATTGGCAGATGGCACAGTCTTCGATTCATCCTATAAAAGGAATGCACCATTAGATTTTCAAGTAGGTGTAGGCCAAGTGATTCCTGGTTGGGATGAAGGTATTTGCTTACTAAATGTTGGAGATAAGGCGCGTTTAGTAATACCTAGCGATTTAGCTTACGGTGCCGCAGGCGCAGGAGGTGTAATTCCGCCAAATGCAATATTAGTTTTTGATGTAGAATTGATGGCTACAAAATAAGCAAGATTCTAATTTTTATAAGCTTAGGTATTAAAAAGTAAATTAGGACTTAAACCGAATTAAGTTCGGTATTTTAAATCGTAACAAAACTCAAATAAAATCGTCTCACTTTTGGTGAGACTTTTTTTATTTTAAATATACTAATCAATTAAATATGAAATTAAAAACGATAACTACTCTAACATTACTTACATTATTTTGTTTTAATTGCACAACACCAGTTGAGTATTCCGAAGAATTTAAAAAACAAACAGCGGGTAAATACTTATACAATCCAGATGAGTTAATTTTAGTGTACTACCAAAACAATACCTTAAAGTTAAATTGGAAAGGTGGTGAAATAGTGCCTGTTGCATTGGCAGAAAATGAATTTTTTGTACCCGATATGTATAAAAAGTTTCAATTTGTAACACATCCCGAAACTAATAAGAAGTATTTATCAACCTTTAATGACGAAAAGGATTCTATTAGTTATGATTATGTAAAAGTTGACGAAGATTATAAAACACCAAGCCAATACTTAGAGGCAGGTAATTACGATAAGGCTTTACATGGATTTATAGAACTTAAAAAGCAAGATTCTACAGGTTCTTACATCAATGAATGGCATTTTAACAGAATAGGATATCAGCATTTACAAAACGAGGAATACCACAAAGCGATTGGCGTGTTTCAATTAAATGTAAAATTATATCCAGAGAGCAGCAATGTTTATGATAGTTTAGCTGAGGCCTATTTAAGAGGTGGTGATAGTTTGCAGGCTTATAATAATTATAAAATAGCACTACAGATAAATCCTAGAAATACTAGAGCCGAGCATTATGTTAAAACATATAGGGAAGAATAATGATTACAGTAAGTTTATTATTAGCCTGTTAATAGTTTTAATCCATTTATCATTTTCTTCTACTAACTGTCCGTGCTGAGTTTCTAAATCGTATTGTTTTTGGGTTTCTAAGCATTCTTTCCATAGGTTTTGGTAGACCTCAAAGTAGGTATCAAAATTTGCGATTTTTTTAGCAATTAGTTTTTTAAACTCATCATTAATCTTTAGTGCATACAAGCCTGCTATGTCAAAGTGCAGTTGCTCGTGTTTTAGTAAATAATCGCTTTCTTTGTAGACCCAAGAGTGATTAGAATAAAAATTTGCAACAACGTAGAGCTTTTCAAAACCCTGAATATTATTATCGGCATCTACATTTACTTCTGTCGGAAAAATTTCAATTTTATAGGATGTTTGTGCGTAGGCAAGGATGTTCGTGTCTGGTATCCCTTTAAAATCTTCCCATTTGAGTTTTATTTCTTTTTTCCATGAAATTGAGGTTTTTGTAGTTACACTGTCTTGGGCAAAACTAAAATATATATTAAAAAGAATGAGTATGTAATGTAGTAGCTTCATAAGGAGAATTATAATATTATGAAGATAATTAAATTTTATAAACATAAGTGTAATAAACTGTATCTTAGCTGGCGTTTAAATATATTAATGACAAACTACGATTACATCATTTTAGGAGCTGGTGCTTCTGGTCTTATGCTGGCATATCGCATGGCATTAGATGAGTTTTTTGATGACAAATCAATATTAATTATTGATAAGGAAACACAAAAAGGGAATGATAGAACTTGGTGTTTTTGGGAAAATGGTATCGGCGAATGGGATGGTATACTCACCAAAACATGGTCTAAAATCTATTTTGGAAGTGATAATTTCAAAAGAGAAATAAACATATTGCCCTATCAATATAAAATGATACGAAGTAAAGATTTTTATAATTCGCTTTGGGATATAGTTTGTAAAAAATCAAATTTCACTTTTCAGTTAACCAATATTACATCGTTTCAAGAAACTAAGAGTGGCGCTGAGGTTGTTACTGTTGAAAGAGAGGGGATTACAGGCCCAATTCTTAAAGAGACTAAGTACCAATGCAAAAAGGTTTTTACAAGTTTAAGTAATTTTGAAGCGTTTAATTTTCAAGAAAAATACCCAGTCATCAATCAACATTTTTTAGGATGGTTTATAAAAACAGAAGATGCTGTTTTTGATGATACCACGGCAACCTTTATGGATTTTACGGTACCTCAAAAAGGAAACACGCGCTTTATGTATGTATTACCTCTGGATACCAAAACCGCCTTAATTGAATACACGCTATTTTCTAAAAATTTGTTGTCACGTTCAGATTATGAAGCTGCAATAAAACAATATCTTACAGAAAAAGGTATCAATAATTACAGGATCATTGAAAGCGAAATTGGGTCTATACCAATGACATCCTATAAGTTTTCTCAACTAAACACAAAACATATACTTAATATTGGTACCGCAGGTGGTTGGACTAAAGCCAGCACTGGATACACTTTTAGGAATACATCAAAAAATACTAGAGCATTAGTTGAGTTTTTAAAAACCGATAATGATTTGAGGAAATTTCATAAAAAATCAAAATTTTGGTTTTACGATTTAATTTTTTTAGATGTATTAGCTAATCATAATGAAGAAGGCGCTGTTCTATTTGCATCTATGTTTAAAAAAGCAGATGTAAAAACTATTTTTAAATTTTTAGACGAAGAATCTACTATATACGAAGATCTGAGAATAATATTGTCTGTGCCACCAAAACGATTTATTCAATCGTTTTTTAAACGCTTATTTTAATTCTTAGAATAGATTTGTCCTCTGTTTGGTTTTAGGGCATCTCTAAGTGGTTTCATTTCAGATTCATCAACAACGATATAGGCAATACTATGCATGTTGTTTAAAACTTCAATATCGGTAATAGTAATGTTCAAGTTGTTTACTGCAATATACTCGTTAAGATGTACCAAATGATGTTGGGCAGTTTTTTTACTTGCAGGACCTCTAAAATCCCATATTAATTTTAATTTACGCATTAGAAACAGAAGTGCCTTTCTCGGCAAAATTTTTAAAGTTAGTCATGTATTTTTTTGTTTGTTTCTTAAAGGCACCAGGCATTAAAAACAGCATGGCATTCATCATAAAATTTGTTGGCTGAAATTCGTTTTTACTAATCCATTTGGTATGGCCTAAAGGAGTCCTTTCAAAATAATTTTGTTGAATGTTTCTTACACCATTTGTAGTATAGGTAGCATGAAACTCGTTGGGAAACTCTTGCTTGGTGATGGTTTCAATAAGTTCCATCTTACGTCTGCCAAAATTATAGTTTAATTTCATTTTAGCACCGAACTGGCCTGGTGTACCAGAAATATGCTCGGTACTAATTAAACCTTCTTGCCAATGTTTCATATTGTCGGTAGAGTCCATCTTCTTGGCCACCTCCTCTAAAGGTTTTTCTATTATGATCTCAGTCGTATACTCCATCTAAAAATTTATAATAATTTTAAAGATAGATAAAACCTTAATATTGGGTTTAATTTATCGACGTTTCTACCCTTTTACAAGTTGTAATTAACTTTTTTTAACTGGTAATATTAATAAATTAAGATATGGCTATAACTTGTAAAATAGGCGATTTATGTTATTTTTGCTCCACCTCTAAACTAGAATATTTTTATAACCTAAATATTAGAATTTAACTAAAAAATTAATAAACATGAAATCTAGAATTAAATGTTTGCTTATCGTTTTACTAGTACTGAATATATCATTTGCTCAAGACAAAGATGAAGTGTTATTAAAGGTAGATGGTAAACCGGTAATGGTTTCAGAATTTTTAAGGGTTTATAATAAGAATTTAGATTTGGTAAAAGACGAAAGTCAGAAAGATATTGATGGATACTTAAAATTATTTACAGAGTATCAGCTAAAGCTACAAGAGGCTAAACGTCTTAAGCTAGATGAGGATGCAAACTACCAACGTGAGTTTCTAAGATATAAGAAACAGCTTACAAAAAACTACCTTGCTGAGAATAAGGTTACAGATGCATTGGTGAGAGAAGCCTATGAGCGTACTAGTTTTGATATTAATGCCTCTCATATATTAGTGCGTTTAGATGCCAATGCAAAAGATACTCTTGGTGCTTACAACCAAGTTTTACAGTTAAGAGCGCGCGTGTTAGAAGAAGGGTTCGATGCCGTAAAAGCAGATGTACATAACGGACAAACCATATTTCTTGAAGATTTAGGGTACTTCTCAGCATTTAAAATGGTTTACGATTTTGAAACTGCTGCCTTTAATACCCAAAAGGGTGAAATGTCAATGCCTTTTAGAACACAATTTGGTTACCATGTGGTAAAGGTTAACGATAAACGTCCATCTAGAGGGACTATTACCGCAGCTCATATAATGGTAGCCTTACAACAAAAGGATACACTTTTAGATCCAGAAGATCGCATCAATGACATTTACCAAAAATTACAGCAAGGCGAAAAGTTTGAGTCTTTAGCCAAACAATTTTCAGACGATAAAAGTTCTGCCAGAAATGGCGGACAATTGTCACCTTTTAAAAGTGGTCAATTAAGTTCAACAATATTTGAAGATCAAGCATTTGCTTTACAAAATGATGGAGACGTGAGTAAACCTTTTAAGTCAGAATATGGTTGGCATATCGTAAAACGTACAAAGCTAGAGCCCATTCAATCTTTTGAAGAACTAAAACCAACATTAGAGTCACAAGTTAAAAGAGATTCTAGGTCTCAACTTATCAATGAAGCCATGGTAGATGAGTTAAAAGGTCGCTATAAGATTTCTTATAACCAAGGTTTTAGAACCTATTTTGAATCACTTTTAGATGATAATTTCTTTCAGAGTTCATGGAAATTACCCGAAGAATTTGAAAAGGAAAAAACAATTTTTACCATAAACGAGCGTTCATTTACCTACGATGAGTTTGGTCGCCATCTTGTATCTGCGCAACGCGCTTACGCAAACAAAAAAGGTGATTTTTCGGTTATAATAGATAAAGAGTTTGATAAATTTTTCGAAAACGCTATTCTGCAATACAGAGAAGATAACCTAGAGTTAGAGAACAAAGACTTTGCAAATATCTTAAAAGAATATAGAGACGGATTGTTATTGTTTGATTTAATGGAAAAAGAAATTTGGAACAAAGCATCTAAAGACTCCGTTGGGCTAGAAATGTATTATCAAAAACATAAAGCTAATTACCAGTGGAATGATAGAGTAGATGTTGTAATAGCTACTTCTGCAGATAAAGACTATGCAAGAGAGGCTTTAAGCATGATGAAAAGAAAAAAGTCTGAAGAAGACATAAAAAAAACTTTGAATACGGAATCTAAAAAAAATATCATTTTTACTAAAGGAATATTTGATACTAATGACCCAAAACTTCCTGCCAATCTTAAGTTAGAACAGGGTGTTTCTGAAATATATGCTCACAACGATGCGTTTCATGTTATAAATATTATGTCTGTACTACCGTCAGGCAATAAAACCTTAGAAGAAGCCAAAGGTAATGTTATTAGTGATTACCAAACTGAGATAGAAACGAACTGGATTAATGATCTTTACAAACGTTTTAAGGTTGAGGTTAACAAAAAAGTCCTAGAAAAGGTTAAAACTAAAATTAAAAATCAATAAATTTTCTTGAAAAAGTTCTGTCTTACACTAACCATTTGCTTGGCTTGTTTTAGCTGTGATTTTTTTAAAAAGTCAGATAGCCGAGAACCCATTGCAAGAGTAAATGAGACCTATTTATACAAAGAAGATATAGAAAGTTTGGTGCCTATTGGAACAAGTAAAGAAGACAGCTTGGTAATAGTTAATAGCTACATCAATCGTTGGGCACGTCAGTTACTTCTCATGGATGGTGCGTTACTCAACTTATCAGAAGAAAAACAAGAAGAGTTTTTAAAATTAGTAGAGCAGTATAAAAGCGATTTGTATACTAAAGCTTATTTAGAAGCTCTAGTAAAAAAAAATATTGATACAGTAGTTAATCCTGATGAAGCAGAAGTGTTTTATCAGGCCAACAAAGAATCCTTTAAACTAAACGATGATTTGCTACAGTTAAGATACATAAGCTTGCCGCTTAATCCAATAGATTTCGATACTATAAAAAATAGGTTTAAACGCTACAAACCAAAAGATAGACGCTACTTAGATTCCATATCTATACAGTTTAAATCGTATTCTCTTAACGATTCTATTTGGGTTAAATTTAGTCAGGTTGTAGATAAAGTTCCTGTAGTAACACAAGAAAGTAAAGACCAACTGTTAAAAAAATCTAATTTCTTACAGCTCAAAGATTCAATAAACCTATATTTGATGCATGTTAATGACATACGCAAGCAGAATGACTATGCACCATTAGAGTATGTAAACAAATCCATAAAACAAATTGTAATTAATAAGCGTAAATTAGAACTTATTAAGCAACTAGAAAAAGATATTACAAAAGATGCAATTAAGAATAATAAATTTCAAATTTATAACTAAAGTCATAAGCCTTTACTGTTTTTTCTATGTCAGTGCAATTGGTGCTCAAGAGATTATACTAGATGAAGTTGTTACAGAAAAAACAAAAGACACCGTTGTTAACACTAGTAGAATAAAAGCTGATGGTGTTGCTGCCGTTGTGGGCGATTTTATTGTGCTAGAGTCTGATCTAGATAGAGAAATTGCCCAATTAGAAGCACAAGGTGCAGACTTAAGCGGTGTAACCCGTTGCGAGCTTTTTGGACTTCTTTTAGAGAAAAAGTTATACGCGCACCAAGCTATTCAAGATAGTATTATTGTTAACGAATTATATATTAAATCTCTCGTAGACCAGCAAATCGAAGGGATTTTAGCACAGTCTAGGCAAGATATGGATTGGCTAATAAAGTATTACAAAAAAGATTCAGAACAGGCCTTACGAGACGAGATGTATGAGATTAACAAAAATGGTTATCTCGAACAAGAAATGCGAAAAAAGGTTATCAACGAGGTAGAAGTGACGCCAGAGGAAGTTAGAACGTTTTTTAATGACATTCCTAAAGATGAAAGACCTACCTTTGGTACTGAGCTAAAGGTGGCTCAAATTGTTGTAGTACCAGAAGTTACGGAAGAAGCAAAACAAGCCGTTATCGATCGCCTTAATGGATTTAAAAAAGATGTAGAGGAAAACGGAGCAAAATTTGCAACAAAGGCGTTGTTTTATTCAGAAGATTCTGGCTCTAAAAATAATGGTGGTTTATTGCCTGCCATGAACAGAAAACAGCCCAGAATGGTTAAGGAATTCAGAGATGTGGCATTTAATCTTCAAGAGGGTGAAATTTCTGAACCATTTGAAACAGACTTTGGGTACCATATCATCTACCTAGAAAAGGTAAGAGGACAAGAATATATGGTAAGGCATATTCTTCTAAGACCCGAGTTAACACCAGAAACAATTCAAAAAGCCCAAGAAAAAATTGAAAAGGTAAGAGAGCTCATAGTAAGCGGTAAGGTATCATTCGCCGACGCAGCTAGAGAATTTAGTGACGAAGAAGAGACAAAATACGAAGGCGGTCGTTTAACCAATCCAACTACCCAAGACTTTAATTTTGAGTTAACCAAAATGGATACCGAAATGTATACCCAAATACAAGGGCTAAAGGATGGAGAGGTTAGTGAGGTTATACAAGACGAGGACCGCATTAACAACATTAAATTTAAGATTATGACGGTGACGGATAGGGTCAATGATCACGAAGCAGACTACGCCAGAGATTATTTAAAAATTAAAGAACTAGCACTTCAAGATAAACAAGTAAAGGCCATAGAAAAATGGCAAAAAGAAGTAATTGAACAAACCTACATAAAGATCAACGGAGAATATAGAGATTGTCAATATCAAAGTAATTGGTTAAAAATACAATAGTCTATGTCTGATGTTATTGCTATCGAGAATTTCGTAAAAAAATACAATGCACTTAAGCAAGAAGTTGCTAAAGTTATTATAGGACAAGAAGCGGTTGTAGATCAAATACTTATTTCTATATTTTCAGGTGGTCATTCACTTTTAATAGGTGTTCCAGGTCTTGCAAAAACCTTAATGGTAAATACAATAGCGCAAGCACTGGGTTTAGATTTTAAGCGGATTCAGTTTACACCAGACTTAATGCCAAGCGACATTTTAGGAAGTGAAATTTTAGATGAAGATCGTCATTTTAAATTTATAAAAGGACCCATTTTCGCAAACATTATCCTTGCTGATGAGATTAACAGAACACCACCCAAAACACAAGCAGCACTTTTGGAGGCTATGCAAGAGCGCGCAGTTACTGTAGCTGGGCATCAATACAAATTGAGCTTGCCTTATTTTGTATTAGCAACCCAAAACCCAATAGAGCAAGAAGGAACCTACCCTCTGCCAGAGGCTCAGTTAGACCGCTTTATGTTTGCGATACAATTGCAATATCCATCTTTCAAAGAAGAGGTCGAGGTTGTAAAAGCAACTACCACAGATATTCAAACTTCAGTAAACGCATTATTTTCTGCACAAGATATAATAACGTTTCAAAATGTAATACGTCGTATCCCTGTTGCTGATAATGTTATTGAATATGCTGTTTCGTTGGTAGCTAAAACAAGACCAAATGAAGAATCAGCTGCCAAAATTGTTAAAGAATATGTAGATTGGGGTGCAGGCCCTCGTGCTTCACAAAACTTAATCCTCGCAGCCAAAACACACGCGGCTACAAGAGGTAAATTTTCGCCCGATATAGAGGATATACAGGCAGTAGCTACGGGTATTCTTAGACACAGAATAATAAAAAACTACAAGGCAGAAGCAGAAGGTATCTCTGATGAAAAGATTATTGAAAGTCTTTTTTAGCAACGCGTTTAAATAAAAACTAGTTAATGGTAATTTAAGAGAAATGTTATATTATAACATGTTTTATTACCATGATTGTTATCTTGTTTAAAATGCAATACCAGTCTTTAAGTACTTTACCTTAGGTTAATCAAATCTCATTAAACCGTTTCAATAAATATAAATTATACTTTTTGAACGAGGGATTAATTAGTCTAAATCTTAAATTCAGAATTATTCTAAATAAGTCTAATTGTTAATTTTTTACTTAAATGTCATTTAAGATGTTAATTATTAGAATATAATGTATAAAAAATAACTTTTTATGATTTATTTTCAGTGTTTTAATGATTTCTTTACATATTTTAAAACATCGCTACTATTTTGTAAATTTGTGACACTTAAAAAATAAAATAATTATCAACCTTTAAATATACTTTATGGCATTTGACATTGATATGATAAAAAAGGTTTATGCTAACATGACCGAGCGCGTAGATGCGGCTAGAGATATTGTTGGAAAACCATTAACACTTTCAGAAAAAATATTGTACGCTCACCTTTGGGATGGTAAACCTACCAAAGCCTTTACAAGAGGTAAGGATTATGTAGATTTTGCACCAGATAGAGTAGCTTGTCAAGATGCAACTGCTCAAATGGCACTGCTTCAGTTTATGCAAGCAGGTAAACCTAAAGTAGCAGTTCCTACAACGGTACATTGCGATCATTTAATACAAGCTAAAGACGGTGCAGCGACAGATTTAAAACATGCAAATGACACCAGTAGCGAAGTTTTTAATTTCTTAGAGTCAGTGTCTAATAAGTATGGCATTGGTTTCTGGAAACCAGGCGCAGGTATCATACATCAAGTCGTATTGGAGAACTATGCGTTTCCGGGAGGTATGATGATTGGTACAGACTCGCACACAGTTAACGCAGGCGGACTTGGTATGGTGGCAATCGGTGTTGGTGGTGCAGATGCAGTAGATGTTATGGCTGGCATGGCCTGGGAACTTAAATTTCCAAAATTAATAGGTGTAAGATTAACAGGAAAATTATCTGGATGGACTGCACCCAAAGATGTTATTTTAAAAGTTGCCGAGATTTTAACAGTTAAAGGAGGTACTGGTGCTATCGTTGAATATTTTGGTCCAGGTGCATTATCTATGTCTTGTACTGGTAAAGGAACGATTTGTAACATGGGTGCCGAGATAGGTGCAACAACATCTACTTTTGGATACGATGATTCTATGGAGCGTTACTTACGTGCCACAGATAGAGCAGATGTTGCTGACGAAGCCAACAAGATTAAAGAATATCTAACTGCAGACGCTGAGGTATATGCAAATCCGGAGCAATACTTTGACCAGGTTATAGATATTAACCTCTCTGAGCTAGGCCCATTATTAAACGGACCATTTACACCAGATTTGTCAACAACTGTTGGTAAGGAAATGACAGAGAAAGCGAAAGCTAACGAATGGCCAATGCAAGTAGAATGGGGATTGATAGGTTCTTGTACAAACTCGTCTTACGAAGATTTATCTAGAGCATCATCTATAGCACAGCAAGCCTTAGATAAAGGATTAAAAACAAAAGCTGAATTTGGTATCAACCCAGGTTCCGAACAGGTCCGTTATACTGCGGAGCGCGATGGGATACTTCAAGTTTTTGAAAAATTAGACGCAAAGATCTTTACAAATGCTTGCGGCCCTTGTATTGGGCAGTGGGCAAGATACAGCGATCCTAAGAATGCACCCAAAAATAGTATTGTACATTCATTTAATAGAAACTTTGCAAAACGTGCAGACGGTAACCCAAATACCCATGCCTTTGTGGCTTCGCCAGAAATTACGGCAGCTATCGCAATTGCAGGTAGATTAGACTTTAACCCAATGACAGATACCTTAATAAATGAAAATGGTGAAGAAGTGATGTTAGATGAACCAACAGGATGGGAGTTGCCACCCAAAGGTTTTGATGTGAAAGAAAATGGATATTTAGAACCGCTTGCAGATGGAACCGGTGTAGAAGTCACTGTTAAGGATGATTCTGAAAGATTACAGTTGTTAACACCTTTTAAGCCCATTGGTAATTCTATAACAGGCGCAAAATTGTTAATAAAAGCATTTGGTAAATGTACGACAGACCACATCTCTATGGCAGGCCCTTGGTTACGTTTTAGAGGCCACTTAGATAACATTGCAAATAATACTTTAATAGGTGCTGTAAATGCTTTCAACCAAAAAACCAACTTTGTTAAAAACCAATTAACAGGTGAGTATGGTGGCGTACCAGATACACAGCGAGAATACAAGAAAAACGGTATTTGGTCCGTTGTTGTCGGTGACCACAACTATGGTGAAGGATCTTCTAGAGAGCACGCTGCTATGCAGCCCAGACATTTAGGTGTAGCTGCTGTAATTGTAAAGTCTTTTGCACGTATACACGAAACAAATCTTAAGAAACAAGGTATGTTAGGTCTTACGTTTGCTAATGAAGCGGATTATGATTTAATACAAGAAGATGATACATTTAACTTCTTAGACTTAAACGAGTTTGCGCCAGACAAGCAATTGCACGTTGAGGTTGTACATGCAGATGGTTCTAAAGATGTTATTGCATTAAACCATACTTATAATGATGCCCAAATTCTATGGTACAAGGAAGGATCTGCACTTAATTTAATTAAAAAACAAAACGCTTAATAACATTAAGTTTAAGGAATAAAAAAACTCTCAGTCAATAGTCTGAGAGTTTTTTTAGTTTATTAACGAAAGGTATTACAATGTTATACGACTTTAACGTTAACTCAATTAAATCTTTCTTTAGTCATGAACACCGTTTGGATTCTTGAAGATGTAAATTTATTTAATTTACTCTGTCCTCATAAGTTTAAGAAATATAAGGCATGCCATGATTTTGATGCCTATAAGAAAAGTGACTATATCTATTTTGAAGAAGATGCAGCAAATAAAGTCTACCTTATAGAAAAAGGTAAAGTTAAGATTGGGTATTACAACGAGGATGGCACGGAAGTTATTAAAGCTATTTTAAAGAAAGGCGAGTTATTTGGTGAAAAAGCTATATTAGGCGAAGAAAAGCGAGATGAGTTTGCACAATCTTTAGATAATAATACATCTATCTGTCCTGTTGCCGTTGATACTATGCACGCGTTAATGCGAGACAATAAAACGTTCAGCTTAAAGATTTATAAGTTTATAGGCTTTAAATTTAAAAAGCTAGAACGAAGACTTCAGCTATTATTGTTTAAAGATTCAAAAACAAGACTATTAGAATTCCTCAATGAACTATGCACAGATTATGGGTATGATTGCGAAAAAACCGGAGACCATATTATTAACCATCCGTATACTCAAAAAGATATCGCATCTTTAATAGGTGTTTCTCGTCCGACATTAAATATTTTAATGAACGAACTTAAAGAAGCAGATGTTATTGATTTTAACCGCCGACAAATTAGAATTTTCAGTACTTCAGCTTAACTTTGATGATAATGAAAAAGCATTTTAAAAAAAGCAATATTATCTTTATAATAGTAATCTTGCTACTGATAATTCCGCAAACAAGACGGCCTATTCAAGTTTGGTTACACAAAGGGTTAAGTTATATTAATCAATCAACGATTATAGATAATGACCAAAGAGTTAAAGTGACCTATGATAAATGGAAATTACAATCTGATAATAATACAATCCTCGATTTTAAATCTACAAAAGGCCAAGTAGTTCTCATTAACTTTTGGGCAACTTGGTGCCCGCCATGTGTTGCCGAGATGCCAAGCCTTCAGGCGTTGTATAACGATTACAATACTAAAGTAAAGTTTTTGTTTGTTACCAACGATGAGCTCGACCTTGTTAAGGGCTTTATGGCTAAAAACAAGTACACTTTTAAGGTTTACAATTCAATTAATAACATCCCAATAGAGCTTAAGACAAAATCTATACCACGTACCTTTGTTATCAACAAAAAAGGGGAAATCGTCATAGACGAAACTGGTGCTGTAAATTGGAACAGTGATAGCGTTCGTGTTCAACTAGAGCAATTACTAGCGGAATAATTTATTTAAAGTATTTAAACGGGACAATGAGCATTCCAAAATTTTCACCGTCATTTTTACCTAAGTGTTTATGATGAATCTTGTGCGCACGTCTAACTCCTCTCGCATATTTGTTATCGATATTTCTAAGCCATTTAAAACGTTGATGAATAAAAATATCGTGTACTACAAAATATGCAATGCCGTAAAACAATATTCCCAAGCCAATAGGTAGAGTATACCAGATGCCTTCATAATTCCACAGATAGAAACATATCATACTCACTACTGCATAAAAAATAAAGAAAGCATCGTTGCGCTCAAACCAACTATCATGGTCTTTATGATGATGATCTTTGTGTAAACTCCACAAAAACCCATGCATTATATATTTGTGGGTAAACCAAGCATTAAACTCCATTATAAAAAAAGTTCCTAAGAAAACTAAAATCCAATAAACGGTCTGCATAATTTATAGTTTAAAATTATAATAAATTTAAATGATATTTTACGTAACTACGGGTTAACAACTCAATCTTTTTATAGTTTGGCACACGTATTCTTGTTGATTTTATCTCTAAAGCAGGTGTGTTTTTAAGTTTTTGTAATAACTTATTATAATAACGGTAAGCCATAAACACACCAAAACGAGCCTCTAGAGGTAAGCGTTTAATACCTTGAAGACCTTTAGAGAAATCTTCTTCAATATCTAAAATTATAGATTTTTTGGATGCTTCGTCTAATTGATTTAAATCTGTATTTGGAAAATAAGTACGACTTAAATCTTCAAAATCTGCCTTTAAATCTCTTAAGAAATTTACTTTTTGAAATGCAGAGCCCAAGCTCATTGCAGCATCTTTGAGGTCTTCATATTTTTCAGTATCTCCTTTTACAAAAACCTTTAAGCACATTAAGCCTACGACATCAGCAGAACCATATATGTAAGATTTATATTCTTCTTCTGTGAGGTAGTCTTTTTTGTGCAGATCCAGTCGCATACTTTTCATAAACGCTTCAACCAAATGCTTGTCGATATTATATTTATGATACGTTTCTTGAAAAGAATTAAGGATAGGGTTTAAACTTATTTTATCTTTTAAAGCAGCCTCTAAATTAGCTTCAAAATTGTTAAAGAGTTTTTCTTTATCATAATCATGAAAGGTGTCTACGATTTCATCAGCAAAGCGAACAAAACCATATATGTTATATATATCTTGTCTGATGCTGTCGGATAACATTTTGGTCGCCATAGAAAATGACGTACTGTAAGCATTGGTAACTAGTTTGCTACACTCTTTAGAAATATTGTCAAAAATTGATTTCATAATAATGTCTTTTCTTAGCAATTAAATTTCATTTTTTTGTATTAGTTGAGAAACTAACTTTCCTGATATTAAAGCAGGTGGTACACCAGGACCTGGTACTGTTAATTGTCCTGTAAAATAGAGCCCATCTACTTTTTTACTTTTTAATTTAGGTCTTAAAAACGCAGTTTGTCGTAAAGTGTTTGCCATACCATAGGCGTTGCCTTTGTATGAGTTATATTCGCTTATAAAGTCATTAACACAGAATGATTCTTTAAAGAGAATGTTGTCTTTTACATTTTGTTGCGTTAGGTTTTCAAAACGATCTATAATTAGATCAAAATATTGTTGTCTCAACTCTGGTGTGTCTTCTAAACCTGGTGCTATTGGTATTAGAAAGAATCCTGTTTCGCATCCTTCTGGTGCCATACTCTTATCTGTTACTGAAGGAAAGTTAACATAAAATAATGGATTTTCGGGCCATTTAGGGTCATCATATATATCTTCGGCGTGGTTTTCGAAGTCGGTATCAAAAAATAAATTGTGATGCTCTACATCTTTTAGCTTTTTATTAAAGCCTACGTAAAAAAGTAGTGAAGAAGGTGCAAAAGTGCGCTTGCTCCAATAGCTTTGAGAATATTGCCGATAGTTTTTGTCTAATAAAGTCTCAGAATGATGATAATCTGCACCGCTGAGTATAATATCTGATGCTATAAATTTACCGTTAACGGTTATACCTTTAGCTTTTTGGTTTTCAACATTTATCTTTTCAACATTACTGTTGGTAATAATGTTTACACCCAGACTTTCTGCGAGACTTTTCATTGCTTTAATAATTTCATACATACCACCCTTTGGATGCCAGGTGCCCAAACCAAAATCTGCAAAATTCATAAAACTATAAAACGATGGTGTCTGGCTTGGTTTTGCTCCTAAAAATAAAACAGGAAATTCTAATGTAGAAATGAGCTTTGGGTTTTTAAAGTTTTTTCTAACCTCTGAACTTATGGTTTTAAAGAAACGATCTACTCTGGTTACCGTTTCTTTTGTTACCAATTCAAATGGTGAAATGCCTGGTTTTAATACAACTTTATTTATTGCTATGTCGTAGTGGTCTTGGGCTTGTGCTATAAATTTACGAAGTGGTTTTGAGCTGCCCGTTTCAATACGTTCAAACTCTTCACAAATCTGATCCATGTGGTCACCAATAGTAATCACCTCGTCTGAAAAGAAAATTTTGTATGCAGGACTTAATTTATCAAGCTTGTAGTAATCACTTGTTTTTTTACCAAAATCATTAAAAAATTTTTCAAAAATATCTGGCATCCAATACCAACTTGGGCCGATATCAAAGGTAAAGCCATCTTTAATGAGTTGTCTTGCTCTGCCGCCTACGGTATCGTTTTTTTCATAAATGGAAACGTTGTAACCTGCTTTTGCTAAGTAGCAAGATGCAGAAAGGGATGAAAAGCCCGAGCCTATTATTGATATTGTTTTACGCATTATTTAAGACTGCTGGTTAGAGATTTTATGCTTTTGAATGCAGTTACACCCTTAGGTAATTTATCTAAATCTAAGGAGTTTAGCATCTTGCCTAGAATCCATAATTTTGTGTTAGAGTTTTTAATTAATAGTTGGTTAAAATCATCAATATATTTACGGATTTCGTCCTTTTCGGGTTTTACAGTAAAGTAAGATACGTAGATAAGCTCATCATAATAATTCTTTAAATCCATTAGGCTTTGTAACGGAACACTCATACCTAACATAATGGATTGGTATCCTTTACTAACGAGTTGATGATTTATAAAAAATAGACCCAATTCGTGGATTTCGTTTTCTGGAAGATATAGTACGAAAGTTTTGTTAGATTTATTGACTTGCTTAGACTGTATTTTCTCTGTATTTATAAGTATTTTTTGGCGTATTAGTGAGGTTAAAAAATGCTCATGAGAAGGCGTAATAGTATCTGTTTGCCATAATAAACCTATCTCTGTTAATAGCGGGATGAAAATATCATAAAAGATATTTTCAAAGTCTTTTTCGTTTAAAAGTGAATTATAAGTTTTATAGAATAACGCTTGGTCAAAATTTAACATAGATAGCTTAAAAGCATTAATAGCGTGACTTTCTATATTATTCTCGGCTGCAATTTCTCTAACTAAAGCAGGTATTTTACTTTCTTCTAAGGTGGCAATCTTAGAAATTTTATAGCCATTATTATTTAAATAACTTACATTTAGTAATTTCTGAAAGTTGGCGAGATCGTAGTATCTTATATTGGTATCTGTACGTTTTGGTTGCAACAAATTGTAGCGCTTCTCCCAAATTCTAATCGTATGCGCTTTAATACCAGTAAGATTTTCTAAATCTTTAATACTAAATTGATTTTTAATATTGTTCATTTTTTATTAAAAATGTTTAAACAAAAATAATGTTTTAACTGATAGATTAATTAGAATTAACAAAAATTAAGTAAAAAAATGTTGTTAACAACTTAGGCCGTAAAAAAAACAATGAGTAATTAGAAAATATCTAGAAGAGTTGTGCGCACGAGAAGACTCGAACTTCCACGACCTAAAACGGTCACTGGCCCCTCAAGCCAGCGCGTCTACCAATTCCGCCACGTGCGCAAAAAATAAAGATAAAAAAAAAGTTAAGCATTAGCTTAACTGTTGTGACCGGGCTGGGGCTCGAACCCAGGACCCTCTCCTTAAAAGGGAGATGCTCTACCAACTGAGCTACCCGGTCTTTAAGATTTTCTCTTAAATGAGGGTGCAAATATAAAATGTTTAATTAATAAAACAATACTTTTTTTATTTAAATTTTTGTTTTTTTGTTTTGTTAAAGTTTGATGCCTAATTTTTAATATTTTAAGCCTTATGATAGTTGTTTTAATGGGTTATATGGGTTCTGGTAAATCCACGGCGGGTAAGAATTTAGCTACTGTATTGGGTTACAATTTTTTAGACTTAGATCACCATATTTCTGAAAAGGAAAATTCTTCAATCCAAGATGTGTTTAAGCACAAAGGCGAAATATATTTTAGAAAAAAGGAAGCCTTGTATTTAAATGATATATTACATTCACAAGAAAACATTGTTTTGGCATTAGGAGGTGGTACACCTTGTTATGGTAATAATTTAGATGTACTTCTAGATAGTTCAATGGTTAAGTTGTTTTATTTAAAACTAACATTGCCTATGCTGGTAGAGCGCTTGTTTAACGAAAAAGAAAATAGACCTTTAATTAGTCATTTAAAAACCAAAGAAGAGCTTACAGAATTTATAGGTAAACATCTTTTTGAGCGCACCCAATATTATAACCAAGCTCCTTACATTATACTGGCGGATAATAAATCTAAGAAAGCCATTGTAGAAGAGATTTTAACGTCTTTAATCTAGGTACGCTTCGTAAGGTTGCTTAGAAAGATTTACATGCACATGTTCAAAAAGAGATGTAGACAAAGAAATACCTTTAAAATCTGCTTTTACAGGATATTTTTTATGGTTTCTGTTCACCAAAACGGCTGTTTTAAACTGTTTTAATGGTACGTCTAAAAAATGTTTAATACCATAAATTAAGGTACTACCAGAGTTTAAGACATCATCAATTAAGACTATAGACTTGTTAGTGTAGTGCTCGCTCTTTATAGAGGTCTTAATAGTATTGGTTGGTTGTTCTTTGTCAATGGTAACTTTACAAAGCGTAGCGTTAATATCAGAAATCTTATCAAGTTGCGATTTAATTTTCTTTGCCAATATGAAGCCATTACTTTCTATACCAGCTATAACAATTTCAGACTCATTAACATTACTTTCGTATATCTGGTAGGCAATGCGTCTTATTTTATGCTCAATTTCTTTATGGCTTAAAATTGTGTTTTTGGTGAGTGCCATGTATTGGTGCTAGCGGTCTAATTTATATTTAACATTCGTTTTAGACTTCAAATATAAAAAAGAGTTCTTTACCTTGCCTTTCTTTTATAGAATTTGTTGCACGCTGTAATGTGTTAATTTTAAAGTGCTTATTAAAAATAGACTTGTACTCATTAATACTTCCGCCAAATGGAGGTCCAGCTTCTGTTAAAGGAAAATCGAAAAACAATCCAACTAGCTTGCCATTAGGTTTTAATAGTTGAGCCATCTTCTCAACATAACGTTTTCTTAAATCTGGATTTAAGGCGCAGAAGAAGGTTTGTTCAATTATAAGGTCAAATGTTCTGTTAAGTTCAAAAAAATCTTGATGTAAAACTTGTTCATAAGGAAAATTCTTAACTCTTTTTTTAAAATTTTCTAATGGTTGTTTTGCAATGTCTAAAACAAATGTATTAGTAAATCCTTCGTTCCAAAGCAATTCTGCTTCAAAGCTATTGCCAGCACCAGGAATTAGTATAGAAATAGATGTATCTCTTAATTGTTTTATAAAATTCTCTAGCGGTGGTGACGCGTATCCAATATTCCACCCGGTTTTATTTTTTTCGTATCTGAGTTCCCAATATGCTTTATTAAACTTATTCTTCTCCATCCTCATAAAAATTATCTATATCTCGTCTATCTTTTTTGGTTGGCCTTCCTGTTCCTTTTTTGCGGTAATAATCCTTACTATATTTTAGAAGCTCTTTTGCAGCAAAAGCATCTTTTGGTGTGGTATCTGTTCTGTATATATCTACAAGTTTTGCCCCAACACGGTTTGGTGGTAAATCGTTAACCGTGAGCTGATACACAATTTGATCTTTCCGTAACTCAATTTTATCTGTTGGGTATACCTCTCTAGAGGGTTTTGCCACAGTACCGTTTATTTTTATTTGGCCTTTTTTACAGGCATGAGTTGCTATACTTCTCGTTTTGTAATAGCGTACACACCAAAGAAATTTATCTACTCTCATATATTTTTTAACTAAAATCTACGTTAAGCTTTTGGCATAAAAATATTAATTTAATGTATCTTGCACCACATATTTAAGCAATAATGAACACTTGATAAGATTTGTGGTTAATCTTACCAAAAATAACAATTAGACTATGAAATCAATAAAACTTATCCTTAGTTTAGCCGTTGTACTAACGCTCACTATTTCTTGTGAAGACGATGATGTCGCTGTGCCAGACGTAGAGGTTAGAGATAGAGGAGAACAACAAATAGCAGATAATGATTCGCTACTAGGATACCTATCTACGCACTATTATAATTCAGATTTTTTTCTAACCGGAACAAACCATAAATATACAGATATCGTTGTTACAGAGCTTGTTGAAGGAGAAGTAGTTCCGGCAGGCCATACTTTACTTATTAATGCCGTAGAGACACATACAACCACTTTTGAAGAAACGGATTACCAATATTATGTATTAAAACTTAATCAAGGAGCCGGAGATTCTCCAAGATTTACAGACTTTGTTAGAATGCGTTATGAAGGTTTTACTTTAGAAGATGGCGAAGTGTTTGACTCTAGAGCCACTCCAGAAGATTTACCGATGCAAGGTGTAGGCTTTTCTGGTGGAGTCATTAGAGGTTGGCAGTTAACAATACCAATGTTTAACACAGCCGAAAGTTTTGCAATCGGCTCTGATGGGATTACAAACTATAACAATTTTGGTTTGGGTATGATGTTTTTACCATCGGGATTGGCTTATTTTTCTAATACAGCCTCAGGAAGTGTAGCGGCTTACTCTAACCTTGTTTTTAAGTTTGAACTGTTACAATATGAAGAAATAGACCATGATGGCGATGGCATACCGTCTTATATTGAGGATTTGGATGCAAATTTAGATGTTTTAGATGATGACACTGATGAAGATTTAGCGCCTAATTATGTAGATGTAGATGATGATAATGATGGTGTTAATACAAGAGATGAATTAATGCCAACTAGCTATACGGTTGACACAAATATGAATGAAGAAGAGCCAGTTCTAGGACCTGGCGAGTATGAGATAAGCCGATCTACATCAAACGGTATTTTAACTATCAATACAGTGAAGGTTGTAGATTCTGATAGTAATGGAACGCCAGATTATCTGCAAGAAGATATTGCTGAAAATTACAATGAAGAAGAAGGTTAATTTTAACATTCTTATTATAAAAAGCCGCTAATTAGCGGCTTTTGTTTTTTACTGCATATTTATTATTTATAAAGCAACAGATAAGCTTAGAATTAACTGCTCTGGTCTTGTGTCTATAGTTACGTTACCTAAGTTATCTGTTATAAAAGACGCTTCATTATCGCTAAAACCTCTCTCGTACCTTAGATCAATACCAATTTTATTAAAATTAACTCCAATACCAAAATTTAATCCAATACTTAGATCATCGCTTACATCATTTATATCAATACCTTCAAATTCTGTATCTAATATGTATTGCACAGATGGACCTGCAAAGACGCTAACTGGTCCTAAAACCTTAAGTCCAACAAGAAGTGGTGCATCAATTTTTTTTATCTGAAAATCATCATCATCATAACTACTTTTTGTTGCTGTATATACAAGTTCTGGTCTAAAATATAAACGGTCTCCTATTTTACCAAAAATACCAAGATGATAACCTATATTTTCATCAGGGTTTCTGGCATTGTCGCCTATAGACTGGAAATAATCACCATTAGCACCATAGTTTAGTCCACCTTTAAACCCAAAGGAGCTTCCTTTTTGGGCATAAGCATTTAATCCTACAAAGGCTAGAATTACAGCTAATAAAACTACTTTTTTCAAATTTTTCATAATGTTCGTTTTTAAGATTAGGTATCTAATATCAAAAACGTTGCCAAAACGAAGTTATTTTCTGTTAACGACTTTTTTTACGGCTTCAATTATGGCAAAACTATTTAGGCCATACTTATCCATAAGTTGGGCTGGCGTGCCAGATTCACCAAAAGTATCGTTGGTAGCAACAAATTCTTGAGGTGTTGGGCTGTGTTTTGCTAATACTCTAGCCACACTTTCGCCAAGGCCACCTAAATAATTATGCTCTTCTGCAGTAACAATGCAGCCTGTTTTGGCTACGGATTCTATAATTGCTTTGTCATCTAATGGTTTAATGGTATGTATATTTATAACTTCTGCTGCAATACCATTTTCATTTAGTGCTTTTGCAGCTTCTAATGCCTCCCATACTAAATGCCCTGTAGCTACAATAGTAACGTCATTACCTTCGGTTAGCTTTACTGCTTTTCCGATTTCAAATGCACCATTTTCTGGTGTAAAATTCGGAACTTTAGGACGGCCAAATCGTAAATATACAGGACCATCATGTTTTGCTATAGCTAAAGTTGCAGCTTTTGTTTGGTTGTAATCACAAGTGTTAATTACCGTCATGCCTGGCAACATTTTCATTAAGCCAATGTCCTCTAGAATCTGGTGCGTTGCACCATCTTCACCAAGTGTAACACCAGCATGCGAAGCACAAATTTTTACGTTTTTGCCAGAGTAGGCAACACTTTGGCGAATTTGGTCGTAAACCCTGCCAGTAGAAAAGTTGGCAAAGGTCCCTGTAAATGGGATTTTTCCACCTATAGTCATACCAGCAGCAATACCAATCATATTAGCTTCTGCAATACCAACTTGAAAAAAACGTTCAGGGTGATTTTCTTTAAATTCATCCATTTTAAGAGATCCTGTTAAGTCAGCACAAAGCGCTACAACATTTTCGTTGATTTGCCCTAACTCTGTTAATCCAGCCCCAAAACCTGAGCGTGTATCTTTATTTCCTGTGTTTGTGTATGTTTTCATTTTTTGTTTTGATTGCTGATTAATAATCTCCTAAAGTTTCAGTATTTTGAGCTAAGCCGGTCGCTAGTTGCTCATCGTTTGGTGCTTTTCCGTGCCATGCGTGTGTGTGCATCATAAAATCTACACCATTACCCATAACTGTCTTTAATAGAACACAAACAGGTTTTCCTTTTCCTGTAAGGGATTTTGCGCGAGCCATACCTTCTAAAATGGCTTCAATAGTATTTCCTTCTTCAATGTCTACAACATCCCAACCAAAAGCTTCAAATTTAGCCTTAATGTTTCCCATAGGTAAAACGTTGTCTGTAGAGCCATCAATTTGTTGTCCATTAAGATCAATGGTAGCAATAAGGTTGTCTACTTTATTACCAGCAGCATACATTATGGCTTCCCAGTTTTGTCCTTCTTGTAACTCACCATCTCCATGAAGACTATAGATTAGATGATTATCGTTATTTAATTTTTTGGTTTCAGCAGCACCTATAGCTACAGACATACCTTGACCAAGAGAGCCAGAAGCGATTCTTACACCAGGTAAACCTTCGTGAGTGGTTGGGTGTCCTTGTAATCTAGAGTTTATTAATCTAAACGTATTTAATTCTTCAACAGGAAAATAGCCTGCTCTAGCAAGTACACTGTAATATACAGGCGAAATATGGCCATTGGATAAGAAAAATATATCTTCTCCAATACCATCCATATCAAAGCCATCTTTGGTTTCCATTATTTCGTTGAAAAGGCTTACAAAAAATTCTGCACATCCCAGAGATCCGCCAGGATGACCAGAATTCACTTTGTGTACCATGCGTAGAATATCTCTACGAACTTGAGTGGTTAAATCTTCTAATTGTTGAATATTAGGCATATTATTGAGCTTAAATTATTGCTGCAAAAATAACTTTTTTATAAATCGTTTTCAAAAGACGTATACCCTCACTTATTAACGATTTTAATGAATTGCTAACAATTTTTGAATTTAATTAAGATGCCAATGTGTTATAGTTAATTATATTTGCCACCAGACCCACTTTTATGAAATTTAATCATTTAGCAAAAGACAAGGAAACAAAAGCAAGAGCAGGTGTTATTACTACTGATCATGGTACAATTGAAACTCCCATATTTATGCCGGTTGGTACTGTGGGTACAGTGAAAGGGGTACATCAAAGAGAACTGAAAAATGATATTAATCCAGATATTATTCTAGGTAACACGTACCACTTGTATCTTAGACCACAGACACCAATATTAGAGCAAGTAGGAGGACTTCATAAGTTTATGAATTGGGATAGAAACATTTTAACCGACTCTGGTGGTTACCAAGTATATTCTTTATCTGCAAATAGAAAAATTAAAGAGGAGGGCGTAAAATTTAAATCGCACATAGATGGTAGCTATCATGTATTTACACCCGAGAATGTCATGGAAATCCAACGCACTATAGGTGCAGACATAATTATGGCTTTTGACGAGTGTACACCTTACCCATGTGATTATAACTACGCTAAACGATCGATGCATATGACGCATCGTTGGCTAGAGCGATGCATAACACATTTAAGTAAACTACCATTTAAATATGGATATGAGCAAACTTTTTTTCCAATAGTGCAAGGTAGTACTTACAAGGATTTAAGAATGCAATCCGCCGAGTACATTGCCAATGCAAGTGCACAAGGAAATGCCATAGGTGGTTTATCTGTTGGCGAACCGGCTGAGGAAATGTATGCTATGACCGAAGTAGTGTGCGATATCTTACCAGAAGATAAACCAAGGTATTTAATGGGTGTAGGTACGCCAATCAATATATTAGAGAATATTGCGTTAGGTGTAGACATGTTTGACTGTGTAATGCCAACTCGAAATGCTAGAAATGGCATGCTATTTACAGCGCACGGCACCATAAATATTAAAAATAAAAAATGGGTAGATGATTTTTCTCCATTAGACGAAATGGGTATCACCTATGTAGACACTGAGTATAGCAAGGCATACCTTAAACATCTGTTTTCTGTTAACGAATTATTGGGAAAACAAATCGCTACAATTCATAACTTAGGATTTTATTTGTGGTTGGTTAGAGAAGCAAGGAAGCACATTATTGCAGGTGATTTTAAGGTATGGAAAGAAAAAATGGTTAAACAAATGGATAAAAGATTGTAGTCCGTGAAAATCTTAGATTGGTACATACTAAAACGCTATTTATTCACATTTTTAATGATGTTACTACTTTTTATACCCATCGGTATTACTGTAGATTTAGCTGAAAAAGTAGGAAAAATAATAGAAAATGAAGCTCCTTTTGCAGAAGTTACAGCGTACTATGTAGATTTCACGGTTTACTTTGCTAATTTATTATTTCCTTTATTTTTATTTTTATCTGTTATCTGGTTTACTTCCAAGCTAGCCAACAATACAGAAATAGTAGCTTTTTTAAGTTCTGGTGTATCGTTCACAAGATTTCTAAGACCTTACTTAGTGGGTGCAACAATTGTATCTGCACTTGCTTTAGTGTTAGGCATGTATTTAGCTCCAATAGCTAGTCAAGGATTCAACGAGTTCAAATATAATTATCTAAAGAAAAATAAAAACATACAAAAGACAAGAGATGTTTATCAACAGATCAATGATAACGATTATATATATGTAAGTAACTTTATACCTAAGAGTAAATCAGGAAGTAATTTTACTTATGAGCATTTTGAAGGAAATGAGCTAAAGTATAAAATCTTTGCTGATTATATTAGATACATGGAAAAGGACAGTAGTTATAGATTAACATCTTACGTAAAACGGACTTTTGAAAATGGTATAGAAACCATTGAAAAAGAACGGAGAAAAGACACAATTTTTCCATTTGAGATTGAGGATTTAACACCCGTTGAGTATGCAGCGGAAACAAAATCTTATGGAGAACTACTCAAATTTATAAAAGCCGAGAAAAAAAGAGGCTCTCAAAATATAGGTAGGTACGAAGTGGTAAAATTAAAAAAATGGAGTTTACCAGTATCTATATATATATTAACGATAATAGCAGTAGCAGTTTCTTCGGTAAAACGAAGAGGTGGTATGGGCGTTAATTTAGCGTTTGGTATAGCCATCGCTATGATTTATGTATTTTTTGATAAAATTTTTGGCGTTATGGCAGAACAATCAAATTTTTCGCCAGTAATAGCCGTTTGGTTTCCAAACCTTATATTTGGTATTTTAGCTATATACCTTCTACAGAATGCCAAACGCTAGACTTAAAGACTACCTTCACTTACATTTTCTGGTTTTTATTGCTGGTTTTACAGCAATTCTTGGTAAAGAAATAGCTCTGGGTGCAACAGCAATTGTCTGGTACAGAATGACTATTGCAGCTGTTTTAATGTTTATTTATATAAAACTTATAAAGCTAAATATTAAAGTGAGCAAAAAAGCAATCATTAAGTTTTCTGTAGCGGGAGTCATAATCGCACTGCATTGGATTACTTTTTTCGAATCCATAAAACAGTCCAATGTTTCTATTGCGTTGGCTATGTTTTCTTCGGGAGCGTTCTTTGCTTCCTTTATAGAACCAATTTTTTTTAAAAGACGTATTTTACTCTATGAGATTGGTTTTGGCTTAGTCGTAATTGTTGGTGTTTTTTTAATTACCAGTAGCGAACTAAAATATATCAACGGTATAATATTGGGCATACTTTCTGCCCTCTTTTCAACACTTTTTGCTGTTATTAACGGACGGTTTATTGAGCACTACAACGCCACAGTTATTTCATTTTATGAGTTTCTAAGCGGTGTTGTTTTTTTAAGCATATTTATACATTTTTCAGGTATTTACTTTGACGAAAAATTCTTTACACTCTCCCAATCAGATTGGGTTTTTATATGCATTCTTGCATCAGTGTGTACAGCATATGCATTTGTAGGCGCAGTAGAGGTTATGCGTTATATAAGCCCATTTACGGTTATCTTAACCTATAATTTAGAGCCCATTTACGGTATCATTTTAGCATTGTTTCTTTTTCCAGAAACCGAAAAAATGTCAACTCAGTTTTATTTAGGTGCTGCTTTAATAATATCCATGGTGCTCCTAGATGCTCTATTAAAAAATAGCAAAGCGCAAAGGCAAAAAAAGATATCTCTTAACAATTGAATTTTATATATTTATTTTATAATATTTTATAACCAAGACAAAGAAGAGCCTACTAAGTATTAATTTTTTTATAAAAAGTGAATAAGAATACGTAGGTTTGTAAACTAAACTAACTAAAACCTAATTTCAGATTGTATGGAATATTTAGAGTTTGAATTACCTATAAAAGAGCTAGAAGAGCAGCTCGATAAATGCCAAATTATTGGTAAGGAAAGTGATGTAGACGTTACCGAAACCTGCAAACAGATAGAAAAAAAGCTGGCAGAAACAAAAAAAGAAATTTATAAAAACTTAACTGCTTGGCAGCGCGTTCAGTTATCGCGCCACCCAAATAGACCTTATACTTTAGACCACATCAGGGCGCTTTGTGGCGATTCCTTTTTAGAATTACATGGGGATCGTAATGTCAAAGACGACAAAGCCATGATTGGTGGTTTAGGTAAAATTGGTGATCAAACCTATATGTTTATAGGTCAGCAAAAAGGTTATAACACCAAGACCAGACAATATAGAAACTTTGGAATGTCTAACCCAGAGGGATACCGTAAGGCACTTCGACTTATGAAATCTGCAGAAAAATTTGGAATTCCTGTGGTAACCTTAATAGATACACCTGGAGCTTACCCAGGCCTAGAAGCAGAAGAAAGAGGCCAAGGCGAAGCTATTGCAAGAAACATATTAGAAATGTCTCGCTTAAAAGTACCAATTATTACAATTATAATAGGCGAGGGAGCCTCTGGTGGTGCTTTAGGAATTGGAGTAGGAGATAAGGTACTAATGTTAGAAAATACTTGGTATTCTGTTATTTCCCCAGAATCGTGCTCTTCCATCTTATGGCGAAGCTGGGAGTATAAAGAGCAGGCAGCAGAGGCCCTAAAGTTGACTGCTAAGGATATGAAACGCATGAAACTTGTAGACCAAATCATTAAAGAACCGCTTGGTGGTGCTCACACAGATAGAGAAAAAACATTTTTAGCTGTAAGAGACGCGATAGTAAAATCTTATGAAGCGCTAAAAAACTTATCACCAAAAGAATTAGTTAAAAATCGTATGGATAAATATGATCAAATGGGTGTCTATAAGGACTAAATCCAACAAGCATAAGCAACTTAAAAAAAGCCGAAGTTGAGACTTCGGTTTTTTTTTCGCTATTAACAATATTTTTAAGTTATTAACAGTTGCATTGTTGAAGACCTGTTAAGAATGGAAACAATGTACAATGCAGTTCATAGACACTATTTAACTACTTTTGCTACTTATGAAACAACCCAACCAAATACAAGGTTATAAAGTCGATAAAAGCACTATCATTAGCTTAGAAAAAGGTAAGATACCACCTCAAGCTATTGATTTAGAAGAAGTTGTGCTTGGGGCAATGATGATAGATAAAAAAGGAGTAGACGAGGTTATTGATATTTTAAGCCCAGAAGCATTCTATAAAGATGCCCATAAATATATCTTCGAAGCAATTTTCAAATTATTTGAAAACAGCGAACCTATAGACTTATTAACCGTTTCTTCGCAATTAAAGAAAGATGAAAAGTTAGATTTGGTTGGTGGCGATTTTTATCTTATTTCATTAACACAGCGCGTATCATCGTCTGCGCATATAGAGTTTCATGCACGAATTATTCTTCAAAAATACATACAACGCAGTCTAATTAAAATTTCTAATGAAATAATAGAAGATGCTTATGATGAAACAAAAGATGTTTTTGATCTTTTAGATAATGCCGAAGCTAAACTTTACGAAGTTACACAAGGTAACGTAAAAAAATCTACAGAAACAGCTCAAAGTCTAGTAATTCAAGCCAAAAAGAAAATTGAAGAAATCTCTAATAAGGAAGGTTTAAGCGGTATACCAACAGGTTT
Organism: Winogradskyella sp. J14-2; assembly: GCF_001971725.1. Classification (NCBI taxonomy): domain Bacteria; kingdom Pseudomonadati; phylum Bacteroidota; class Flavobacteriia; order Flavobacteriales; family Flavobacteriaceae; genus Winogradskyella; species Winogradskyella sp. J14-2. The sequence goes on along the minus strand of NZ_CP019388.1, from coordinate 829,213 downwards.
TGATAAGTTAGATAAATTAACCTCGGGTTGGCAACCAAGTGACCTAATTATTGTAGCAGCACGTCCTGGTATGGGTAAAACAGCACTTACGCTCACAATGGCCAGAAATATTGCCGTAGATTTCAACAAAGCCGTAGCGTTCTTTTCTTTAGAAATGTCTTCAGTACAATTAATTACGCGTTTAATTTCTAGTGAAACAGGGTTATCTTCAGAAAAATTAAGAACAGGTAAACTTGAAAAACACGAGTGGGAACAGCTTAATGTAAAGGTAAAAACCTTAGAAAAAGCTCCCTTGTTTATAGATGATACACCTTCGCTTTCAATTTTTGATTTAAGAGCCAAAGCACGCAGACTAGCATCTCAATACGATATTAAAGTAATCATGATAGATTATTTACAGCTAATGACTGCTGGTGGAAGCCAAAAAGGCGGTAACAGAGAACAAGAAATCTCCATGATTTCCCGTAACCTAAAAGCCTTAGCAAAAGAACTTAATGTGCCTGTTATTGCTTTATCGCAGCTTTCTCGTGCTGTAGAAACGCGTGGAGGTAGCAAACGTCCGCTCTTATCAGATCTACGTGAGTCTGGTGCTATTGAGCAGGATGCTGATATTGTTTCATTTATATACAGGCCAGAATATTACAAGATTGATGAATGGGATGATGAAGAGCGCTCACCAACTGAAGGTCAAGGTGAGTTTATAGTAGCTAAACATAGAAATGGTGGTTTAGACAACATTAGATTGAAGTTTATTGGGCATCTTGGTAAGTTTGATAATTTAGATGATTTTGATACGCCTTTTGAGTTTCAGTCTAAACTGAATGCGGCAGCTAACGACGACACCTTTAAACCAGATAGTTTCCCTTCAGCTTCTGATGCTTTTGATGAACCAGAGGATGACGGTGTACCTTTTTAACATCATTTTATAATTAGTGACCCTTCTTTTTAACCTATCTTTGTGGTTTTGACACTAAAGAAGAAAGTTGCCTCATGTTAGACCAAAGACGTACAACAAACATCTTGTTGCTAATTATAGTTATTCCTTTAGTATTTTATTTACTTAAAGTGCTTTCCTTTATATTTATTCCGTTGATTTTTTCAATGTTTATAGCATTGCTATTCTTACCACTGATGCGACAACTAGGACGAAAAAAGGTTCCAAAGTTTTTAAGCATTATAGTAGTCTTACTTTTGGTATCTGCCTGTGTTTACTTAGGTATAGAACTTATTCAGCTTTCTAGTAAAGAAATTTTAGCAACAAAATCAGATTTTTTTCCTAAAGCAGAGGAGAAACTGGCAGATTTAAAGGTATATCTATCCAATAGTTTTGGTATTGAGTTTGAACAAGATAAAAACTTTTTAGCGCAATTTTTTGAAAAAGAAAATTTGGGATCAACATTTGGTTTTTTGAGAACGTTTTTAACAACCCTATTAATGACCGCGTTTTTTGTTGTCTTGTGGTTAGGCGAATCTATAAATGTCCATAATTTATTAAACAATACAATCTTAAAACAAAAACATACCTCTATCAAGGCATTTATGAAAATAGAAAAAGACCTTATAAAATTTATAAAGGTGAAGTTTTTGGTCAGTGCATTAACGGGTTTATTTACGGGTTTAATGTGTGTATTCTTTGATGTTAGTTTCCCTATATTTTGGGGATTATTTGCTTTTGCTATTAACTTTGTACAAATGGTAGGCTCTTTCATTTCGGTAATTTTACTTTCAATTTTTGCATTTGTAGAGTTAGACCCTACGAGCACTTTATTCTTCTTTATACTATCTATTGCTCTTGTCCAAGTAGTGTTTGGCGCAATTTTAGAACCGATTTTTATGGGTAAATCGTTTTCAATTAATATTATAGCAGTTTTAGTTATGTTAATGTTTTGGGGATTCCTTTGGGGAATACCAGGTCTTATTATGGCTATTCCTATCACAGTTTTTATTAAGATTATTCTCGAACAGTTTCCTAGTACTAAGGTCATAGCCAGTTTATTATCTGGCACGCAGACCAAACTCAAATAAGGTTTTCTTGTTAATAGAATTTATAATTTTAAGTATCTTTCTTCTATAAACTTAAAATTATGGTTCACGGTACACACAATGCTCAAGAAGATTCTAGAAATGACCATATTCTCATTTCTGTAAATAATCAGCTTTTCCCAAGAAATGAAGCAAAGATTTCAGTTTTTGACAGCGGCTATTTGGTTGGAGATGGTGTATGGGAAGCTTTGCGGTTACACAATGGAGTTCTAGTGTTTATCAAAGACCATTTCAATAGGTTATGGCAATCTGCTAAAACGGTTGGTATGGCACTGCCATTTACTAAAAAAGAGTTAACCCAAAAAGTATGGGACACACTTAATGCTAATGGTATGAAGGATGACGTACACGTTAGGATTATGGTAACGCGTGGCATTAAAAAAACACCATCTCAAGATCCAAGACTAACCATTTCTGGACCAAATGTGGTGATTATTCCAGAGTATAAAATTGCTTCAAAAGCATCTAAAGAAAAAGGGATTACATTGTTTACGAGTACCATAAGAAGAGGTTCACCAGATTATCTAGACCCAAGGTTAAATTGCCATAGTAAGCTTCATGAAGTTCAGGCGCTTATTCAAGCGATTGAAGCTGGAGCAGATGAAGCTTTAATGCTAGATATAAACGGATTTGTAGCGACTTGTAATGCTACTAATTTTTTTATAATTAAAAATGGCGAGGTGTGGACATCTACAAATAAATATTGTATGAATGGAATTACCAGAGCTAAGGTTATAGAGCTATGTAATGCCAACGATATATCCTGTTTTGAAAAAGACTTTTCTTTGTTTGATGTCTACGGAGCAGACGAAGCTTTTGTTACAGGAACCTTTGGAGGTTTAACACCTGTTACAAAAATTGATGGACGACAAATAGGAGAGGGTAAATTTGGAAAAATGACTAGAGAATTAAGCCATTTGTATGAGCAGTTAATCGAAAAAACAGTAGCTAATGGATAATATTAAACGTATATGTTTATGGTCTGGACCAAGAAATATATCCACTGCATTAATGTACGCTTTTGCACAACGTACAGACACAAAAGTGTTTGATGAACCACTTTATGCCTATTATCTCAGGCACCATCCATATGCAAAAGGTTATCATCCAGGTGCTGAAGATATTATAAAAACAATGGAATCTAATGGTGAAAAGGTAGTAGAAGTGATGCTACGTAATACTGAAAAACCAGTATTGTTTTTCAAGCAAATGACGCATCATCTTTTAGATTTAGAGCGTTCATTTATGAAAGATACCATCAATATTATTTTAACAAGAGATCCTTTAGACATGCTGCCATCATTTGATAAAGTGATTCATAATTTCACAATTGATGATGTAGGTTATCAACTTCATATTGACCTTTTAAATTATTTTGAAAGTCAAAGCATTCCTTTTAAGGTTATAAATTCTAAACAAGTGCTTAAAAATCCTGAAGATACATTAAGCAAGTTATGCGAATTTGCAGACATCCCATTTAAAAAATCAATGCTATCCTGGAAACCTCAGAAAAGAGAAGAAGATGGTATTTGGGCAAAATATTGGTATCATAACATTCATAAATCGAGTGGATTTCAAGAATATAAACCAAAAACAGAAGCTTTTCCAGCACACCTAAATACGCTTTTAGAACAATGTTTACCTCATTATAATAGACTGATGGAGTATGCCATTTAGCTCTTAAAAGAATGATAAAATAAGCCATTAAAGACTAAAAATTGGTTATATTTCGTTTTAAATCTATGAACTTGAAAAAATTAACTTTTGTAATATTTGCATTGTTTCTAAGTGTTAATGCATACGCTTCATATATATTAATTCCTATGGATGCTGAGTCTCAAGAAAATCATCTCAAAGCTTATGGAGTTACTTACTGGACGTTAGAGCGAGAGTTGAAAGTAAACTGGTTGTTAAATTATAGAGGAGGTTCGTTTTTGTTACCAGATGCTGAGATTATTCAGCGCGAATGTCAAATCAGAGGTGTGTCTTTTGAAGTGATTTCAGATACTAAAGCACAAGAAATTTTGGATGAAATTGCTAGTCCTGCGGTAAATCAAGAGGCGGTTGTATTAGAAAAAGCACCAAAGATTGCAGTCTATACACCTTACGGAAAGCAACCTTGGGATGATGCTGTAACAATGGTTTTAACTTATGCTGAAATTCCGTATGAAACTATTTATGACGAAGAAGTTTTAAACGATGAACTCTTACTTTACGACTGGCTTCACTTGCATCACGAGGACTTTACTGGTCAGTACGGAAAATTTTATAGAACCTACCGTTCTGCAGCATGGTATATTGAAGAAAAGAAAGCGGCAGAAGAATTAGCAAATAGACTGGGTTACGATAAGGTGTCTGAAGCAAAATTAGCAGTAGCCCTAAAAATTAGAGATTACGTAGTAGGTGGTGGATTTATGTTTGCAATGTGTTCTGCAACCGATAGTTTTGATATTGCTTTATCAGCAGAAGGCGTTGACATTTGCGAGCCTATGTTTGATGGAGATGGAAGTGATCCTGGATATCAGAACAAAATAGATTACTCAAAAACATTTGCGTTTAAGGACTACATATTAGAAAGAAGTCCTAATGTTTATGAATTTTCTTCAATAGATATGACTCAAAAACGTCAAATACCTTTTAAAACAGACTACTTTTCTTTAATGGAATACTCTGCAAAGTGGGATCCTATACCAACGATGTTAACACAAAATCATACATCTCTAGTAAAGGGATTTATGGGACAAACGACATCTTTTACAAGAGAAGAAATAAAATCTAATGTATTGGTAATGGGCGAAAATAGAACTAATGGAGAAGCAAAATACATTCACGGAATTAAGGGTAAAGGCTTTTTTACATTTTATGGAGGTCACGATCCAGAAGATTATACACATAGAGTAGGAGACCCAAAGACAGAACTCGATTTACACCCAACATCTCCTGGTTATAGGTTAATATTAAATAATGTACTTTTTCCAGCTGCTAAGAAGAAGAAGCAGAAAACGTAATATACATTACCATAAATGATATGCTTTCAAAAAGAAATTAAATTAGAGGCTCACCCAAGAGGTTTTCATCTTATTACTTCAAAAATAATAAATGCAATCCCTGAGGTTAAACAGATAAGAATTGGCCAATTACAAGTTTTTATTAAACATACATCAGCAAGTTTAACCATAAATGAAAATGCAGACCCATCAGTAAGATTAGATTTTGAAAGTCATATTAATAAAATGGTGCCCGAAAATCAACCGTATTATAAACATACCTATGAAGGACCAGATGATATGCCAGCACATATAAAAGCTTCTTTGATGGGAACCTCAGTACAAATACCAATTACTAATGGTAAACTAAATATGGGTATTTGGCAAGGTATATACCTTTGTGAGCACCGAAACTATGCCTCTGGCCGATCTTTAGTGCTTACGGCTTTTGGTTGTGTTTAAACTAGCTTTATTTTTCTTGCGGTATGCAGACGGAGTAATACCTGCTAAAGACTTAAATGCTTTATTAAATGCAGATTTAGAATGAAAACCAACAATCTCACTTATGGTCTCTATAGTGTACTTAGAATACGTCTCAGAGGTTAGTAAAGATTTCGCTTTTTCTATTCTATAACTGTTTATGAAGGTGGCAAAGTTTTGTTTAAATTCAGTATTTAATATTTTAGAAACATACTTACTATTAGAACCAATTGATTTAGAAAATTGGTTTATTGTTAGAGATTTATCTAAATAAGGTGCTTCTTTAATTTTTTCTAAAATAAGAAGCTTAAGTTCATTTGCTTTGTCTTCACTTATTAAAGCATCATCACCATCATACTTGGTGCTAGTGTAAGTAGATCTTACTAACCCCTTCTCAAATCTCACTTTCTTTTGCCTAAGGCCATTAATGCCTATATAAAGAAGGTAAAATGATAAAAATAAGCCAGTAAAAATATTTAATGCTAAAATATGTGTGTAAACTTGTAGTAAATAAATAATAACAATAAAGATGCAATATCCAATGATATATTCTAGCATCCATCTTAGGTCAACACCTGTATCGTAAGAAAACATCCTAGGGACATTCTCTTTGTGTAATCTATAGACTCTAACCGAGTTATAAATATAGTAGCAGTTTAAAACAGGAAATATGAAAAGTAGTGCTGTAAAGTTAGAAAAATTCATAATCTTCACAGATATATCATAGACAAGACTATCGCTATCTGTGGATAATTTTAAATAAAAAAATGAAAAAATATTAATAATTAATAAGATAAATGGAAGATAGTAATGTTGAACTACACGACTTATTTTTTTATCAGAATCCTTAATGTTAGAAAGAGAAATAATATAAAAGTATACTGTCTGTGGTATACTAATAATAGCTACATAGAAAAGTAACGAAAAGAAATCAATAACAGACTTAATAAAGCTATTGGTATTGTTCTCAGCGACCAAAAGAATAGCCATTAGTATTAAAAAAAACAAGAAGAAAAATAACCCTAAGAAGTAAAACTGTACTTTAGTCTTTTTCGATTTTTTAATAAAAAGCAGCGCAAATACTATTGCTATAATTGTGGGTATAACAAGTAAAACCTTATACATATCTCATAGAAAACTAACTTACTTTGGTTTAAAACAATATATTAAAATATTATTTATTTGTACTGATTCAGGGAAAATACACAACATTACTCAAATAATTTATTAACATAGGCATTGATTCTCATAGTTTTACAATTATTATATATTTATTATGAGACCATTATTAGCCATTTTAGTTATTTCAGTATTAGGTATTAATCAAGCTCTATCGCAAGTAGGTATTGGTACAACTAACCCTACCGCAACATTTCATGTTGTGGGCACAACTATACCTGGTAACACAGGCGGAACTACCGAACTATTAAATCAAAACTTTGATTCTTATACAATAACAGAGATTAATTCTAGTATTGGCTGTTCAGTAGATGGTTGGGAGACCACAACAACAGGCGATGCAAGTGCTAATTGTAATTCATGTGCAGGAACATGGATTTTTATAGACTCTGACGAAACAGGTTGCAGTCAAAATTCTACCGCAATAGTTAATTTTGTTGCAAATCCAGCATCTACAGTGATCACTATAAGTTTTGATTACAGATATAATGATTATCTCGGAGCCGATGATTTTTTTAGAGCTTACCTCTTTAATAATACAACCAACAGTCAAGTAGGAGCAGACCTAGTTAATATTACCACTGACCAAGATACTTCATACAATGGTACAGTAAATGTTACTGCCGGAGATAATTATTCATTGCGTTTTGAATATCAAGGAATTTTTGATTTTGGTGCCTCGGTAGATAATATTTTAGTAACAGAAACCACCACTGCCGTTACTGGAAGTTATGCCTTTAGATTAGAAGATGGCCAACAACAAGATGGCTATGTTCTTACAAGCGATGCAGATGGTAACGGAACCTGGCAGCCAAGCAATAGTGTTGGTGGTACGGACAATCAAACTATAAGTATATCTGGTAATCAACTATCCATAGAAAATGGTAATACTGTTACACTACCTACAGGAAGTGGGTCTTATATTTTTGAAAACGGAATTTCAGAAACTTCAGGTAATGTAAGATTAGGCGGTACCTTAATTCAAAATACAACCATAGCATTAGATGATAATGATCTTACTTTTACAACAAGCAATACAGCCGCGTTTCCGGGCGATATAATATTTGAAGGGAATTTAAGAGAAGTCATGGAAACAAATCTAGAGGATAACTATATTAATTTTGGAGGTGGATTTCCGCTAGTAGATGGTGATGATGGTTCTACATTCCTAGACTCTGGTAGTTCTACTTTTACCAAAGATTTTGTGGCAGGATTCGATGCTGGCTCAACAGGCGGTACTGCAGTAGCCATGGGATCTATAGAGTACTTTGTAGATGGTACAGATGAATTATTTTTTGAAGGAAGTGGTTTTAGCCCTATGGATGATGAAACATCTCAGTTTGGTAATACACTCGGAAAATCTAATAGAAGATGGGGTGCAGTATACGCTACCAATGGTGTAATAACTACCTCAGATGAAACCTATAAAAAAGAAATACAAAACCTTGAATATGGCTTGGAAGAGATTTTAAAAATTAAAACTATTAGTTACAAATGGAAAGATCAAACTCTAGGTAAAACCGATATTCCAAATGCTCTTCAAGCTAGAAAAATTGGTTTTTCAGCACAAAATTTGTTAGAAATACTTCCTGAAGTAGTGCAAACACATAGTTGGGTTGCAAAAAACGAAGATGGAACTTATGTAAGGGTAAAAAATAATAAACTAGGAGTCTATTATAGTGATATAATACCCGTGGCAATTAAAGCAATACAGCAACAACAAGAACAAATAGATGAATTAAAAAATACAGTGGCGTTGCTCATAAAGCAAAACAAACATTTAGAAAGCTTAATAAAGAATAAAAACTAAAGACGTTAAATAGTTAATGTAGGGATTAACTATTTGCAATCCGTTGGTTTATGTCATTAACCAACGGTTTTTTTATAAAAAAAATCCGACTTGAAAAAGCCGGATTTTATAAGCGAAATGTTGTTATTAATTTGGCTAAAAGCCTTATTTAACTTTGTTTACTATTGCTTCAAAAGCTTCTGGGTGATTCATCGCTAAATCTGCAAGAACCTTACGATTCAATGCAATATTATTAGCTTTTAACTTACCCATAAATTTTGAATAACTCATTCCGTGTTGTCTGGCACCTGCGTTAATACGCATAATCCATAGTGCGCGGAATGTTCTTTTTTTGTTTCTACGGTCTCTGTACGAGTATTGCATCGCTTTGTCCACCGCATTTTTTGCTACTGTCCAAACGTTTTTACGTCTTCCGAAGTAACCTTTTGCTTGCTTAAGAACTTTTTTTCTTCTAGCCCTTTTTGCAACTGAATTTACTGATCTTGGCATTACTTTAAATTGTTTTTTGTAGTAGGCGACCCATGTGGTACTTGCTAAATAAATTTGCCTAACTCCAGGGTTTATAATTTGTTTTAACCGATTAAAACATTGTTACTTTAAACGCAACATAGTTTTAATATTATCTTCGTCAGCCTTATGCACTAATGTGTCATGAGTTAACGCTAGCTTACGCTTTTTAGATTTCTTTGTTAAGATATGACTCTTAAAAGCGTGCTTTCTTTTAATTTTACCAGTGCCAGTTAGTTTGAAACGTTTCTTAGCACTTGATTTTGTTTTCATTTTAGGCATTTTGTCCTAGTTTTAATTTTACGTTTCGCTTATTCTTATTAACCATTAGCTTTTGCCAATAGTCGATTTTTTAATTTATTTAGCTTTCTTTGGTGCTATGAACATAATCATTCGCTTTCCTTCAAGCTTTGGCATTTGCTCTACTTTTCCGTACTCTTCGAGATCTTGAGCCAATCTTAATAACAAGATTTGTCCTTGTTCTTTAAAAACTATAGACCTTCCTTTAAAAAATACGAATGCTTTTAACTTTGCACCATCTTGCAAGAATTTAATAGCATGTTTCTTTTTAAATTCGTAATCATGGTCATCGGTTTGAGGACCAAATCGAATTTCTTTAACAACGACTTTAGAAGCTTTGGCTTTTAAAACTTTTTCACGTTTCTTTTGTTCGTAAAGAAACTTTTTATAATCCATAATTTTACAAACAGGCGGATTTGCATTTGGCGAAATCTCAACAAGATCTAATCCTTGTTCGTCAGCCATGGATAATGCTTTTTTTATAGGGTAAATGCCTACTTCAACATTTTCGCCTACAACTCGAACTTCTTCGGTTCTAATTTTAGAGTTTATACGATGTTTGTCCTCTTGGGCTTCTCTTCTGTTGTAACTCCTTCTGTTTCTACGTATTGCTATGGCTTATATTTTTTAATTAAACTTTATTTTATTAAAAGCTTTTTAAGCTTTCATTTATTTTTTTGTTTATCATTTCAGAGAATTCACTGACACTTATCGTACCCAGATCTTCACCTCCATGCTGTCGTACAGTTATAGTTTTATTTTTTTCTTCTTGCTCACCAACCACGATAATGTAAGGAAATTTTTGAATTTCTGCTTCTCTAATTTTCTTACCGACAGTTTCATTTCTATTATCTACGAGGGCGCGAATTTCGTTATTTTCTAGCAAATTTAAAACTTTTTCGGCGTATTTTTCATATTTCTCACTAACAGATAGTATAATAACCTGTTCTGGCATAAGCCAAAGTGGGAAATTTCCACCCGTATGTTCTAACAAAATGGCTACAAAACGTTCCATACTTCCAAACGGAGCCCTGTGTATCATTACTGGTCTGTGAAGCTCATTATCACTACCTTTATAGGTTAGGTCAAATCGCTCTGGAAGGTTATAATCCACCTGTATAGTACCCAGTTGCCATTGACGACCTAAAGCATCTTTAACCATAAAATCTAACTTTGGACCATAAAAAGCGGCTTCACCAGTTTCCACAACGTAATTTAATCCTTTATCTTGTGCTGCATTTAAAATGGCTTTTTCTGCCTTCTCCCAATTTTCGTCACTACCAATGTATTTCTCGGGTTTATCAGGATCTCTCAAAGATACCTGCGCTGTAAAGTTCTCAAACCCTAGAGAGCCAAATACATAGAGTACCAAATCTATAACTTCTTTAAACTCAGCGTCTAGTTGGTCTGGTGTACAAAAAATATGGGCATCATCTTGTGTAAACCCTCTTACACGAGTTAAACCATGAAGTTCACCGCTTTGTTCATATCTGTAAACAGTGCCAAATTCTGCAAACCGTTTAGGCAATTCTTTATAGGAATAAGGTTTGTTGTTATAAATCTCACAATGATGTGGGCAATTCATTGGCTTCAGTAAAAACTCTTCACCCTCTGCTGGCGTATTTATAGGTTGAAAGCTATCTTCACCATATTTGGCAAAATGGCCAGAAGTTATATATAAATCCTTGTTACCAATGTGTGGCGTGACAACCATTTCATAACCAGCTTTTTTTTGAGCAGCTTTCAAAAAGTTTTCTAACCGCTCTCTTAGTGCAGCACCTTTTGGAAGCCACAGTGGTAATCCTTGACCTACTTTTTGAGAAAACGTAAATAACTCTAATTCTTTTCCTAACTTTCTGTGATCTCTTTTTTTCGCTTCCTCCAGTAAATGAAGATATTCAGTTAATTCCTTTTGTTTTGGAAATGAAATACCATAAACCCTCGTGAGTTGCTTTTCATTTTCATCACCTTTATAATATGCACCAGCTACACTTAAAATCTTGACAGCTTTGATAATACCTGTATTAGGGATATGTCCACCTCGGCATAAATCTGTAAATGTAGAATGATCACAAAAACTTATAGTACCATCCTCTAGATTTTCAATGAGGTCTACCTTATATTCGTTTTTACTTTTGTAATAGGACAGAGCATCTGCCTTAGAGACATCTCGCATTTTAAATTCATGTTTTCCGCGAGCAATTTCCATCATCTTATTTTCAATAGCCTTAAAATCTTTTTCTGAAATAGAATCTTCACCTAAATCGACATCATAATAGAAACCGTTTTCAATTGCAGGACCAACCCAAAGTTTTACATTTGGATAAAGTTCCTCTAAAGCTTGCGCTAAAACATGTGCTGAGGAGTGCCAAAAGGCTTTTTTTCCCTCAGCATCTCTCCAAGTATACAGAGTAAGGCTGCCATCAGTAGTTAATGGAGTGGTGGTTTCAATAATAGTGTTATTGAACTTTGCTGAAATCACATTTCGCGCAAAACCTTCGCTAATGTCAACAGCCACATCATAAGGCGTTACCTCTTTATCAAAGGATCTTATAGAACCATCAGGTAGAGTAATTTTAATCATTGGTTTCTAATATAAATTAAGCCTACAAAGATATATGTATATATATAAAGGACAAAGTGAAGTTTTTAATAAAATTCAACTCTGTATAATATGTTAAAAATTTAGTGTAATAAAACATTATTTAAAATAAACTCAGAATTAGCTTGTGAATATAAAAAAGGGTTTTATATTTGCACCCCCTAAACGGGCGCATTGCGACGAGTTTGGGTAAGTTCATTCTCATAAAGGGGCATCAGGAAAATAAATTTATTTTTTTTCAAAAAGATGTTGTGGGAATAAAAAAAGGGTTTTATATTTGCACCCGCTTAACGAAATAAGGTTAAGAAAAAGTAAAGAAAACAAGTTCATTAACATATTGAATTGACAGCGTAAGGATCAACTGGAAACGGTTGGTTCATAACAAGAGAATAGATCATTTAGAGTACTGAGAGAATTCCTATTAGTTGTTAAGAGAATAAGTCGAGAGACTTAAAAATTTAACGATGAAGAGTTTGATCCTGGCTCAGGATGAACGCTAGCGGCAGGCCTAACACATGCAAGTCGAACGGTAACAGGAAAAAGCTTGCTTTTTTGCTGACGAGTGGCGCACGGGTGCGTAACGCGTATACAATCTACCTTTTACTGGGGAATAGCCTTTGGAAACGAAGAATAATACCCCATAGTATCTAAGTTCCGCATGGGACTTAGATTAAAGCTTCGGCGGTAAGAGATGAGTATGCGTTCTATTAGCTAGATGGTGTGGTAACGGCACACCATGGCAACGATAGATAGGGGCCCTGAGAGGGGGATCCCCCACACTGGTACTGAGACACGGACCAGACTCCTACGGGAGGCAGCAGTGAGGAATATTGGACAATGGGCGAGGGCCTGATCCAGCCATGCCGCGTGCAGGAAGACTGCCCTATGGGTTGTAAACTGCTTTTATACGGGAAGAAACCCATCTACGTGTAGGTGGCTGACGGTACCGTAAGAATAAGCATCGGCTAACTCCGTGCCAGCAGCCGCGGTAATACGGAGGATGCAAGCGTTATCCGGAATCATTGGGTTTAAAGGGTCCGTAGGTGGATTGGTAAGTCAGAGGTGAAAGCCTGCAGCTCAACTGTAGAACTGCCTTTGATACTGCTAGTCTTGAATTATTGTGAAGTGGTTAGAATATGTAGTGTAGCGGTGAAATGCATAGATATTACATAGAATACCGATTGCGAAGGCAGATCACTAACAATATATTGACACTGATGGACGAAAGCGTGGGGAGCGAACGGGATTAGATACCCCGGTAGTCCACGCCGTAAACGATGGTCACTAGCTGTTCGGATTTCGGTCTGAGTGGCTAAGCGAAAGTGATAAGTGACCCACCTGGGGAGTACGTTCGCAAGAATGAAACTCAAAGGAATTGACGGGGGCCCGCACAAGCGGTGGAGCATGTGGTTTAATTCGATGATACGCGAGGAACCTTACCAGGGCTTAAATGTAGAGTGACAGGTCTAGAGATAGATTTTTCTTCGGACACTTTACAAGGTGCTGCATGGTTGTCGTCAGCTCGTGCCGTGAGGTGTCAGGTTAAGTCCTATAACGAGCGCAACCCCTGTTGTTAGTTGCCAGCATGTAAAGATGGGAACTCTAGCAAGACTGCCGGTGCAAACCGCGAGGAAGGTGGGGATGACGTCAAATCATCACGGCCCTTACGTCCTGGGCTACACACGTGCTACAATGGTATAGACAATGAGCAGCCACTTCGTGAGAAGGAGCGAATCTACAAACTATATCTCAGTTCGGATCGGAGTCTGCAACTCGACTCCGTGAAGCTGGAATCGCTAGTAATCGGATATCAGCCATGATCCGGTGAATACGTTCCCGGGCCTTGTACACACCGCCCGTCAAGCCATGGAAGCTGGGAGTGCCTGAAGTCCGTCACCGCAAGGAGCGGCCTAGGGTAAAATCGGTAACTAGGGCTAAGTCGTAACAAGGTAGCCGTACCGGAAGGTGCGGCTGGAACACCTCCTTTCTAGAGAAAGACGACTGATAGGAAGCTATCAAAAAAAGGAAATAAGTGGTTTTATTCTCTTGCTGTTAATTTAAGATATCAATAATTAAGTAGAGTCTCATAGCTCAGCTGGTTAGAGCGCTACACTGATAATGTAGAGGTCGGCAGTTCGAGTCTGCCTGAGACTACTAAATTAAAGGAAATTCTAGAAGTTGAGAGGGTAGTTTGGTAAACTACTAACTACTATGTACTAACTACTAGTATATGGGGAATTAGCTCAGCTGGCTAGAGCGCCTGCCTTGCACGCAGGAGGTCACCGGTTCGACTCCGGTATTCTCCACAAAGATCAGTAGACAGTTACAGTTTACGGAAAGCGGTTTTACCGCTAACTGATACTGGTTACTGCGAGCTGAACAAACGTTCATTGACATATTGAAAAAAGATACATGATAATTAGATAGAAATATTTAATAAAACAAAATAATTGTAACGAGCAATTATAACTCATTAAAAAGACAAAAGTACAATAAGCTAAATAAGAGCGTATGGGGAATGCCTAGGCTCTCAGAGGCGATGAAGGACGTGATAAGCTGCGAAAAGCTGCGGGGATTGGCACATACAAATCGATCCGCAGATATCCGAATGGGGCAACCCAGCATGTTGAAGACATGTTATCCTTTAAGGAGGCGAACCCGGAGAACTGAAACATCTAAGTACCCGGAGGAGAAGAAAACAAAAGTGATTCCGCTAGTAGTGGCGAGCGAACGCGGATTAGCCCAAACCAATATTGTTACGGCAATGTTGGGGTTGTAGGACTGCGATATTCGAGCTATAATGAACTAGAACTGTTTGGAAAGACAGGCCAAAGACGGTGATAGCCCGGTATAGGTAAAGATTAGTAAGATAGCAGTATCCTGAGTAGTGCGGGGCACGTGTAACCCTGTATGAATTTGTCGGGACCATCCGATAAGGCTAAATACTCCTGAGAGACCGATAGTGAACTAGTACCGTGAGGGAAAGGTGAAAAGAACCCTGAATAAGGGAGTGAAATAGAACCTGAAACCATACGCTTACAAGCGGTCGGAGCGGATTTATCCGTGACGGCGTGCCTTTTGCATAATGAGCCTACGAGTTACCGTTGCTAGCAAGGTTAAGCACTTCAGGTGCGGATCCGTAGCGAAAGCGAGTCTGAACAGGGCGCTTAGTTAGTAGTGGTAGACGCGAAACCGTGTGATCTACCCATGGGCAGGGTGAAGCTGTGGTAACACATAGTGGAGGCCCGAACCGGTTGACGTTGAAAAGTCTTCGGATGACCTGTGGGTAGGGGTGAAAGGCCAATCAAACTCGGAAATAGCTCGTACTCCCCGAAATGCATTTAGGTGCAGCGTTGATTTAGTTTTATAGAGGTAGAGCTACTGATTGGATGCGGGGGCTTCACCGCCTACCAATTCCTGACAAACTCCGAATGCTATAAAATGATGATCAGCAGTGAGGGCATGGGTGCTAAGGTCCATGTCCGAGAGGGAAAGAACCCAGACCATCAGCTAAGGTCCCCAAATGTATGTTAAGTTGAATAAACGAGGTTGAACTGCTTAGACAGCTAGGATGTTGGCTTGGAAGCAGCCATTCATTTAAAGAGTGCGTAACAGCTCACTAGTCGAGCGGTTCGGCATGGATAATAATCGGGCATAAATATACTACCGAAGCTATGGACTTGAAAAAGTGGTAGGGGAGCATTGTAGTGTCGTCGAAGGTGTACCGTGAGGTATGCTGGAGAAGCTACAAAAGAAAATGTAGGCATAAGTAACGATAATGCGGGCGAGAAACCCGCACACCGAAAGACTAAGGTTTCCTCAGCTATGCTAATCAGCTGAGGGTTAGTCGGGACCTAACGCGAACCCGAAAGGGGTAGTGGATGGACAACGGGTTAATATTCCCGTACCTGCTCACGTTAAAAGTGACGGATCTCCGTGGTTGCTGCGTACTGACGGAATAGTACGTTGAAGCGCAAGCGATAGTACACTGAGGCTACGGCTAAGGTGATAATGCAGCGAAGGGGGTTCCAAGAAAAGCGAGTGAAGCAGCCCGTACCGTAAACCGACACAGGTAGTTGGGATGAGAATTCTAAGGTGCTCGAGAGATTCATGGCTAAGGAACTAGGCAAAATTGACGCGTAACTTCGGGAGAAGCGTCGCCCATCTCCGGATGGGCCGCAGTGAAAAGGTCCAGGCGACTGTTTATCAAAAACACAGGGCTCTGCTAAATCGAAAGATGATGTATAGGGCCTGACACCTGCCCGGTGCTGGAAGGTTAAGTGGAGGGTTTAGAAGTTTACTTCGAAGATCTCAAATGAAGCCCCAGTAAACGGCGGCCGTAACTATAACGGTCCTAAGGTAGCGAAATTCCTTGTCGGGTAAGTTCCGACCTGCACGAATGGTGTAACGATCTGGACACTGTCTCAGCCATGAGCTCGGTGAAATTGTAGTATCGGTGAAGATGCCGATTACCCGCAGTGGGACGAAAAGACCCCGTGAACCTTTACTATAGCTTAGTATTGGCTTTGGATAAGTAATGTGTAGGATAGGTGGGAGACTTTGAAGCGGCGTCGCCAGGCGTTGTGGAGTCATTGTTGAAATACCACCCTTTGCTTATCTAGAGTCTAACTTCTTACGAAGGACAGTGCTTGGTGGGTAGTTTGACTGGGGTGGTCGCCTCCAAAAGAGTAACGGAGGCTTCTAAAGGTTCCCTCAGCACGCTTGGTAACCGTGCGCAGAGTGCAATGGCATAAGGGGGCTTGACTGAGAGACATACAGGTCGATCAGGTACGAAAGTAGAGCATAGTGATCCGGTGGTTCCGCATGGAAGGGCCATCGCTCAAAGGATAAAAGGTACTCCGGGGATAACAGGCTGATCTCCCCCAAGAGCTCACATCGACGGGGGGGTTTGGCACCTCGATGTCGGCTCGTCACATCCTGGGGCTGGAGAAGGTCCCAAGGGTTGGGCTGTTCGCCCATTAAAGTGGCACGCGAGCTGGGTTCAGAACGTCGTGAGACAGTTCGGTCTCTATCTACTGTGGGCGTTAGAAATTTGAGTGGATCTGACTCTAGTACGAGAGGACCGAGTTGGACGAACCTCTAGTGTACCTGTTGTTCCGCCAGGGGCATTGCAGGGTAGCTACGTTCGGAAGGGATAAGCGCTGAAAGCATATAAGCGCGAAACCCACCACAAGATGAGATTTCTTTAAAGGGTCGTGGAAGATGACCACGTCGATAGGCTACAGGTGTAAAGGCAGCAATGTCATAGCCGAGTAGTACTAATAACCCATAGGCTTATTGTACGCCGCTCTTTTTATAGGTACAACAATCATGTGATTTTTTCAATATGTCAACAATATTAGTGTTGTATATGTTTATGACAACCAAGATTTAAGGTGGTTATAGCGACGGGGCTCACCTCTTACCATTCCGAACAGAGAAGTTAAGCCCGTTTGCGCCGATGGTACTACATCCGTGGAAGAGTAGGTCGCCGCCTTTTTTGAAAACCCTTGCTATTACTTAGTAAGGGTTTTTTGTTTTTATGTGGTATTTGTGTTAATAATTACTTTAACGCAAATACAACTAAGGTTTAATTTTCCTTGTTAAATATACTATTCATTATTGTATTTAATCCTATATAAAGCATAACAATAGCCGTAATACAAATTAAAAGGGCAACTATTAAAATAGGATAGTAAAATGCCTTTTCATTATTACTAAAGGCAATATGAAGAAGAGTAGGTCCTAAGAACATCAGGAATAGACAAATGACCAACCGCTTTAGACCTTTTCTAAGAAGTTCTTTATCTGTTTTGTTGTTTTCTTCTTCCATATTCGATACTTAGTCTAACGGATTTATATTTTTTAAGTAGTGATTCTGCTGTGGCCAGTGATATGTTAAGTTCGTCCATTATCATTTTTAGACCTCGATCTACAAGCTTATTATTACTAAGTTGCATATCTACCATACGGTTTCCTTTTACATGTCCTAACTGTATCATTACCGCAGTAGTAATCATATTGAGAACTAATTTTTGTGCGGTACCAGCTTTCATTCTTGAACTTCCTGTTAAAAATTCTGGTCCAACAGTCACTACAATTGGGTATTGAGCTGTAAGACTTAAAGGGCTATTTTTATTGCAAGTTATACAGCCTGTAACGATATTTTCGATATTACACCTTTTTAATGTATGAACTACGTATGGTGTAGTACCAGATGCAGCAATGCCAACAACAACATCCTTTGTTGTTATTTTATATTGTTCTAAATCTTTCCAACCTTGAATTGTAGAATCTTCTGCATTTTCTACAGCTTTTCTAATTGCTGTGTCGCCACCAGCAATAATCCCTATCACTAAATCGTGTGGAACACCAAATGTTGGTGGACATTCCGAGGCATCTAAAATTCCTAGTCTACCACTTGTGCCAGCACCTATGTAAAATAGGCGACCACCACTTTGTAATTTTTCTACAATAACTTTAATTAATGTTTCAATTTGTGGTAAAGCTTTTTCTACGGCTTTAGGTACAGTTTGGTCTTCGTTGTTAATGTTAGTTATAATCTCTTTAATTGTCATCTTTTCGAGATGATTATAGTGAGATTCTTTTTCGGTAGTTTTTTCAAAGTTCATAAGCTAAAATTACAGAATTTAAAACGTAACTTTTGTTATTGAACTGTATAAATTAACTCATCCACTTCAGATAATCTAAAATAACCAAACGGATAGTTTTCTGGATTTGTATTATTTATACAATTACCTCTAACTGTAGCTGGTTGTGTTTCAAAGGGACCGCCAGACTCTTCACTTCCTTGTTGTAAAAGTATAAACATATAGTCGTAAAACTGTTCTGAAACTCCATAATTTCTTATAGTTACAATATCATTTGTGGCTAAGTCTTCTTCTGTATAAAATCCAAAAATTTGATTTCCGTCTGTAAAACGGTCTTCATATACTTCTAACGTTGGAATAACGGCAATGTCACTTATAAACTCAAAAAAATAGTAATTTTCAATATTTGCAGGATCTGTATAAAATGCTTTTAACTCAATATCCTCACCAGAAAATCCACCTTCGTCATTTTGTTCTACATAATCGATTGGAACGACTGATTTTAAAGTTTCTGTGGCCGTATAAGTTTCACCTTCGTAAATAATAGTTAATACGTAAGTGTTGTTTAAAACTGGTATAAAATTATTGTTTCTGTATATTCCTGTTTGGCCATCTTCAATAAAATTAAAAACATTGCTATTAGTATCTGTAATGGTTACTATAGCGTTATTAGCTGGTGGTACTGAGTCATTAAAAAAGGGTGCAGTTAATGTTAACTTTATACTTTGTTCATTTCCTGATGTATTTTTGAACCAGTTAATCGATGCATCGATAACCAATCTTGGTTCAGCAGTATTTAAGTCTACATCTATAACATCTTCACAATTTGTAAATGCAAAAATAATTAGGAAAAGGGTTATAAACTTTTTCATGATTTAAAATTTAAAATTATAAGAAATAGAAGGTACGATACCAAATATAGCAAGTCTTACAGCTTCATTAACTCCAGTAATTCTATTTTCTCTAAATGTAATATTAGCAGCATTTCTTCTGTTATAAACGTTATATATTCCAAAAACCCATTCGCCTTTAAATCGCTTTTGACTGTTTGGCTTTGGATTAAAGGTCGCAGAAACATCTAATCGATTATATGATGGTAATCTACTCGAGTTTCTGGCTTCGTAACTTGGTATTACAATACCATTATACTCATATTGACCATTTGGAAATGTGGCCGGTTGACCAGTTTGAAAAATAAAATTAGAACTCAATTTCCATTTTTTATTTAGATCGTAGCTTGCTGTTAGGGAGATATCGTGCGTTTTGTCAAATGGTGTATTATACCATTCACCATTATTAATACCTGTTTCTGTTTCCGTCCTTCCTGGGGTTCTTTGCTCTGATTTTGATAATGTATAAGCTAACCATCCTTTTAATCGTCCTTCGTTTTTTCTAAATAGAATTTCTAGACCATAAGCTCTAGCTTCTCCATTAAGAATAACTTGTTCTATGGCATCATTTGCAATAAGATTTGCACCGTCGATGTAGTCTATACGGTTATCTATGGTTTTATAGAACGTTTCAACTTCTAATGAGAATGTGTTGTCTTTAAAAGTCCTAAAATAGCCTAGCGCATATTGATCTAAAAGTTGTGGCTTAATGAATTTGCCACTTGGTGTCCACACATCTAATGGTGTTGGTGAATTTGTATTAGATAGAAGATGAAGATATTGAGACATTCTATTATAGCTTGCCTTTATTGATGAATAATCATTAAGCTGATACGCTAATGAAAAACGTGGCTCAATGTTGGCAAAAGACTCAATAACATCGCTTCTGTTAAAAGACGCTGTGTCTATTGGTTCTGCTTCTTCATAAATACCTAAATCTGCATTGAAAATAACAGGATTATCATTTTGGTAAATATTTAATTCATCTTGGCCCAAACGATGGAATGTACTAAACCGAGCTCCATAACTAAGACTAAGTTTATTACTTAGCTTATGTTCTGCATCAAGATAGACAGCATTTTCAAATGCATATTTATCAATGAGTTTAAAAGGATTAATACCAGAATCTTCGGTATTAGGGTTAATTTCTCCTGGATTAAATTTATAATAGATACTGTTGAGTCCGTATTCTAACTTAAAATTATTATTTATATAATGTTTTAAATCGTACTTAACATTAAAGTTTCTTATACCAGATTCCCATTCAAAACCTACAAAATTTAAATCTAAGCCATAATAATAATCAGAGTAAATGAGCGACAGGTTAGAAAATAACTTATCTGAGAATAAATGATTCCACCTAAAATTAACTACAGTATTACCGTAAGTGTTTTCAAAACTATCCTGAATGCTAAATACGTCTCTACCAAAATAACCCGACAAGAAAATACTGTTATTATCATTTAAGCGGTAACTTAATTTGGTGTTTAAATCGTAAAAATAGGCCACATTATCAAGGTCAAAAAGTGGAAGAAACAAATGAGCATAACTACTGCGACCACCAAATAAAAATGATCCCTTATTTTTTTTAATTGGTCCTTCTGCTAACAACCTACTGGAGATTAAACCAATGCCACCATTCATCTGAAATTTACTACTATTACCTTCTTTTTGATAAATATCTAAAACAGACGATACGCGTCCACCATACTTGGCAGGAATTCCACCTTTGTAAAGCTTAATATCTTTTATAGCATCTGGATTAAAAACAGAAAAGAATCCAAATAAGTGAGATGAATTAAAAATAGTAGCTTCATCTAATAATATAAGATTTTGATCTGCAGCACCACCGCGCACATTGAATCCAGACGAGCCTTCACCTGCATTAGTAACACCTGGCAAAAGTGTGATGGATTTAATAACATCAACTTCGCCTAAAACTACTGGCATTTGCTTTATGGTATTTATAGATAAGGCGTTAACACTCATTTGTGGTTTTCTGATGTTAAGTTGTTCTACGTTTTCAGTAATAACCACTTCGTCTAAACTCTCAGCAGCTTCAGTAAGTTGAAAATTTTTAGATAGGTCATTAGTTAACTCAATAGTCTGGCTTATGGTTTTGAACCCTAAATAGCTTATTTGAATGTTGTAAGTTCCCTTTGGAAGTGTAATAGAGTAGAAGCCGTATTCATTGGTCATGGTACCAGATTGAATTTCTGGAATAAGAACATTCACACCAATCAAGGTTTCGTTACTTTCACTATCTGTAATCGTTCCGCTTAATGTAAATTTTTCTTGTGCTGGTAGTACACTTGGGCAAAAAAATAATAAGAGTAGTATAACTCTATAGGTTAAGGCCATAGGTTGTAAGATTGGTGTTGATTATAAAACGATTGTATAGCGCATTTGTAACACAAATTTACGGATATAAAAAAAGCTTCATTTTTTAATGAAGCTCTTTTTAACAAAAGTTTAATTTAATATGGAATTGAGTGTTTTGCTAGGTCGCATAGCACTGCTTGTTAAAGTTTCATTGGGAAAATAATAGCCTTCTATTTCTACTGGTTCACCTTGGCAATCTATAAGTTCTGCAACAATTTGCTCTTCTTTAGAAGAAAGTGTATTATAAATTGCGGTAAACTCTTCTTTTAAATCAGCATCTGTATCTTGGTTAGCTAAAGCTTCTGCCCAATATAATGCTAAATAGAAGTGGCTACCTCTGTTATCTATTTCGTTTACTTTACGAGAAGGCCCTTTTTTATTTTCTAAAAGTTTCTCGGTGGCATCATCTAAAGCTTCTCCTAAAACACGTGCTTTAGCATTGTTATTAACTTCAGCATAATGGTCTAAAGAAACCGCAAGTGCTAAAAATTCACCAAGAGAATCCCATCTTAAGTGATTCTCTTCAACAAACTGCTGTACGTGCTTTGGAGCAGAGCCACCAGCACCAGTTTCAAATAAACCACCACCATTCATTAAAGGCACAATAGACAACATTTTTGCACTGGTTCCTAATTCTAATATTGGGAATAAATCTGTAAGGTAATCTCTTAAAACATTTCCGGTTACAGAAATAGTGTCTTTACCTTCTTTAATACGTTCTAGAGTAAAATTAGTAGCTTCAATAGGTGCAAGAATTCTAATATCTAAACCTTCAGTATTGTGATTAGGAAGATATTTATTTACCTTTTTGATTAATTCTGCATCATGAGCTCTATCTTTATTTAACCAAAACACAGCAGGTGTTTGCGATGCTCTTGCTCTTGTAACTGCTAATTTAATCCAATCTTGCACTGGTGCGTCTTTAACCTGGCACATTCTCCAAATATCACCAGTTTCAACGTTATGACTTGTTAAAATAGTTCCGTTAGCGTCAATAACTTCAACCTTTCCGTTTGATGATATTTCAAAGGTTTTATCGTGAGAACCATATTCTTCCGCTTTTTGAGCCATAAGACCAACATTTGGTACGGTACCCATAGTTGTTGGATCAAAAGCTCCATGTTTTTTACAAAAGTCTATGGTAGCTGTATACACACCAGCATAACTGCTATCTGGAATAATAGCTTTTGTATCTTGTTGCTTGCCATCTTTATTCCACATTTGTCCAGATGTACGGATCATTGCTGGCATAGAGGCGTCAATAATAACATCGCTCGGCACGTGTAAGTTGGTAATACCTTTATCAGAGTTAACCATTGCTAAATCAGGCCCTTCATTGAAGGCAGCATCAATATCTGCTTTAATTTCCTTGCGCTTAGCTTCTGGTAATTCTTCAAGATTATCTAATAAGTTACCTAAACCGTTATTAACATCAACACCAATTTCTTTAAAAGTGTCAGCATGTTTTTCAAAAACAGGTTTAAAATATGTTCTTACAGCATGACCAAAAATGATAGGGTCAGAAACCTTCATCATCGTAGCTTTCATGTGCAAAGACATTAAAATATCTTGAGCTTTAGCATCTTTTATCTCTCTTTCTAAGAAACTTAAAAGTGCTTTTTTACTCATTACAGTCGCATCTATAATTTCTTCTGCTTGTAATGCTAAATTATCTTTTAAAACAGTAGTATTACCATTTGTGTCTGTGTGTACTATTTTTACTGTAGTAGCTTCAGTTGTGGTATATGATTTCTCGTTGTGTGCAAAATCCCCTTCGCTCATTGTAGCTACATGTGTTTTAGAATCTGAGCACCAAGCTCCCATGCTGTGTGGGTTTTTCTTAGCGTAATTCTTAACAGCTTTTGGTGCACGTCTGTCTGAGTTTCCTTCTCTTAAAACTGGGTTTACAGCACTACCTTTAACTTTATCGTAGCGAGACTTGATTTCTTTTTCAATATCGTTTTTGGGCTCGTCTGGATAATCAGGAAGTTTATACCCTTTTGCCTGAAGCTCTTCTATAGTATCTCTTAGCTGAGGAATAGAAGCACTAATGTTTGGTAACTTTATAATATTAGCTTCTGGCTTTTTTGCTAATTCACCCAACTCACTAAGGGCATCTGCTACTCTTTGTTCTTCAGTTAAATAATCAGGAAACACCGCTAAAACCCTTGCTGCTAACGAAATGTCTTTAGTTTCAATAGTTATACCTGAAGATTTAGTAAATGATTGAACAATGGGTAAAAAAGAACGTGTTGCTAAAGCTGGTGCTTCGTCTGTTTTTGTATAAACAATCTTTGCTGTTTTGGTCATAGGTTGTTAAATATAATGTGAATATGCTTAAGCTTATTTTTAAGCTGTGCAAATATACAAAATAGATAGGGTTTAGCGATTGCGAGATTGCTAGTAATTGATGGTAAATTTTAAGAATTTCTTGAGTGAAATACTTAATTAAATGGATTTTTTATTTAATCTTTATTTTGAAGATATTTAATAGCCCTTCAATATTATTTTTTGAAAATTGCGCGTCTTTAAGATTGTTTTCAGCAGGATTAATATTGAAATTAAAAGCTGTTGAAAAATCTGCTTTTTCAAGATTGGTGTTATTAAATATAGAATTCATTAAGTCGCACCGAGAAAATTTTGATTCTTCTGCTTCAGTAAATGTAAAATCAACTTGATGCATTTTACAATTACTGAAGCATGTTTTGTTGACGTTCATACTAGAAAACGAACTAAGATTGAGGTTGCAATTTCGAAAGTTGAAGTCGAGTAGAAACTCACTACAATCTTTAAAATTAATACCAACGAGCTTACAGGAATTAAAACTTACATCATTAAATGTTGTATGTTTTACGTTGACATTGCTAAAGTTGCAATCTACAAATTCACATTCTAAAAAGACGTTATTAGAAATATCTGAATTTTCAAAATTGCAGTTGGTAAAGGTGCAATAGCTGTATTCTGCTTTTGGAAGTAGATTAGTGGTGTAGTTTTTATTACTGTAGTTTTGGTCAGATATGCTTTGTAAATTCATAAAATAAATATAGAAGAAAGTAGAATATGGATTTTCGTAAGTTAGACTAAGTCTTACGCTTACAGAGCGTAAAATTTGTATCGAAAACAAGGAAATTCATGATACTAGTTTATTTCTCAATACAAAATTCCATAAGAATTTCACTCGAAGTGACGAGCGTTAATCTTTAGGTATATAAAAGTAAAAAGCCATATCACTACAGTGAAACTGTTCTGACATGGCTTTTTTTTGAAACAGTACTAACGTGACCTATTTAGCTTCCACTAACTCAGCTGTATGATTTTCATCATCATCCTTTTCGGTTCAAGTGTTCCTACTTCAAGTGAAACGTTTCATATCTTTCAAAATGTATTGACCTGATACTACTAAGTTTCATAAGATTTGTTTTTCTTGATGATTTCTTCTTTGTTCTTCACTTGCGTGTCCTACACGTCCAAAAACATTGCTCATCCTTTTCACGTTCACTTTCGTTTCCGTTACTTTTTCAAAGCTTTCCGTTTACGTTTTATAATCTGCAAGCATACTATAAAATTTAAACTTCATGGTTGGCTATCCAACACTTGCCTACACAAGCGGTTCGTCAACCTCAAAAAACAATCTTATTATTTTAAAGAACGTTACTTTAAACAATTAACATAAATTTAAAATTTCTTTTAAAACCAAACACTGTTTGTTATTAATTGTTTAGCTAAAGTAGATTTATATTCCGAATATGCAAATTTTTTAACGATTTAGATATACACAATTTATAAACCGTACTTATCAACAAAAGTTAATAAAGTTGCCAACTATTTATTAAATTAATTGAAATAAAATGTTCTTTTTCCATTTATACTTCAGAATAAAATTAAAGCTTAACTATGGCTAGGCTTTAATTTTCTTTTTCGTCTAAAAGAAAAAATCTTCATTTTCTTTCATAAAGAATCCAACAAATAATTGGCAATAAAAAAGCCTTCAGTAAAGAAGGCTTTTCTAATGTTATGTGTGTTAGATTATCTTCTAACTTCTTTAATTCTTGCTTTTTTACCAGTAAGACCTCTAAAGTAGAATATACGTGCTCTACGTACTTTACCACGTTTGTTCACTTCAATTTTTTGTAAAGCTGGTAAGTTAATTGGGAAGATACGCTCTACACCAATAGTACCAGACATTTTACGGATTGTAAACGTTTCTGAAGCTCCGCTACCTTTACGTTGTAATACAACACCTTTAAAGAACTGTGTACGCGTTTTGCTGCCTTCTTTAATTTCGTAGTATACTGTGATCGTATCACCAGCACTAAACTCTGGTAAGTCTTTTTTGGTTACAAATTCGTCTTGTACAAATTTTACTAAAGAATCCATGTTTTCTCTTTTATAATGGTTGTTTCAAATCAACATTCACGATTTTCGCCAGAGGTTAATCCAAAAGTGGCTGCAAAGATAATTAAAAAGTTAAAAGTAGAAAGTAGAAAGTGAAAAGTTTTTTGCTCGATATTTAATCGTTTAATCGTGTAGTTGTTTATTTGTAGGCCGTTAGGCGATAATCATTCTTCATTCAAAAGATCTGGTCGTCTTTCTTTGGTACGTTGGTAGGCTTGCTCTTCGCGCCATTTTTCTATTTCACCAAAATTACCACTAAACAATACTTCAGGGACTTTCATGCCTTTATAGTCTCTCGGTCTTGTGTAAATTGGTGGTGCCAACAGATTATCTTGAAACGAATCAGTTAGGGCAGAAGTCTCATTGCCCAAAACACCTGGTATTAATCTAATAACGGCATCGCAGAGCACAGCTGCACCCAATTCTCCACCGGACAACACATAATCTCCAATTGATATTTCTCTGGTAATAAACTTATCGCGCACACGTTGGTCTACACCTTTATAATGACCGCAAAGTATAATGATGTTTTCTTTTAACGATACTTGGTTGGCTATACTTTGGTTAAGACGCTCGCCATCTGGTGTCATGTATATAATCTCGTCGTAGTTACGCTCTGCTTGCAAACCAGATATACATTTATCTATAGGCTCTATCATCATAACCATACCTGCTCCACCACCAAATTGGTAGTCGTCCACAGATTTATAATTATCTGTAGTATAATCTCTAAGGTTATGAAAATGTACTTCTACCAAATCTGCTTCTATGGCACGTTTAAGAATAGATGCTTCAAACGGACTTTTTAAAAGTTCTGGTAAAACGGTTATGATGTCTATGCGCATGGTCTTTCTAAATGGAATGCAAAGGTAATTTAAAATAGTATTACTTTCATTAAAGAGCGAGTAAAGCAAAAAAATCCGCAATACTAATTGCGGATTTTTCAATATTTATAAAAGGTAATTGCTAAGCCTTATTCTTATTAATCTCATCTTGAAGCTGACGTCTTACTTTTTGCTCGCGCTCTAAAGCGTTGCGTCTGTGTTCTTCAAACTCAGTTTCTACTTCTTCAAGTTTATGTTTTGCTTCTTTGGTTAACGAGTTACTGTTTTTAAACTTATAAATAAAGAACAATAACAATGCTGTAAGTGCAGCGATGATACTCCACATAATAACATTATAATTGGTTTTGCTGGTTTGCATACCCAATAATGCCATGTTGTTTTTTTCTTCGTTGGTTTGGTCTAAAGTGGTTTGTGTGTTTCCAAGTTTTGCTTTTAGATCATCGATTTCTTTAACTTGGTTGGCAACAGTTGCTTCAGAATTGGCTAAATCTTTATATGTTGTTTTGAGCGAATCTAAAACGTTGGCCTTTAATTTTAATAACCAAGCTTGTTTTACAGCTTCGTAAGGTTGACCATTGGTGCCTTTAAAGTTTCCAGATTTTCTAAAAACGTACTCAAATTGGCTATCAATAGTACCACTGTTTAATGAGTACTGTTCTTCAGCATCGTCTTGCTGAGTTTGTGCGGTTAAGGTTTGTAGGTTAAAGGTAACTATAAGAATTACAGCGACTTTAGCTAAAAACTTCATATTATAATGATTTTGGTTGTGTTCGATTAATTAGGTGCCAAGATAATGATTTTATGAGCATTTAATAAATAAAATTGACAAAGCAAATAGCCTCTATAAAGAGAGGCTATTTTTATATACGATATAAGAAGTTGATTTAGATGTTTATTGTACTTAAATGACTAATATTATTAATATCATTATAGTCTAAACTGTATTGGTATAGCCCGTTGTCGCCTATAAGTACAATGATGTCGTTGTTAATAATTACGTCAAAGGCATTAACATCTATTGAGGTTACTAATGTTGAATTTTCAGGATTAGAGACATCAAAAACTTTAACTTCATCATCACAAACAAACAAGTAGTTGCCATAAAGCCCTAATCCAATAGGTTGTGTAAGATTTCTTGAGGAAATCAGTATTGGATTTGTAACTTCAGTAACATCATAGATTTCCAGAACGTTTAGGTCAATGCCACATCCAATATTTGTATGTAAGGTTACAAAGGCATGTGTATCATTTGCTACAACAGGGTCGCATGCCGTAAAATGTTGCACATCAGAAAGGTAAGTGGGTGTTTCTGGGTTTGATATACTGTATATGAACATGCCGTTTCTAGAGCCAATGTAGAGATAGTTTTTGTAATTAAAAAGGGTCTCAATATTAAAACCGATTGGAATTGTATTTACTAAAACTGGTTGTTCGTTGTCTATTATACTAAATACATTAAGATTGCTATCATCAACAACGTATAAATAATTGAGATAAAGAGAAAATCTTGCTAAGGAGCCGCCTTGTCCTGTATCTGTAAAGGAAGATGAAGTGTCATTGGTTGCGTTATCTGAACTGCAACTTAGTAGCATAAATACGAAGATTATATAAAAGTGAGCTTTTTTCATAATTATTAATTTATTAGTTGCCAATCGACTACAATTTCATTTTCCTCCACAGGATAATAAATTGGGCCCAAAGGTGACCATATCTGTGGAAAAACATTTTCTAAACGTTTAGTGATAATCAAATTTCTTGACACTTCGTCGATTTTAAAAGCTATAAGGTCCCTTGCGTTATTTACATAAAAGATATCATTCTTTAAGCTCAAATCCGATGATCCTAAAACTTTAATAAAACCAATGTTTATTGGATTTGCTGGATCTGAATTGTCAATAATGTGAAACCCTTGATTTACTTCATTAACATAAATAAAGTTTCCTTTAACATAGATCTTTCCAGAGTTTTCGATTGGATGTGCTGTATCGACCAAAGTGGTTGAGTTTTCAAATTCACTCCGCTCCATGATTATGGGTTCGTAGGGTAAGTCCGCTGGAAAATCATTGGGAATATCATCATCCTGATTTCCCCATCCAATACAGGATTGAAGACATAAGGGTGCTATTATTACAAATAGCAAAAAATAATTTTTCATGATTGATTAATTTAGTTGCTTTGTAGATGAAAAAAAGAAATAAGAGTTGCGTTGTAAATTGAGGAAGTTTTCAACAAACAACATTTAAAACAAAAAAATCTTGCCAAACGACAAGATTTTTTCTTTTTCCCTTTTCAGAAGATTCTAATAATAAGTATAGCGTCTTACCTTAGAAATATATTTTGCAAGTCTAATAACTTGATGGCTGTAGCCGTATTCATTATCGTACCAGATATATAAGATAACATTTTTACCGTCTGCTCTAACAATGGTAGCTTTACTATCATAGATTGAAGGCGCAGAGCTACCAACAATATCGCTAGATACGAGCTCGTCACTCATTTCGTATTTAATTTGCTCTACTAAGTCACCTTCTAGAGCGTATTTCTTCATAATAGCATTTATGCTGTCAACAGTAGTTTTTTTACTTAGCTCTAAGTTTAATATGGCTAATGAACCATTTGGTACAGGAACTCTGATGGCGTTAGAGGTTAATTTACCATCTAAAGAAGGTAGTGCCTTGCTTACTGCTTGTCCGGCACCAGTTTCTGTAATTACCATATTAAGACCGGCAGCTCTACCGCGTCTGTATTTTTTGTGGAAGTTATCTACCAAGTTTTGGTCGTTTGTGTAAGCATGAATGGTTTCTAAGTGGCCAGATTTTACACCAAAGGAATCTTCAACAGCTTTTAAAACTGGCGTTATAGCATTGGTTGTGCAAGAAGCAGCAGAGAAAATTTTAACCTCATCCGGATTGTGCTCTAAATGATTAACACCATGTACAATATTTGGTACACCTTTTCCTGGTGCAGTAAGTAATACTTTTTCTACACCTTTAGATTTTAGATGGCGAGAAAGCGCTTTATCATCTCTAAATGCACCTGTATTATCTATTACTAAAGCCTTATGGATTCCGTATTTGGTATAATCTATATCTTCTGGCGCGTTTGCAGAAATAATATTTACTGTGGTACCATTAATAATTAAGGCGCTATTTTTAACATCAACACTTACCATACCAGAGAAATCTCCGTGTACTGAGTCGTTTCTTAGTAGTGATGCACGTTTTTCTAAAACAGTTTGGTTTACTTCACCACGAGTTACAATGGCTCTTAGTCGTAGTTGGTTGCCTTTACCAGTGCGCGTCATAAGCTCACGAGCCACTAGTCTGCCAATTCGGCCAAAACCATAAAGAACAACATCTTTAGGCTCTAAATCTCTAGATTTGTTGGCATCTTTTAATTTAGCTGCAACAAACGCAGTAGCATTGTTATACTTTTGGTCTTCTAGGTGGTATTCGTAGGTTAATTTGCCAATATCTAATTTAGCAGGCGGTAGATTCAATTTTTTGATGGCCTGTGCAATTTCTACCGAATCAAAAATAGAAATAGGTTTTTGAACAAATTCACCTGCATACTCATGCAAGTTTAAAATTTCGCTTACTTTTCTATCAATTAATTGATTTCTGAATAACACAAGCTCAATGGAATTGTCGTACCAAAGGTCGCTTACTGTTTTAATAAATTCAACCGTTGCTCTGCGACGGTCTGCCTGAAACGCTAACTCTTTTTCGTAAGTGTCGTTAAAACCCATTTTTTATTGGTTTAGTATTTTTAATTTGGCGCAAAAATACATATTTCAAACGTTTTCGTAACACTTTTTACCGAAAATAAAAACCCTTCAAAGAATTGTACCTTGAAGGGTAATATTAATCTGTTTTTAAGGTATTTTATCTAAAGTTATAGACTACTTTTTCACCTTGTTTATTTATCACCTCAATCTGAAGAGGGTCATTCATGCTTCTCGTTTTCATTGCGTTTTGCGCATCATCTATGGTGTATAATTTTTTGCCGTTAATGCGTGTAACGATGCTACCTTCCTCTATGCCTTCTCTGTTCCAATAGGCTTGGTAGCGCTCATCAAAGCGCGAAATCTTCACGCCATAATCAGTTTTGAATTTCTTCAAGTCATTCTTTGAAGCATTTCTTATAATACCGATAGTTTGAAGTTCAAAAATTGGATTTTTTAATAAGGTCACAGGGACCACTTCTTCATCTCCATCTCTTATTAGTGTTACATTTACAACATCGTTTGGACTTTTAGTTTTTAAGTAACCAGCTAAATCTGAAAACTTATTAATTTCAACATTATCTAGTTTTTTAATAATGTCGCCTGTTTTAATTCCTGCTTTTTCTGCACCAGTGTCTTCTGTAACATTACTCACGTAAAAACCTTCCGTCATGTCAATACCTATTTGTTCTGCCGTTTGACTGTTTAGAGCGCTTCCGATAACGCCAAGAATACCATTTTGCACATTTCCGTACTCCATAATATCGTTTACAATTTTGCGAGCAATATTACTAGGTACCGCAAAGGAATAGCCTATATAAGAACCATCTCGAGATGAAATGGCCGTATTTATACCAATTAAATCTCCATTAGTATTTACTAAGGCACCACCAGAATTTCCTGGATTGACAGCAGCATCGGTTTGAATAAAAGACTGCGTATTTCTACCGCTTAAATCTCTCGATTTTGCACTTATAATACCAGCTGTTACAGTAGAGTTGAGGTTAAACGGATTTCCAACAGCCAAAACCCATTCTCCAATTTTAGCGTTATCCGAGTCACCAAAGGCCAAAAATGGTAAATCTTCATCTGCTTCAATTTTTATGAGTGCAATGTCTGTGGCTTCATCAGTACCAACTAATTCTGCCATGTAGGTTTTATTATTGTTTAATGTGATGCTAATTTCATTTGCATTTTGTATCACGTGGTTATTGGTTACAATGTAACCTGTTGGTGAAATAATTACACCACTACCTGTACCAACTTGTGCGCGAGGTTGCGATCGACCGAAAAAGTAATCACTCATTGTGACAGGTGCAGAAACAATTGCAGTATTTTTAACGTGCACTACTGCGTCTAAAGATTTTTCTGCGGCTTCAACAAAGTTTGGTGTTATTGCAGCAACGTTATTAATTGTGTTGTTTGTTGGGACAAATATTGGTAGATCAGAAACTTGTTCTGTAGCTAATTGCTCTGAATGTTGTTTTTCAATAAAAAGCTTGTAACCGCCTAAGGTTAGTAAACCACCTAATACCGAAACACCAACTAAAGTTAAAATCTTCTTCATAATTTTCAGGATTTAAGTTTTTCTTTTTAACGTTTAAATTTAGATATATATTGAATTTTAATATTCATTTTAACGACTATTTAACGTCAACTTTAACTGCCCTTTAACATCGCTAAATACGGTCTTTAATTCTTATATTTGCTCAGAATTATGACAATAACATTTTATAAATATCAAGGTACAGGAAACGACTTTATAGTTGTTGATAATCGTCTACTACGTATAGACAAAAACAATACCAAACGCATAGCAGAATTGTGCGACAGACGTTTTGGCATTGGTGCAGATGGTTTTATACTGTTAGAAAATGACACATCTTCAGATTTTAAGATGGTGTATTATAATTCTGATGGTAACCAAAGCACTATGTGTGGCAATGGTGGACGTTGTATCGTCGCTTTCGCAAAGTTTCTTGGTATTATTGAAAACGACACTGAATTTTTAGCTATTGATGGTTTACATAAAGCTAAAATTAAGAATGATATTGTGCATTTGCATATGCAAGATGTAGAAACTATTGAAGTTTATGACAATCATTTATTTCTAGATACAGGATCTCCGCATCATGTAGAAATGGTATCTAATATCGAAACATTAGATGTAAAATCAAAAGGATCTAAAATCAGATATGGCGCTCCGTATAATAAGATAGGAAGCAACGTTAATTTTGTTGAACAATTGGCAGATAACCGATTTGCTGTTAGAACTTATGAGCGCGGAGTAGAGGATGAAACCTTGTCTTGCGGTACTGGTGTTACAGCTGTTGCACTAGCCATGCATCATAATAATAAGACCACAAGAAATGAAGTTGAGCTTAAAGTTGAAGGTGGCGAACTTAAGGTACACTTTTCTAAAAGCCCGGAAGGTTATAAAGATATTTGGCTGGTTGGTCCTGCGGAGCAAGTATTTAAAGGTGAAATAGAATGGTAAGTTTAAAAGGTGAACATGTTTTCTTACGCGCCCTAGAGCCAGAAGACTTAGATTTTGTCTACGAGATTGAGAATGATACAGCGCTGTGGTCCTTAAGTGATACACTGACACCATATTCAAGATTTACGTTAAAACAATATTTAGAAAATGCGCAGCAAGATATTTTTGAAGCTAAACAATTGCGATTAGCTATTTGTATCAATAGTGGAGCTACCATTGGGTTAATTGATGTTTTTGATTTTGATATAAAAAACAAACGTGCTGGTATAGGTATTTTAATTAAAGATGAAGCCCATCGTTATAAAGGTTATGGTAGTGAGGCCTTGGACCTATTGGTAAATTATTGCTTTAAAACCCTTCACTTGCATCAAGTGTATGCCAATATTTTAGAATCTAATGTTAATAGTTTAAAGTTATTTGAACATCGTGGATTTAAAAAAATAGGATTAAAAGAAGATTGGAGTTTTGATGGGAAACACTATTGTAATGAATTTTTATTACAGCGTATTAACAGATAATCTATGTATATAAAGAAGATACTTTGGGCAGTTGCCGTAATTGGTTTAGTAATTTTCGGTGCTATTGCTTACTACATTTACAGCGCTATGTTTCAACCTAATACAAATTTTGAAACAGAAAAAGAATATATTTTTGTGCCTACTGATGCTAATTATATGCAAGTAAGACAGCAGTTAGAACCGTTGTTAAAAGATATAGGTTCTTTTGACGCCTTGGCTAAACAGAAAAAGTACACATCTAACATAAAAGCTGGTCGATTTGCCATTTCAAAAGGAATGAATAATAATGAGATTATTAATACTATACGAAGTAAAAACATACCTTTAAAAATAGCATTCAATAATCAACACACCTTAGAGGATTTAGCAGGAAGAATTAGTAGACAGATTGAAGCGGATAGTTTGTCGCTGCTTAAAGCTATGACTGATAAGGATTTTTTGAATAAGAATAGATTTACCAAAGCAACAGCATTAGGTATGTATTTGCCAGATACCTATGAGTTTTTTTGGAATACGTCTGCTGAGGGTTTTAGAGATAAAATGTTAGCTAGATACAATCGTTTTTGGAATGAATCTAGGCTAGCAAAAGCTAAGGAATTAAACTTATCTCCAGATGAGGTAATGACCTTGGCTTCTATA
This sequence comes from Winogradskyella sp. J14-2, assembly GCF_001971725.1. Taxonomy (NCBI): domain Bacteria; kingdom Pseudomonadati; phylum Bacteroidota; class Flavobacteriia; order Flavobacteriales; family Flavobacteriaceae; genus Winogradskyella; species Winogradskyella sp. J14-2. The sequence goes on along the minus strand of NZ_CP019388.1, from coordinate 794,804 downwards.
GTTCACGAAGAATCTAAACAAGCCGATGAGCAGCCAAGAGTTGCAGGAGTTTACCTCAATAGATTACGAATAGGTATGCCATTGCAAGCAGACCCAACCTTAAAGTTTGCGGCTTATCAGTTGCCAAAATATAAGAATACAGTGATACGTCGCGTTTTAAATATTCATAAAGAAATAGATTCGCCTTACAACACTTATAAGAATTTAGGTTTACCACCAGGACTTATAGCAATGCCAGACTTATCTGCTATAAAAGCTGTATTGAATCCTGAAAAGCATAACTATCTCTATTTTGCAGCTGATGCGAAACGCCTAGGTTATCATAAGTTTGCCAAAACTTTGGCGCAGCATAATAATAATGCCAGAGAATATCAGAGATATTTGTCTTCGCAAGGGATCAATAGGTAAGGCTTGAGGTTTGTTATAACACATACAATGTTTCTGCTTTGTGTTAGTGGCTCTATTTTTGCACAATCCAGACTTAATCAGTTTTTAAAACCAAGTGATTCTCTAAACAAGTCACGAAGAAATACTGTTCTTATTTCCGAAATTTCTTTAGCTACGACTACGTTGATAGGTCTAAATCAATTATGGTATGCCGATTATCCAAGATCAAAATTTAAGACACTAGATGATAGTGGTGAGTGGTTGCAGATGGATAAGTTAGGACATGTATTTTCTTCCTATCAGATTGGTAGATTGGGAGCAAATACACTTAATTGGGCAGGTGTGAGTAAAAAAAATCAAATCATCTATGGTTCAGCATTAGGTCTTGGGTTTTTAACTACTGTTGAGGTCATGGATGGCTTTTCAGAAGAATGGGGTTTTTCATGGAGCGATATGGCTGCTAATACGCTTGGTACAGGACTTTTTGTTGGTCAGGAGTTATTGTGGCAAGAACAACGCATACTTTTAAAGTATTCGTTCCATCAAACCAGATTTGCAAAGCAACGACCAGATAAGCTAGGAAATGGATTAACTGAAGAGTTTTTAAAAGATTATAATGGTCAGACCTATTGGTTGAGTGCAAATCTTAATTCGTTTTTAAAAACGGATTATCTACCAAATTGGCTAAATATTGCCTTTGGCTATGGTGCAGATGGTATGCTAACAGGCGAACCTAATGACCCTTTGTTTATAAATCAAAATAGAACACGGCAATATTACCTAAGCCTAGATATAGATTTAAGCAGAATTAAAACAAAATCTCATTTTCTAAAATCCATTTTTGATGTTTTAAACGTAATTAAGGTGCCTTTCCCAGCATTGGAATTAAATAGTAAAGGACGTTTAAAGATGCATTATATCTACTATTAATAACTTTTAACAAACCTTAACATGTTGATTTTCAATATTTAAATATAATTCGTATATTTGCACGCGATTTTGATAAATGCTTATGGGGAAAGTTTTATCAGTTAAAAATTGGCTGTTATGATAAAAAATAGCGTTAAGAATTATTTGATGCCATTTTCAATTTGCTTAGTAATTGCGTTGGCACTTTATCCAAATTCCTCCTTAAATACAGAGATGTATTCAACAGAAGGTTTGGATTTAAACTACAATATCAAGTCAGATTTAGCCATGTCCCAAGGTAATGATGTTGCTAAATCAGATATTTTTACACCGCATCTAGGTAAGTCCTTCGAAGGTTTTAAAGAAGCACTTGCATTTAAAGAATCTAGAGGAGATTATTTTACTGTAAATACATTAGGTTATTTGGGGAAATATCAGTTTGGTGCTGAAACTTTAAAGTTAATTGGCATTTATAATCCTAATCAGTTTCTTTACAATCCAGAACTTCAGGAAAAAGCATTTATGGCAAATGCATCACGAAACAAATGGATTTTAAGAAAGGATATTAAGCGTTTTGATGGTAAGTTTATCGGTGGTGTTAAGGTAACCGAATCTGGTATTTTAGCTGCGGCACATCTCGCTGGTCCTGGAACGGTTAAAAAGTTTTTACGCAGCTATGGAGACTACAACCTTTCTGATGCGTATGGCTCTACTGTAAAATACTACATGAAAAAGTTTTCTGGTTACGATACAACTATCATTAAGCCAAACAAAAAGGCCAAAGCAAGAATTTAACTTTTTTGAATAATAAATATAGCAGGCCTTTTATGTAGGTCCTCTTTATTGAGTTTCCAGTCTTTGGCGGGTTGTGTTTTTATAAATTCACTAGGTAATGTAAGATCGCAAGCTACACAAACTCTGGTTTCAGGATGTAATACATTCGCCAGGTCATCAAGCATTTTCATGTTTCTGTAAGGAGTTTCAATAAAAATTTGAGCTTGATTGTGCTCCGATGATAGACGCTCTAAGCTTTTTAATTTAGATTTTCTTTCAGCTTTTTCTATTGGTAAATAACCGTTAAAACAAAAACTCTGCCCATTCATACCAGAAGCCATTAAAGCCAATAGTATTGAAGAAGGTCCAACTAAAGGTACAACTTTTATATTCATATTATGTGCTAAGCTAACAATATCAGAACCTGGATCTGCGATAGCAGGACAACCTGCCTCAGAAAGTAACCCAATAGTACGACCTTCTAAGCAAGGATTTAAAAAAGTATTACGCTCTTCTTCTGTTGTATATTTATTAAGTACACTTAGCTTAAGTGAAGGCTGAGATTTGTTAGGCGAAATACGTTTGATAAAACGACGTGCTGTTTTTTCATTTTCAACAATATAATAATCAATGTCTTCAATTACTTTTTTAATAGAGATTGGTAGAACCTCCAAAGGTGGATTATCTCCTAATCGTGTTGGGATAAGATATAGCTGGCCTTTTGAGCTTGTCATTTAATTTATAACAAATTTTTTAGTGAGTTTTTTACCGTTTTCAGATTTAAGTTTTATGATATAAAAACCACTTTTTAGTTCTGAAATATTTATGCTTGTAAAAGTATCATTATTATCTTTTAAAATAGACTTTATTAACTTTCCTTGTATGTCATAAATATCAATATTTGTTGAATCACCAGATGTGCCATTCGGAAAGTCTATATTCAAAGTAGTGTTAGCTGGGTTAGGATATATAGATATTGAATTTTGAGTATTCTCATCGATACTAAGAAGGGAATCCGTAACTTTAAAAATACTACCTCCAAGACTAGAAACATAAAGCTCTCCGTTTATATCTTCACCAAAAGCTACCCAATTACCAGAGAAACTTTCAAAAGTTGAATTCCAACTACCGTTTTCAAATTTTAAATACCCAATTTCTTGCGTACATACATCTCCAAATAAATAAGTACCAACTAAATTTGGGTAAGTTGAGCCTCTGTAGACATATCCGCCAGTGATAGAGCATCTTCCGCCAGAATGTGAGTATTCCGCTACAGGAAAAGTTAGTGTGCTACTGCTTGGGCAGCCAGTTAGGTTGAAGCTATTATTACCTTCATAGCATCTCCACCCATAATTGAGTCCAGCATCAGTAGAAGCCGCCTGATTAATTTCCTCTCTAGCATTTTGCCCAACATCTGCAATCCATAAATCGTTATTCATACTGTCAAAAGAAAATTTCCAAGCATTTCGCAACCCATATGCCCATATTTCGTCCCTGGCGCTCGGATTACCTACAAAAGGGTTATCTGAAGGAATAGCGTAAGGATTTGAGACTGTTGAGTTGTTTACATCAATTCGTAAAAGCTTGCCAAGTAAGCTGTTCATATTTTGACCGTTATTTTGAGGGTCTCCACCAGAGCCACCATCTCCGCTCGAAATGTATAAATATCCATCTGGTCCAAACTGTAATTCACCACCATTATGATTGCTAAAGGGTTGCGGGTAAGTAAGTATTTCTAATTCTGAATTAGGATCTGCAATTGTAGGATTAGTTCCAATCCTTGAGAATCGTGAGATTACGGTGTCTCCTGAGTTATTGGTGTAATAAACAAAAAAGTAACCGTTAGTAGAAAAATCTGGGTGAAATGCCAAACCTAATAAGCCTTGTTCATTCCCAATGCTCCTAACACGATCATCTATGTCTAAAAAATTTGTAGTTTCAATTGTTCCATCAGAATTAACAATTTTAATTATACCATCTTGTTCAACTACAAACAACCTATCATCACCAGCGTGTTTTATGTTTACAGGACGGTTAAAACCTGAGGCAAAAGACTCTAGTTCTATATCTTGGGCAAAGGTAATATTTAGATAAATGATACCAATAATTGAAAATAGTATTCTCATAGCGTGTGTTTTTAGAAAATTTAAACGTTTCTAAGTTACGAAAAATCAAATAATTGATTTTATGTTCTATAAATCTTCAAGCAACTTTTTTGCTATTATCGCAGAAGTGGTTTCAATCAAATCAAAAACATATTCAAAATCACTCATATCTCCGTAATAAGGATCAGGTACATTTTTATTTGAAACATTTGGATTTTCTTCAAGAAATAGTTTCACCTTTCCTATATCCGAATTATTTCTTGCCAAGCTAATAATGTTGGTGTAGTTTGAAGCATCCATAGCATAGATGTAATCAAATTTATCAAAATCTGAAGCTTTAAATTGCCTGGCTGTTTGGTGACTTATATCTACACCATTGTTTTTGGCTACTTTAATGGACCTCTGATCTGGTTGAAGACCTACATGATATGCTGCTGTACCAGCAGAGTCAACATAAAATTTAGAAGTGTTAAGTTTGGATTCTAAGATACCATGAGCTAATGGCGAACGACAAATGTTGCCAAGACACACCATTAGAATTTTAGTCATGGCGTTAAATGTTTAAAGCGATAATTTTTTGGCTAAATCCTCAACGTATTTTCTAAACTGTTTGTCAGTAGACGATAAGTTATCAACAGTTTTACAAGCATGTAATACCGTAGCATGATCGCGCTGCCCAATTTGAGAGCCAATACTTGCCAAAGACGCTTTAGTGTATTTTTTTGCAAAAAACATAGCCAACTGACGCGCTTGTACAATATGTCGTTTACGCGTTTTAGATTGAAGTGTACTTACATCCATCTGAAAATAATCTGAAACGACTTTTTGGATATAGTCTATAGATACTTCGCGTTTTGTGTTTTTAACAAATTTGTCTACAATATCCTTCGCAAGGTTTATTGTAATTTCTTTTTTATTGAAAGATGATTGTGCTATTAAAGAGATTATGGCACCTTCAAGTTCTCTAACATTTGTTTTTATGTGCTTAGCAACATACTCTACAATTTCATCTGGCATTTCTACACCATCTCTGTAGAGTTTGTTTTTAAGAATAGAGACTCTGGTTTCAAAATCTGGAGTTTGTAACTCAGCAGAAAGTCCCCATTTAAAACGAGATAATAAACGCTGCTCAATATCTTGCATATCTACAGGTGCTTTATCACTTGTTAAAACGACTTGTTTACCATTTTGGTGTAAGTGGTTAAAGATATGGAAGAATACATCTTGTGTACCTGTTTTACCAGATAAGAATTGTACGTCGTCAATTATTAGAACATCAATAATTTGATAAAAATGAATAAAGTCGTTTCTATTGTTTTTCTTAACAGAATCTATATACTGCTGCGTAAATTTTTCAGCCGAAATATAAAGGACTGTTTTTTCTGGATATTTATCTTTTATATCTACACCAATAGCGTGAGCTAGGTGTGTTTTTCCTAAACCAACTCCACCAAAAATTAAAAGTGGATTAAAAGACGTTCCACCTGGTTTATTGGCAACAGCAATTCCTGCATTTCTTGCCAAACGATTAGAGTCACCCTCTAAAAAGTTTTCAAACGTGTAGCTTGGATTGAGTTGAGACTCAATTTTTACATTTCTTATGCCAGGAATTATGAATGGATTTTTTAACTCAGGACTTTTATTATTAAATGGAACATCAACATCTTGCGACTTTACTGGTGTTCTGTTAGCACTAGGAATCTTTTCTGTAAAAGGTTGCTTGTTGCCATAGGTATTTTCCATTTTAATAACGTAAACCAATTTGGCATCATTACCCAACTCTTTTGTGAGGGCAACCTTAAGGATCTTTACGTAATGCTCCTCTAACCATTCATAAAAAAATTTACTGGGTACCTGAATGCTTAGTGCGTTGGCAGCAAGTTTAACGGCTTGTATGGGTTCAAACCATGTTTTATAGGCTTGAGGTTGTATGTTATCTTTAATAAAATCGAGACAATTATTCCATACAGATTCCGCTGTGATCTCCATTAGTTAAATTAGATTTTTAATTGTTAGTTAGCTTAGCAAAAAAAAAGAGAAATAGAATTCTCTTAGCGTTTTGAACATGACAAATATGTGAACAAAATATTTAAAAAAAAAATCGTTTCAGGTTGAATTTTAATATTTTTTTTCTCATGTTTAAAATCCTTTAAAACTACAAATTTTTATTTAAAAACGTCCTTAAATTTTGAATTATAACGAAACAAAAATACGAGTTCGCTATGGCGAAACAGATCAGATGGGTGTGGTGTACCATGCTAACTATGCTGTATATTTTGAAGTCGGCAGAACAGAGTGGTTACGTGAGTTTGGCCTTAGCTACAGTGCTATGGAGTCGGAGGGCGTTATGCTTCCAGTAATTTCATTGCAGATAAACTACAAAAATTCAGCACGTTATGATGATGTGCTTAAAGTAAAAACTAAGTTGAAAAAAATACCGACAGCATCTATAGAGTTTGATTACGAATTAATAAAGGAGAACGGTGAATTACTTGCCACTGGTAACACAGTTTTAGCATTTATAGATGCAAAACGTAACAGACCTACAAGGTGTCCGAAATATCTTTTAGATAAACTGCAAAATTATTCGTTATAATTCATCAATTTCTACTCCATAAAATTGATTAAAAAGCTCAAATATTTTTGAAGCGTTACCTTTTCTGACAGATATTTCCAACAAACAATTGAGATTTAAAGTTTGTTTTGTAATCTCTGCCTTATTTTCTTTTAGAAGTCGCATCACTTTACTCATATTTTTGTATTCAAAATTGAGTAAATAATTTTTGTTAATTGTCTTTTCTCTTATTTCAGAAGCCTCAAGAGTTAATTGAGCACTAGTTTTGTAAGCATTAATTAATCCTCCTACACCAAGCTTTACTCCACCATAATATCGTATTACAACAATTAAAATATTTGTGAGCTCAAATGATTGTATTTGTCCATATATTGGCATACCAGCACTATTGTTGGGTTCGCCATCATCGTTGGTTCTAAAGGTTGGTGTCTCTGCACCCAACTGATATGCGTAGCACCAATGTCTTGCAGAATGATGCTCTTTTTTTAAACTATCTAAATGGATTTTTATTTGGTCTTCGTTTTCAACAGGAAAGGCGTAGCCCATAAACTTACTGTTTTTATCTTTAAATACTTCCCCAACTGCGGGCTTAGAAATGGTTTTATATATATCTTTTGAGTCCATAATAAATAACGAAACTAATATATTATATTATTGTATCTGCCTAAATTTGATTAGTGGTAAAAAAATACCATGAGAAAATGGGCCTTTTAATAGTATTAAGCCTATATACATATTGATTTATTTATTTTTTTGAGATTCATTATTTATATTAGCAAGAAAAATAAAAGCAATGAAAAAAATTACTTATCTAGTTTTTTTGCTCCTAATTAATATAACATTTGGGCAAGAAACCATTGGTCTCATTTTTGATGATATCAATGAAGAAAAAGCAGACGGTTACACACTTTTTAAACCAACTTCAGATCAACGTGTTTTTTTAATTAACAATTGTGGAGAGGTTCTTAACCAATGGACTTTTACTGGTAGCAACGCCAGAAATGTTTATTTATTGGAAAACGGAAATTTATTGCAAACTAATGACCAACTAGCAGAGATTAGGGATTGGGACAATAATATCCTTTGGAGCATATCGTTTGAAGATGTTTTTGGATGGAGAATTCATCATGACATTGAGCCATTACCCAATGGTAATTTCCTAGTAATGGTAAGAGATATTGTTAATGATGTTGATATTTTTGCCCTAGGCATGGCTTCAGCTTATGCCAATGCTGTAGTAGTGCTAGAGCGTATCCTAGAAATTGAACCTGTTGGTACAGACTCTGCTAATATCGTTTGGGAATGGAAACTTATCGATCACCTTATTCAAGACTTTGATAGTTCTAAACCAAATTTTGGAGTCATTGCAGATAACCAAGGGCGTTACAACATTAACTATGATAACGGTAACGGTTCTAATCCTATACATGCCAATGCCATAGATTACAATGAAAACTTAGATCAAATTGCTGTTTCTTCAAGACACCTCAGCGAAGTTTTTATCATAGATCATAGTACTACTACTGCAGAAGCCGCAACAAGTTCTGGCGGTATGTATGGTAAAGGTGGCGATTTTTTATGGAGATGGGGAAATCCAGAGGCATACGATAGGGGTACCGCAGCAGATAGAACACTTGGTAGACAACACGATATTAAGTGGATTACTGATGGTCCGGATCAAGGCAAACTATCCGTTTTTAGTAATGATGGCTATGGTAGTAACTTTACTGCGTCTTCGGTACACATCTTAGATCCAAATGATATTAACGGCGTTTACGCATTAGATTCGGGTAAATTTCTACCAACAACTTACGATTGGTCGTGGGATGGTACAATAATGTCTACTGTTATGCACGCTGGCGCGCAAAGTGGTTTTCAGGTATTGCCAAATGGAAATGGTTTAATTTGCGAGTCTGATATAGGTAGAATCACGGAAATTAATAGTGCTGGTGATGTTATTTGGGTTTATAGAATTCCTGTTGGTGCAGGTTCAGAGTTCGCTCAATTTTCAGAACCAGTAGGTAATGGATCTTTTAGGGCTCATAAATATCCGACGGATTATCCAGGATTTAATGGTGTTACTTTTAACAATACAGGTAAAATAGAGGATGTAAACGCTTTAACTGACGATTGTGTAAATAGGTTATCAATTGATGATCTAGAATCATCAGCGTTTAAGGTTTACCCTAATCCAACAAACGGAATTCTTAATATTGAGTTTAGTCAAACTATAGATGTAATTGAAGTGTATAATTTTGCTGGTCAAAAAGTACTCACAACCACAAATACCAGTACAATTGACTTGAGTCCGTTTTCAAATGGCATGTACATGGTAAAGACTTCTTCAGGCAATTCTATAAAGTATACAAAAGTGCTCAAAGAAAACTAGCAGTGTCAACAAATTAGATAAAAAAGCCACCACCTATGACTAGTGGTGGTTTTTTTTAAAGTGTTACTAAGATTATAGAAACCATTGCTAAACCAATACCAATCCAGTTTTTATATGAAATAGCCTCTTTAAAAATTATTAATCCTATTAAGCAAGATAAAGCCACAATAGCAACATTATTTATTGTAAAAACAGCAGAGCTTTCAAAACCCTCTACTCGTAGAGCTTTTAATAAAAAATACATAGAGCAATAGTTTACAACTCCTAAAGCAAAACCAAAGGGAATAGTTTTTGTTTTAAAAGGCTGTTTAGCTTTCATACTTTTAATCCATACAGACACTAAACCAATTATACCTGCGCTAGCAAAAATAATGGCCAAGAATAAGGGCATATCTCCGTCTGGTGCAAAATGATTAACACTGGTCTCAATAATACCAGATCCAAAGAATAAAATGATAGGAAGGTATATAGTTTTAGTTAATTTAATGTTGCTTTTTGGTTTTATAGAGGCTAACAGAACAGCCACTAAAGCTAAAAATATCCCTAAAACTTTATAAAAGCCAGCACTTTCTTTATAAACCATTATACCGAATAGAACAGGAATTATAACGCTCATTTTACTAGCAACAGACGCTACAGATAATCCATTTTTCTGCGCTGTTAGAGCCATAACATTAAAAATACTTATAAATAAAAAGCCTAATGCAAGTGCCACATAAAACCAGAGTTCATAAATAAAGTCTAAAATTTCAATATTTTTATTATAAAATAGAATTCCACAAGAGCTTGCCGTAATGTAATTAAATACGATGGCCTGCAGTGTATTAATATTATAATTTTTGAAGAGTTTAAACAATACAAAAATAGCCGTTGAGGACAGAATACTTAGTAAAAGAAAAATCAAAACAACGTATTATTAAGTTTAAATAAATTTATCACATCTTCGCTCGCTTCGTCAATATTCCAAGTCTTTATGCCCAATGAGCTTGCCATATCGGTGTTTTCTTTGGTGTCGTCTACAAAAAAGCAGTTTTCAGCTTTAAGATTATTGCTTTCTATAACAAAATCAAATATATCTCTATTTGGTTTTCTTAAATGAATCTCTTGTGAAAGGTAAAATTGGTCAAAACAACTTTTAAAGTTCTCATAAAAACTAACGTTAGTTTTTATAAAGTCGATGTGCATGTCATTAGTATTGCTCAATAATATGAGACTATACCGTTGTTCTTTTACAAGTTGTTGAAGAAATTCTAAGCGATATTTAGGAAAATCTTTTAAGATGTAATTCCAGGCATCGATGACTTGGTTTTCATTTAAATGTGAAAATTTAGATATATAAAAGTCTATAAATTCTTCAGTTGAAATTTTACCAATTTCATATAGGATATTTGTTTTAATCATGTCGTCTTCAAACGTATCTATCTTAAACAAATGAAGCGCGTTTTTCATAGCACCTTGCTTGTCTAGGTTGATAAAAACATCACCAAAATCGAAAATAAGGGTATCAATCATTAATGTAGAATTTAAATTGATCTTCTTTTAATTTTTTCTCTGAAATCAACTTACCGTTTAGTTGTGGTGCTTTGGTACCTGATTTAAATTCCGTTTTACCAATAAAAATCCGAGCTTCGTCCCATAAATTTTCATCAATAAAGGTTTGAAGTGTTTTAGCACCACCTTCAATAATCACAGAGTTTATATTATGTTGGTGTAGGTAATTGCAAATCTGTAAAGCCAAAGGTTTATCAAAATTAAGCTCAGTTTTAGTGAGTCTGATGGTTTTAGCTGAGGAGTCAAAAATTTTATAACTCTCATCAAGTTTATTAGTCTTGTCTATAACGATTCTAATAGGATTTTCACCAGCATAATCTCTAACGGTAAGACTTGGGTTGTCTTCCATAACTGTATTTGTTCCTACTAAAATGGCTTGTTCTTCAGCGCGCCATTTGTGTACCAATTGTCTTGAATAAGTGTTTGTAATCCAAACTGGTTTTTGTTCATCCTTAGTTTCTGGTGCCATAAAACCATCTTCGGTTTCGGCCCATTTCAAAATTATATATGGTCGTTTTTTATTGTGATAGGCAAAAAAACGCTTTAAATGCGCTTTGCACTCTGCTTCTAAAACACCAACAATAACATTGCAACCATGAGCCTTTAATTTGGCAATGCCTTTGCCTGCAACTTCAAGATTATCATCTATGCAACCAATTACCACATTTGGGATGTTGTGATGTATAATGAGGTCGCTACAAGGAGGTGTTTTTCCGAAATGGCTGCAGGGCTCTAAAAGCACATACATTGTGCTGTCTTTTAGCATGGATTTGTTTTTAACAGAATTTACTGCATTAACTTCAGCATGTGGCCCTCCATAAGCGCTGGTAAAACCTTCTCCAATAATACTGTCGTTATGCACAATAACAGCTCCTACCATGGGATTTGGTCTTGTGGTTCCTAATCCGTTTTTGGCAATTTGTAAGCAGCGTTTTATGTAATGCTCGTGTTTTTGCACCTATAACTTAATTTTTACGTCTTCAGTTTTATCAATATTATAGGTAGAGGAATAGCCTAAAACCTTATACTTAATATCGCCTTTGTATTGCACTTTTAGTTTTTTAGATAGCAAACTACCCAACAAATCACCAAGATTACCTTTATTTATAATGCTATCTGTAGCAATAGAAACCGTAAGCGGAATTTTGAACTTGTCTTTAGAAGGTACTTTAAATTCTTTTGATGTAAACGTGGCTATTTCTCTATCGTTAACAAGCACTTTTAATGCGTCTGTTTGAAGTGTGCCACCAACATCATTTGGGTTGCTAAACTCTGCATCTGCACTAATGGTAATAGTCTCAATATTAGAATCTAAAACCTTGATATTATCAATGCCAATAAATTGAGGTTTTTCTCTAACGGTGCAGTTGAAAAGAAGTGAACAAATCATCAAAATGAATAATATTCTTTTAATCATAAAAAGGTATTTATAATTATCTTCATGCCGTAAAAAATCGGTGTTAAAGGTTTTAATTAAGTGAGTAAAGATACCATAGTTATTCGAGAAATAGAACAAAAGGATAATCCTAAAATTGCCAAGGCTATACGAAGTGTTCTGATAGAAATGGGTGTGCCAAAGGTTGGTACTGCATACGAAGATGCGTCGTTAGATTGTATGACAGAAACGTATAGTTATCCTAAAACCCGATATTTTGTTTTAGCTCAGAATGAAGCGATTCTCGGAGGTGCTGGCATTGCACCATTAGATAACTTCGAAGGCAATGTTTGCGAGTTGCAAAAAATGTATTTTATGCCAGAAGCCAGAGGAAAAGGGTTAGGGACTAAAATGATGAATACATGTTTAGAATTTGCTAAAAACGCTGGTTTTGAAAGTTGTTATTTAGAAACCATGCCTTATATGGATGATGCCAGAAAATTGTACAAAAAAGTTGGTTTCGAATTTTTAGAAAAACCACTTGGCAATACAGGCCATTATTCGTGTACCGTATGGATGCTTAAAACATTTTAATTTTGAAAGCAAAGGATTTAAAAGACATATTTCATAAAGAATTAGATCAAGTTTATGGTAAGGATGAAGTGGCGAGCTTTTTTCATCTAGGCTTAGAGCATCATCTTAATGTGGCTAGAATAAAGTTGCAATTAGAGCCTGAGTTTACTTTGTCTAAATCTGAAACTGATGTCTTTTTTGAACTTTTAGAAGGCTTAAAACAGCAAAAACCCATTCAATATTTGTTGGGTGAAATTGAGTTTTATGGATTACAATTTAAAGTGAATGAAAATGTACTCATTCCAAGACCAGAAACCGAAGAGCTTGTAGATTGGATTATAAATGATGCAAAATCTAAAATTCAAAATTCTGAAACAATAAAGATTTTAGATATAGGAACAGGTTCTGGTTGTATTGCAATTTCGTTGGCAAAGCACTTGCCAGAAGCTCAGGTTTTTGCAGTTGATATATCAGAGTCTGCTTTAGAGATAGCTAAAGAGAATGCGGATAGAAATGGTGTTGAAGTTAAGTTTATTAAAACTAATATTTTAGAATTTTCCCTTTGGGAAGATGTCGCTTTACGGCAGAAGGGCTTTTTCGATATCATCGTTTCAAATCCGCCTTACGTTCGTGAACTCGAAAAGCAAGAAATAAAGCCAAATGTTCTCGATAACGAGCCTCATTTGGCGCTTTTCGTAGAAAACGAAAATCCACTACTTTTTTATAAAGCGATAACTGATTTTGCTGTTGATAAGTTGAAGTCTAATGGCTCACTTTATTTTGAAATTAACCAGTATCTTGGACAAGAAACTAAGCAACTTTTAGTGGATGCCGAATTTAAAGCGGTTGAATTGAGAAAGGATTTAAACGGTAATGACAGAATGCTAAAAGGAATAAAACAGTAACATGAAAAGTATATCAGTTTTTTGCGGAAGTAGCGACGGAAATGACAACGAAATTATTACAACAGCCTATGCTTTGGGTAACGAATTTGCTCAAAAAAATATAACACTTGTTTATGGTGCAGCAAAGATTGGTATTATGGGAAAGGTGGCAGAAGGCGTTATAAAAAACGGAGGTAAAACAGTTGGTATTATCCCATCATTTCTTAAAACCAAAGAAATTGTTCATACAGAATTAACGGAATTGATTACCACAGACAACATGCATGATAGAAAAGTTATTATGTATGAAAAAAGTGATGGCTTCATTATTATTCCTGGTGGGTTTGGTACAATGGACGAGTTTTTTGAAATCACAACTTGGGGACAATTAGGCTTACACACCAAACCTATTGGTATTTTAAATATCAATGGTTATTATGATGCTTTGATAGAACAATGCAAAGTGATGGTGGAACGTGGGTTTTTAAAACAAGAAAATTTAGATGCTGTTGTTATAGATACAACCATTGAAGGACTTTTAGATAAAATGAATAATTACAAACCATTGCCAGCTCCAAAGTGGTTGAATAAAGAAGGATTATAGGAAGGCATTTAACTAGAAATCTTACTATATACACAGCGTTTTATGTTTAGAGAAGTATCCAAAGATTACATTAATAGATTATATAAAATATTTGGTGTTTTAAACTTTATATTGAGTGTTTTCTTTTTGTTTCTAGGAGACGCTGGGTTGGCAGAAAAGATTTTTGGTTTTATTAGTATTAATATTTGCTTTATTATGTTTTACTTTTTCTTTAAGATAATTGAAAATTATAAAGGCAAAGGGAATTTAGCTTGGCCTTTTTTTGGTGGACTTTTCAAGTTTATTTTTGGATTTATGTCAATGGTGATATCAATATCTGCGGTCTATATGTTTGTTAATCGTACAATTAAATCGGGAGAAATAAATCATATTTTTTTTATAGGAATTGCTGTGAGTATTCTTCTTGGCGGTTTATCATTATTAGCTAATTATCATAGGAGAAATTAATAGTTAAATGAACACACAACAAAAAATACAATCCTTAAGAGACGAATTACGTCAACACAATTATAATTACTACATACTCGATAATCCTACTATTAGCGATTATGAGTTTGATATGAAATTGAAAGAACTTCAAGCTTTAGAAGAAGCACATCCAGAATTTTATGATGAAAATTCGCCGACAAAACGTGTAGGTGGTACTGTTACCAAGAATTTTAATACGGTTGTGCACGACTTTAGAATGTATTCTTTAGACAATTCTTATTCTAAAGAAGATTTAATGGATTGGGAAAAGCGCATCAAAAAAATGGTAGATGGAGATGTGCAATACACGTGTGAGTTAAAGTACGATGGTGCATCCATGAACTTAACCTACGAAAACGGAAAACTCGTGAGAGCAGTTACCAGAGGTGATGGAGTGCAAGGTGATGAAGTTACGGCTAACGTAAAAACTATTAATACGGTACCACTGCAGTTAAAAGGAGATTATCCTGAGCGTTTTGATATAAGAGGTGAAATCATTCTGCCTATCGAAGGTTTTTTAAAAATGAACGAAGAGCGTATAGCTAATGATGAAGAACCGTATCGAAATCCAAGAAATACAGCATCAGGAAGTTTAAAGTTACAAGATAGTGCTGAGGTGGCAAAGCGACCTTTAGAATGTTTTCTCTATAGTATAAAAGGTAATAATCTAAATATTTCTACACAGTTTGAGGGATTAGAAAAAGCCAGAGAATGGGGTTTTAAGGTACCGCAAGAGGCGAAATTGGTCAGTTCCATTGATGAGGTTTTAGAGTATGTAAATTATTGGGATGAGCACAGACATAATCTACCATACGAAATTGATGGAGTAGTGGTAAAGGTAAATAGTTTATATCAGCAAGACGAATTAGGTTATACAGCCAAAGCACCACGCTGGGCAATGGCTTATAAATTTAAAGCCGAACAAGTTTCAACGAGATTAAATGAAATTACCTATCAAGTTGGTCGTACAGGAGCTATAACACCTGTGGCTAATTTAGAGCCAGTACAATTAGCTGGGACAATAGTAAAACGTGCATCGTTGCATAATGCCGATCAGATTGAAAAGTTAGACATTAGAGAAAGAGACGAGGTGTTTGTAGAAAAAGGAGGTGAAATTATTCCAAAGATTATTGCTGTAGACCTTGCAAAACGTCCTGAAGATTCTAAACCAACAATCTACGTTACACATTGTCCGGAATGTCAAACCGAATTGATAAGACCAGAAGGAGAAGCGAAACATTATTGTCCTAATTATAATGGTTGTCCACCACAGATTGTAGGTCGTATTCAACATTATATTTCAAGAAAGGCAATGGATATTGAGGGACTTGGTGGAGAAACCGTTGCACTTTTGGTCAAAGAAGGCTTAATTTCAAACTATGCTGATTTATATGAATTAACAGTAGAGCAAGTTATACCGTTAGAACGGATGGCAGCGAAAAGTGCTGAGAATTTGGTAAAAGGGATTGAGGCCTCTAAACAAATTCCGTTTGAGCGTGTTTTGTTTGCTTTAGGTATTAGGTATGTTGGAGAAACTGTTGCTAAAAAATTAGCAAAGCATTATAAATCTATAGATGCTTTAATGTTTGCTTCAGTCTTGGATTTGGTAACTGTAGATGAAATAGGCGAGCGTATCGCAGAAAGTGTTGTAGAGTTCTTTTCTTCAGAAGAAAATAAAATAATTGTAGAGCGACTAAAAGACTACGGCGTACAATTAGAAATCTCTGCAGAGAAATTAGCTAACCAAACTGAAAAGTTAAAAGGACAAACATTTGTAGTTTCAGGTGTATTTGAATCTGTTTCTAGAAATGAGCTTAAAAAACTCATTGAAGATAATGGTGGAAAAGTATCGTCCTCAATATCGTCAAAAACAAGTTATCTAGTTGCAGGTGATAAAATGGGTCCGAGTAAACGCTTAAAAGCAGAAAGTTTGGGTGTTACCATGCTCTCAGAACAAGAGTTTTTGTCTATTTTGAAATAAATTCTTACACAAATCAGTGCATTTTATCGATAAAAAGTATTTTTTATCGTTTAATTGTTAATTTTTCGTATATTCGTTTCATTAATAAGGGGTTAATTGATGTTAGTAAATAAGATTTTAAAAATATTATTACTACTATTAGGTGGTGTTTTTGTTGTATTACAAGGCTTTGCTTATGAAGCTCAAGGTGCCGCAGTAAGTGCTGTAATGTTTGTACTTTTAACTATTCTCTATTGTCGTTGGACCAAAGACAAGTCTAAATATTTCTTTTGGTTTTTGGTTATATTCACAATAGGTCATCTTTTGAGCTATGCTTCTTGGTATGTACCACTAATAGAGGAAGGTGAAATAGATTACTACTATTACTGTTCTAATATACTATTTATCGTTGCATATTTATGTTTAATTATTAAAGTATTATCTTCTATTAATATTGGTAAAGCTTTTAGAGAATTATCAATTCCTATTATTATTCTTATAGTGCTTGACGTTTTTTGTGTTGTAATTGTTACTGATGCCACTGGTGGTATACTTAGTACATACGAATATATTTTAGAGTTTGTCTACAACGGTGTTACTATGGCATTATTATCAGTTGCATTAATCGATTACATGTATAGAAATGACAATAAAGCGATGTTATTTTTAATAGGGTCTATCTGTGTTGTTTTCTCAGAAATAATACAATTAGCCTACTACTATATTATAGACGACAAAAATTTAGGATTTATTTATTCGTTTTTCTTAGTTGTAGCGTTTGTTTTTTTCTATCTACAATCACAAATTAGCCATACTGGTCCGCAGCCCACATATTTAGATATGGACGAGCAATTAGAAGCTTAATTTCTTGCCTAAAATTGGTATATATTTTCTAAAATAATAAAGAATTATAGCACTAAGTATAAATGTTATTATTGCTGTGTAAAATAGGACTCCGCCATCTCCGTTTACCTCAATACCTAGTTGTGTTAAATGCATTACTATTGCACCACCTATAAGACCTAAAGTTAAAAGTGCACCTGCCCAAACAGTTTTTGGTATTAACAGTAAAATTCCAGCGACTAGCTCTAATAGTCCAACTCCTATTCGTCCATAAGGCTCAAGGCCTACAGTTTCAAAAATATAGACACTATCTGGATGCGCTGTAAACTTAAAACGAAGCGTTTGAATTAATATAACAGCTACAGCAATTCTAAGTACTAAAATGATTTTGTCAGATTTCATATTGTCTGGGTTTAGTTGAAATCTTAGACGCTTCAATTTTAGAAACTTACAAAATTTATTAAACGATTATTGTGGTGCTATCTGAATAAAGTGGCTTGCCTTGTTCAAAATAAAAGTCAATTCTACCTAAGTATAATCCGTATGCACCAACCTGATTAACCAATACATTCTTGCCTTCGCTATTTTGAGTTATCGTTGGTTTTGGTAAAAACGTATGTGTGTGTCCACCAATAATTAAATCGATATCTTTTGTGGCTTTAGCCAAATTTAAATCACAAACGCGATTAGGGTGCTTCTCGTAATAATAGCCAATATGAGAAAGGCAAATCACTAAATCACAAGATTCTTCTTCTTTAAGAATACGCGACATATCTTGCGCAACTTCAATAGGATTATGATAAACAGTTTCTTTATACATTTTTTTATCGACCAAACCTTCAAGTTGAATGCCCACACCAAATACGCCAATTCTAACGCCATCTTTTACAAGAACTTTGTATGGCTTTACATGCGTATCCATTACTGTGTTCGAAAAGTCATAGTTTGCAGAAACAAACTCAAACTTTGCATGTGGTAGCTGTGCATAAAGTCCGTCTATACCATTGTCAAAATCGTGGTTTCCAATAGTTGCTAAATCGTAATTAAGCATACTCATTAGTTTAAACTCTAGTTCACCTCCATAATAATTGAAATATGGAGTGCCTTGAAAAATATCACCAGCATCTAATAATAATGTATTAGGGTTTTCTTTTCTAATATTTTCAACCAGAGTAGCACGTCTTGCAACACCACCTTTGTTTGCATTTCTTTTGTCGTTAGGTCCAAAAGGATCTATATGGCTATGGACATCGTTAGTGTGCAGAATTGTAATATGCTTTCTCTTCTGAACGCAAGACCGCAGGCTTAAAGCACCTAAACTAACCATAGCTGTCGCTGCCGTTGTTTGTTGTATAAATTGTCTTCTTTTCATTATTCTGCAGTTAACCTTGTGAAGCGATTGTCAATTTTAGGGTTGATGGTATCTTCTTTTTTAAAATAATCGATTAACACATTTCTAATTTTATAATCTAGTGTGTATAAACTATCGTTTGGATGAAAAAACGTCATACGATCTCCTCCGTTGTATAAATAGTCATTGGTAGCTACGTAATATGTTTCGTCTTCCGAAACAGGCTTGCCGTTAACAAGTACTTTTTTAATGTTGTAATCCCTATCTAATAATAATTCAACGTGTTTAGAGACAGGATGAGCACGTTTGGCTTTAGAAAGATAGTCAAATAGTGCCATGATTTGTTTTCCTTTTAATGCAACAACTACAACAGAATTTTCAAAAGGCATTACTTCGTAAGCTGTTCTTGTTGTAATATTTCCTTGCGAAATTATAGCTCTAATACCACCATGATTTAGTAAAACAAAATCTATAGTCTTGCCTGTACGCTTATTAAATATAGGGTTACTTTCACTAAACACAGCATCAGCCATTAAGTTGCCAATGGCAGTATTTAATTCTCCATCGGTTTTAGAATAGGTTTCAGGTGCAAATGAGATGATACTGTCTAAATTCTTATTTACATTGTCTCTGTAAGGGCTTATAAAATCTTCTATCTCCTTATTTGGTGTAATATTTTCGTTAATTTCTAGACGATTACCTTCAATTCTATTGGGCAGTTTTTTACAAGAAAGTACAAGGCTCAGAAAAAGAACAATAAAAAGTGATTTTTTAATCATTGTTTTAGTAGTAGTAAAAAATGGCTATGCTTTTGTTAAATTTGCATCAAAGGCTAAAGGTAAATGATTTTAAAAGCATTTAAGGAAAAATCAAATCAAAAATATGTAAACAAATTGTTGTCTGCGCGTAAAGCTGCTGTAAACAACGATAAGGTTAAAGTTATTGCGGTTTTGTTTAATGCTAGCGAATTCAAAGATTTTGAGGTCTTTAGGAATTATTTTAAAGCGCTAAACTTAACATCTCCTAAGCATAAAGTCGTTGCTTTTACAAAAGATGATAAGTATGAAGGCAGCCAGTGGGAAACGTATTTTTCTCCAAAACATTTTGGGTGGAAAGGAAAAATAAATAATATCGACTTACAAGCGTTTATAGAAGAACCTTTTGATGTGTTGGTAAGTTATTACAAGAATGATACACCAGAGTTAGATTTAATAACAGCTGCATCAAAGGCAAATTTAAAAGTTGGATTAAGCCGAAAAGATGAACGGCTGTATGATTTAATCATAGATGTAGATCCTAAAGACGTAAAAACCTTTAAAAACGAATTAAAAAAATATTTAAACATTTTAAACAAATTATAATGACCAAATTTATAGGAACGGGAGTAGCGCTTATTACACCATTTAAAGCAGATTTAAGTATACATTTTGAAGCGCTAGAGCGATTGGTAGAGTACAATATAAACAATGGTACAGACTATTTGGTAATTAGTGGTACCACAGGCGAGAGTGTCACGGTCACTGCTCAAGAAAAGCAAGAGTTAATTTCATTTATTGCCAAAGTGAACAATAAAAAGCTTCCACTGGTACTTGGAGTTGGTGGGAATAATACAACATCGGTTATAAACGAATTAAACACAACAGATTTATCAAAGATAGATGCTATTTTATCAGTATCTCCTTATTACAGTAAGCCAACACAAGAAGGCATTTACCAACATTTTAAAGCCATTGCTGAGGTGTCACCAAAACCAATAATTTTATATAATGTTCCAGGTAGAACCTCCTCTAATATGTTGCCAGAAACAACAATACGACTGGCAAACGATTTCGAGAACATCATTGCGGTTAAAGAAGCTGGTAACAACATTCATCAGTATTTAGAACTATTAAGAAACAAACCTAAAGATTTTTTGATCATTTCTGGTGATGATGATTTGGCGTTGAGTATAGCGTTGGCTGGTGGCTCAGGCGTAATTTCTGTTATTGGTCAGGCATTACCAAAAAAGTTTTCTGAAATGATCCGTTTGGGTATTGACGGTAAGGCCAAGGAGGCCTACAAAATACATTTCGATTTAATGCCAATTACACGTTTAATTTTTTCTGAAAATAATCCAGCTGGTATAAAAGCAGTTTTAGAAGCACTAGAAATTTCTAAATCCCATGTGCGTTTACCACTTGTAGAGGCAACAGATAAGCTAAAAAATGATATTAAAAGTGCCTTAAAAGATTTAGGTAAAAGTTAAACTTAGTTTAAATTACGGAGCACATTTAAAACAACCATTACTTTAGCGTATAATTTTTGTTTTTAAAATCCGTTAATAATGCGTATTTTTGCAACTTGTTTAAAATTTATGAAGCAAGCATTTTACATACTTTTAGCAACCATTTTATTGGTATCGTGTAGCGATTTTCAGAAAGCATTAAAATCTGAAGACGTTGCAGAGAAATTTTCTATGGCTGATGAATTGTATGAGGCTGAAAAGTGGAGTAAGTCTAAGAGACTTTTAGATCAAATCTTACCAAAGTATAGAGGGAAACCTCAGGCAGAAAAGCTTACATATATGCATGCCAACTGCTCTTACCAGATGGGAGACTATTACATTGCAAGCTATCATTTTGATAAGTTTACTGATATTTATCCACAAAGTGAAAAAGCTGAAGAAGCAGCTTTTAAGTCTGCAAAAGGATATTACTTTAACTCGCCTGTTTACTCAAAGCATCAAAAAGAAACTTTTGAGGCTATTGAAAAACTTCAGTTATTTGTTAATCAATACCCTAATTCTCAATACTTAGCAGAAGCCAATACATTGGTTAAAGAATTAGACTATAAACTAGAAAAAAAAGCATTTGAAATTGCAAAGCAGTACGATCTAATCACAGATTATAAAGCATCCATAAAATCATTCAACAATTTTCTACTAGAATTCCCTGGTACCTCATTAAGAAAAGAGGCTATGTTTTATAGATTTGATGCCGCATACAACTTAGCGATTTTAAGTATTGACCAGTTAAAAGAAGAACGATTAAAAGATGCCATAGGCTACTATGACGTTTTTAAAAAAGCATATCCAGATTCTGAATTTATGGAAGATGCAAATACAATGAAGCAAGAATTAGAACAAGAATTAAGTACATTTACTAAAAGTTAATCAATTATAATGATGGATTTAAAAAAGACCGATGCGCCAGTTTCTACAGTAACATATAATAGAAACGAAGTCGATGCAGCAACAGATAATATTTACGAAGCAATATCTGTTATCTCAAAACGTGCTGAACAAATCAACACAGACATTAGACGCGAATTAATAGACAAACTTGAAGAGTTTGCGACATATAACGATAGTCTCGAAGAAATTTTTGAAAACAAAGAACAAATAGAAGTTTCTAAGTTTTACGAAAAATTGCCCAAGCCTCATGCGTTAGCAGTAAAAGAGTGGTTAGATGGTAAAATTTATCACAGAAATACTGAGGATACTCAACAATAACCCTTAGATGTCTATTCTAAGAGACAAAAATATTTTATTAGGCATAACTGCAGGTATTGCCGCATATAAATCTACTTTTTTAGTAAGATTACTTATCAAAGCAGGCGCTAACGTAAAAGTTGTTATGACGCCTGCTTCAAAAGAGTTTGTTACTCCACTAACACTTTCAACCTTATCAAAAAATCCCGTATTCTCTTCATTTGTAGATGAAGATGATGATAATGCCGTTTGGAACAATCATGTAGACCTAGCATTATGGGCAGATCTTTTTATAATTGCACCAGCAACTGCCAATACTCTGGCAAAAATGACAAATGGAGTTTGTGATAACATACTTTTAGCAACCTATCTATCTGCCAAGTGTCCTGTATATTTTGCTCCGGCAATGGACTTGGACATGTATAAACACGAGTCTACAAAAACATCTTTCGAAAAATTAACATCTTATGGTAATAAGATGATTCCTGCCGCAACTGGAGAATTGGCTAGTGGTTTGGTAGGAGAAGGCCGTATGGCAGAACCAGAAGAGATTGTAAGTTTTATCGAAAAAGATGTCTTAGGTCAGTTGTCTTTTCATGGAAAAAAAATCTTAATTACAGCAGGACCAACTTATGAAGCTATAGATCCTGTTCGGTTTATTGGAAATCACTCTAGCGGAAAAATGGGTTTTGAAATTGCCAAGGCAGCTGCTAATCTTGGAGCCGAGGTAATACTAGTGACTGGACCTACACATCAAACCATAACCCACAATTTGATTTCTGTAAAGCCAGTGGTTAGTGCAGACGATATGTACAATGAAGTACATAAACATTTTCATAGTACAGATATCGCAATTCTTTCTGCAGCAGTGGCTGATTATAGACCAAAAAATGTAGCAGATCAAAAAATAAAAAAGAAAGATGCCACGTTTAGTATAGAGTTAGAAAAAACAAAAGATATTCTAAAATCTTTAGGTGAGATAAAAGAAAACCAATTTTTGGTTGGTTTTGCATTAGAAACCAATAACGAACTAGAGCATGCTAAAGCAAAATTAAAATCTAAAAATTTAGATTTAATTGTGCTTAATTCTTTACAAGATAAAGGTGCAGGCTTTGGGGTATCAACAAATAAAGTTACATTTATAACATCATCTAACAATAGTATTGAAAACCCGCTTAAATCTAAAGCCGAAGTTGCTAAAGATTTAATGCAACAGATCTTAAAACAGCTAAATGCGTAAATTATTAGTTTTATTGGCCTTTTTGTCTTCAGCCGTTGTGTTATCGCAAGAGTTAAACTGCACTGTTAATGTTATTGCCCAGCAAACAGGAAATGATAATAATGTTGTATTTAAGACATTAGAAAAGCAACTTAATGAGTTTATAAACAATACCAAATGGACAGAAAAAAATTTTGGTGCAGAAGAGCGCATCAATTGTAGTATGGTTATAAACGTAACTGCATACGAAAACGATAGTTTTAGCGCAACATTGCAGGTATCTTCCTCAAGACCAGTTTTTAATTCTACCTATAGCTCGCCAGTATATAATTATAACGATAAAGATTTCAATTTTCAATATATAGAATTTCAAAACATGGTGTTTAATCCACTGCAGTTTGAATCTAATTTGGTTTCTGTATTATCCTTCCATGTTTTTATGATATTAGGTATGGATGCCGATTCGTTTACGCTAAACGGCGGAGATGAATATTTTGCCCAGGCACAAACCATAGCCAATTACTCACAGCAATTAAATGGACAAGGCTGGAAACTTGAGGACGGCTTACAATCACGCTTTGCATTAATTGATAATTTATTATCGCCAACATTTAAGGAGATAAGATCTACAATGTATAATTACCATATAGAGGGCATGGACATAATGGCGGAAGATACAAAAGCAGGAAAGTCCAAAATTATTTCAGTTTTGTCAGAGTTACAGAAGATCCATAAAAGACGACCAAATTCTTATCTACTGCGTGTCTTTTTTGATGCAAAATCAGACGAAATTATGGATATACTCTCAGGTGGTCCCAGTGTTAATATTGCAGAAGCTGTAGATATACTCAATAAAATAGCTCCAATGCACTCTCAAAAATGGCGAAAAATTAAGTTTTAATTTTCTGCTTATTTTTTCATTAGCCATTCTCAACTTCACTCAGATTCTATATTTTTGTAAAAACAAACTATAGATTTTTGTTAACATCACTTTACATAAAAAATTATGCGCTCATTGACGAACTTAACGTTCAGTTTAATAATGGGCTAACCATTATTACTGGCGAAACAGGCGCAGGTAAATCTATTTTACTGGGAGGTTTATCTTTGGTGTTAGGAAAACGTGCAGACCTAAGCCAGGTAAAGACCAAGGATAAGAAATGCATCATAGAAGCAAGTTTTGATATTGCTAATTACAACCTAAAACCATTATTTTCAAACTTAGATATAGACTACGATGTGCAAACTATTATTAGACGAGAAATTTTGCCTTCGGGCAAGTCGCGCGCATTTATCAATGATACACCAGCCACTTTAGATAGTTTGTCGATGTTAAGTTTGCATCTTATAGATATTCATTCTCAGCACCAAACCCAGCAGTTAACCGAGAACGATTATCAGTTTAGGGTAATAGATGCGCTTGCTGATAACAAAGAAAATTTAGAAGTATACGCTCAAAAACGCGCTGAGTACAAAATGCTACAAAAATCTTTGAAGGCATTAATCGATTCTAAAGCAGAATTAATAAAAGAGTATGATTACAATCTCTTTTTGATGAATGAGTTGAGCGAAATTAAGCTAGAATCTATCAATCTTGAAGATTTAGAAGCGCAGTACGAGCAGCTCAATAATGTTGAAGTAATAGGAGAGAAGCTTGCTAGTGCAAAGGGTATTCTAAATATGGAAGACCAAGGAGTTATTGATCAACTTAATGCCATAAAACAAGAGCTCAATAAAATTTCTGGTTTTGGTAAAGTTTACGGAGCTATTGCAGAGCGCGTAGCTAGTGTTCATATAGAGCTCAATGATTTACTGGTAGAATTAGACGATTTAGAAGATGCATTATCAACAGATCCTCAAGAGCTAGAGCGTATAAATTCTCAACTTCAAATTCTCAATAACCTATTTCAAAAGCATTCCGTATCTCAAATTGAAGATTTAATTTCGATAAAAAATGAATTAGAATCTAAGGTTTCTGATACAGAAGGATTAGATGATGCTATTAAAAAAAAGGAAGAAGAAATAACCAACCTAAAGAAAGAGCTCAATAACATAGCAGGTCAAATTTCAAAAAAGCGAAAAACTATACTGCCAATATTAACTCAAAAGCTCGAAGGTTTACTCTCAGATTTAGGAATGCCAAACGCGAAGTTTAAAATAGAATTAACCGAAGGAGAGCGATTTTTACTAAACGGAAAAGATAATCTACAGTTTTTATTTATGGCAAATAAAGGCTCTAGTTTTAATGAGTTAAAGAAGTCTGCATCTGGTGGCGAGTTGTCTAGAATAATGTTGGCAATAAAATCAATACTATCAGAGTATATACAACTTCCATCAATAATGTTTGATGAGATTGATACAGGTGTTTCAGGCGAAATTTCAAATAAGATGGGAGACATTATGAAGCAGATGAGTACTAGAATGCAAGTATTTGCAATAACGCATTTGCCTCAAATTGCGGCAAAAGGAAATTCGCATTTTAAGGTCTTTAAAATAGATAACAATACGACTACAGAAACACAATTAAAAAGATTAGGCGAAGACGAACGCGTCGTAGAAATAGCACAAATGTTAGGAGGAATGAATATAACAGAATCTGCTATGGCTCATGCCAAGCAATTGTTGAATTAATACTATATTTACAGCATTAAAACTGACTAAAATAATACACTATGTATAACTTACTAAAAGGAAAAAAAGGAATCATTTTTGGAGCTCTTGACGAAAATTCAATCGCATGGAAAACAGCAGAACGTGTACATGAAGAGGGTGGTGAATTTGTGCTAACAAATGCACCAGTGGCCATGCGTATGGGCCAAATTAATGCCCTGGCAGAAAAAACAGGCTCACAAATTATTCCTGCAGATGCTACATCAGAAGAAGATTTACAAAACCTTGTAGAAAAGTCCATGGAGATTTTAGGAGGAAAAATTGATTTTGTTTTGCACTCTATAGGCATGTCTATTAACGTTAGAAAAGGAAGGCATTATACAGACCAAAAATACGATTGGACCCAAAAGGGAACGGATGTTTCTGCAATGTCATTTCATAAGGTGATGCAAACACTTTATAAAGCAGATGCCATGAACGAATGGGGAAGTATTGTTGCGTTAACTTACATGGCTGCACAACGTGTCTTTCCAGATTATAATGATATGGCAGATAATAAAGCATATTTAGAAAGTATTGCGCGTAGCTTTGGTTACTTCTTTGGAAGAGACAAAAAAGTTAGAGTTAATACAATCTCGCAGTCACCAACTCCAACAACCGCTGGCAGTGGTGTAAAAGGGTTTGACGGTTTTATATCTTATGCAGAAAAAATGTCACCATTAGGTAATGCCACTGCCATGGATTGTGCAAACTATACTGTAACCCTTTTTAGCGATTTAACACGTCGTGTTACACTTCAAAATCTTTATAACGATGGAGGGTTTAGTAACATGGGAGTTAGTGATGCTGTTATGGATAAATTCACAGAATAAAACCCTTTTTTATAAATAAAATGTAATAATTAAAGTGTGACTTCAAAAAAGTTGCACTTTTTTTGTTAAATATATATGAATCTTATATTTTGCTTGTAGGTATTTTATTTTTTAAAATACGTTTAGCAGATTATGAGAAAATATTGCATTACGGCTTTAATACTGTGTAATTTTACTTCTGCACAAATTTCTTTCACAGAAAGTTCGCAGCAACTAGGTGTTTTTGCAAACTGTGGACTTACATTTTTAGGTAATGGTATAAGTTTTTATGATTACGACAATGATGGCTGGGATGATATTTCAATAGCTTCGTCTAACGGTGATCCTTTATACTTTTTCAAAAATATTAACGGAAATTTTGTACTTCAAAATCTTAATATAGTAACAAGTAACCTGAGTGCAAAACAAATTAATTGGGTAGATATCGATAATGATGGTGATAATGATTTGTTTGTGACTAGTACCAATTCTGGTGTTAAGCTTTATGAGAATTTGGGAAACATGATAATGCAAGATATTTCGGAATCCTCAGGGATGCTACAAGACCAATTTCCTTACTATGGCGCTTCTTGGGGAGATTATAATAATGATGGATATTTAGATGTTTTTGTTAGTATAAGAGATGTTGCAATTCCGAATATTCTTTACAAAAATAATGGCGACAACACTTTTACACTCGCAAACTCGGAGGCTGATTTACTCTCCACGGGCTTTATGTCGTTCTGCTCTGCTTTTTTAGATTATGATAACGATGGTGATCAGGATATTTATGTATCTAACGATAAATACACCAACCAAAATTTAATGTACAAAAATAATGGAGACGGTACCTTTACAGAAGTTGCTGAAGAAACAGGAACAGACATCAGTATTGATGCAATGACTGTTACCGTAGGAGATGTTAATAATGACGGTTGGTTAGATATGTACATAACCAACGACCCTAGTGATAGCGTGCTTTTTATTAATAATGGAAATGGTACTTTTACAGACGCAGCACAGTTGTATGGTGTAACTTTTAATAGTACTGGTTGGGGCGCTGTTTTTTTAGATGCCGACAATGACAAAGATTTAGACCTATACGTAAGTAGTGAAAACAACGGCAACATAACCAGTCAGTTATCTTCTGCATTTTACGAAAACAACAATGACGGCACTTATAATTTAAATAATGCAGCGGTACCCAATGATTTTGCATACAGCTATGGTAATGCTATTGGCGATACTGATAATGATGGATATCCAGAAATAATAGTCAATAATATTAATCATAGCAATATTTTTCTATGGAAAAATAATACTCCAAATACAAACAATTGGTTAAAAGTAAAGTTAGAAGGTACCGAAAGTAACAGACAAGGTATCGGTTCTAGGATAGAGATTTCTATTAATGGTGAAAAACAATACAGATATACGCATTGTGGTGAGGGTTACTTATCTCAAAATTCTGGAACTGAGTTTTTTGGTACACAGCATCATACTGTGATTGATTATGTTAAAGTAACTTGGCTTAGTGGTGTAGTGGACATCTTATATAACATCGAGGTAAATCAAACCTTAAACCTTGTTGAAGGATCAAGCCCCTTAAATATAGAAGATTTTGATAGGTTTGATATAAATATTTACCCCAATCCAACAAAAGACTTCTTATATGTAGATTGTTCTCATTGGATTAACGTTACTTACGAAATTTTAGATATTTCTGGTAGGCTAATTATGCTAGGTACTATGCGTAATTCAGAATATTTAGATATTAAGGATTTGTCGGTGGGACAATATGTTATTAAACTAAAAAATTCAAATAAGAGCTTAATAAAAAGATTCGTCAAAAACTAAATCTTTTTTATAGGAATTGTTAAAAACATCGCTTGTTCTTCAGCGATGTTTTTCGCGTTTTATCGATTTGTAAGTAATGATCATGTTTAATGTAAAATATTGACATATTTTTAACATAATACTAACTTAAAATTTATGTTTATATGAAAAAAATTACAATTAATGTTCTTGTAATAATGTTAATGCTTGGCGCGTTTGTGGGTTTTGCACAAACTCTTAACCAAAATGCTGGTTGGCCTAATGCAGCTTGGACTGTTACGGGAACATACAACGCGGATCCTTTGGCCTTTGAAGCGGATCCAACAGTAACTTCAAACTTTGCCTTTGATGATGATGATGCAGGTAATGGTAATGATGATGACATTGCGGCGGAATCACCAATAATTGATTTATCGGCTGCATTTGCAGCAGGTGAAACTTGGTTGACTGTTACTGCTGATTATGTTTACTATTATTTAGCTAATGACGAACTTGTTTTTCAATATTGGGATGCTGATGGATCTGCTTGGGTTAATTGGGGAAGTAATTTTGATGCACTAGGAACAACAACAGCAGTCACTAATGATTTTTGTTCTGGCACACCTGTAACTTACACTTCGGATATATTGAATATCGCATCATTTACTGCAACTCAACTTTCTGGCTTTAGATATCGTATATCTTATGATGATGATCCAGCTGGTGATGATTGGAATTATGGCTTTTGTTTTCAATCACCGACAATAACTTCTGCAACTCCACCTTCATGCCCTGAACCAGCTTCTCTTATGGCCACAACTACCAGTACTACAGATGTAGATATTACTTGGATGGTTGGTGGTTCTGAATCAGAATGGACTTATGAGTATGGTGTTTCGCCTTATGCTCAAGGTGGCGGTGGTACTTCTGGTACAGTAATGACAACTCCTTCTTTAACACTAATGGGATTAACTCCAGGTGAAACATATGATATATATGTTCAATCCAATTGTGGTGGTGGAGCAGGAGATAGTGGTTATGTAACTGTACAATGGACTCAACCGAATCTTGGGGAATCATGTATCTCTCCAATTTCGGCTACAGTTGAGGCTGATTGTAGTACTGCCACTCCATTTACTATTGATTTTTCTTCAGCACCAAATATTGGTGGTACTGGTTCTTGTGATCCAACAGGTGATAATAGAGGTTTTTGGTATGAATTTACAACTACAGCATCTGGTGGTATAACTATTTCAAATTCTGGTTCTAATAATGAGTATGTCATCTTAGACTCATGTGGAGGAACTGAGATTGTTTGTGCGGCAATGCCAGCTAGTGTTGATTTAGTTTTAATGCCTTCTACTAACTACAGAATGGCAATTTGGAAAGATAGCTTTCAAACATTAACTACAGATGATTTTTGTATTCAAGAATTTACACCTCCAGCGGCACCAAACTGTGCAGAAGCACCAATTTCTCCAGTAGACATGGCAACAGATGTTGCAGGTGGTACTGTAAATCTAAGTTGGACAGCTCCTTCTACTGGTCCAGCGCCTACCGATTATGAAGTTTTCTTTGGTGAAACTTCAGGATCCTTAACATCTTTAGGGCTGTTAGGGTCAACAGATACAAATGTTGATGTTACAGGTGTAGGATTTAACACTACATATTATTGGTCTGTTTTACCTTACAATGGAATTACACCTGCTGCAGGGCCATGTTTTGAATGGAGTTTTACAACGGGTAATCCACCGCCGGGAGACGATTGTGCTAATCCATTTATAGTAGGTGCATTACCGTACAGTGATACAAATGATACAGCTAATTTTAGTGATGTTTATACTGGTTCACCTGGAGCTTCAGGATGTGGAAGTACTTCTGGCTACTTAGGTGGTAATGATGTAGTTTATTCTTATACTGCTACTTTTGATGGTTCAATAAATGTTTTATTATCTGGTGTAGGCACATATACGGGTATTTTTATGTACACAGATTGTGCTGATATTGGTACAGCTTGTGCGGATGGTGGTGTGAATGGATTTGCTGGTGGCGATATTGCATTAGATGATATTGCGGTTACCAATGGCACAACATATTATTTTGTAATTTCTACTTGGCCAGCACCACAAACTACAGCTTACACTTTAGATATTACTGAAAATACTTGTACAAATGCTACAGTTGCTTATGCAGTGGTTAACGATTGTGATGTTTCAGGTGGTTTTAATATCGAGGTTGATATTACAGATATGGGTTCTGCAACAGATTTAACTGTAAGTGATGACCAAGGTAGCCCTACGCAAGCAGCTACTGGTGTTACGACTTTAACATTTGGACCTTATGTAAATGCAACTGATGTTATCATTACTGTTGTAGATGATAATGATGCAAGTTGTACACAATCAAGTTCCGCTTTGACACAAGCTGCTTGTCCTCCTGTAAACAATGATTGTGCTGGAGCCATAGCGGTTTCTGATGGGAGTTCAGTTACTGGTTCAACTGTTGCTGCTACCAATGTTGAAGCTTTAACGGCTTGCAACGGTGGAGGCGGAAGTGCTGAAACAGGTTGCGCAGGTGGTACAGGTACAATGAACTTTGGTGCTGGTATATGGTATGTTATTACAACTTCCGAAGGTGAGGTTGTAACTGCAACTACGGACAACAGTCCATCACCATTTGATACTGAAATACAAGTTTTTGAAGGATCTTGTGGTGCTCTTGTTTGTGTTGGTGGTGATGATGACGGTGGAGCTAACGCTGCACTATCTACATTCTGTTGGGAAAGTTCAGCAACTGGTGGCGGAACAGTAGATTACTTTATCTATGTTGATGGTCATGCAGCTAATACAGGTGATTTTCAGTTAGATATAAGTGTAGAGCAAACACTTTCTACAGGCAGTTTTGAAAACGAAGCGGCATTTACTTACTATCCAAACCCAGTACAAAATACATTAACATTAAACGCTCAAAACGCCATTGAGAATGTTACAATGTATAATATGCTAGGACAAGAAGTATTAAGAGCTACGCCAAACGCTGTTAATAGTGAATTAGACATGTCTAACTTACAAGATGGTACTTACTTTGTAAAAGTAACAATTGCTAACACCACTAAAACTGTAAGAGTAGTTAAGAACTAACTCAATAGTCTTTATTTATAATCAAAAGCCACCGTTTAAGGTGGCTTTTGTATTTTCTTTAGTTACTTTTGTAGCTATGAAGAGATTGTATTTTTCTTTTATAGTGCCTGTGTATAATAGACCTGACGAAACTAAAGAACTTTTAGAAAGTTTTACACGTTTAGAAGGTAACATTGACTATGAAATTGTGATTGTTGAAGACGGCTCTTCTTTAAAGTCTGAAGACGTTGTTCAGAGTTTTGGTAGTCAGTTGAAAATATCCTATTTCTACAAAGAGAACTCAGGGCCGGGAGATTCTAGAAACTTTGGTATGCATAATGCTGAGGGGAACTACTATATTATTCTAGATTCTGATGTAATACTTCCTTCAAATTATTTGATAGAAGTAAATAGTTTTCTGTCAAACACCTTTTATGATTGTTTTGGTGGGCCAGATGCGGCACACATATCGTTTTCAAACCTTCAAAAAGCAATTAATTTCACCATGACCTCTTTTATTACAACAGGCGGTATTAGAGGAGGAAAACGGCAGATTGAAGACTTTCAACCGCGTAGCTTTAATATGGGCTTGTCTAAAAGAGCATTTTTAGAAACAGGTGGATTTGGTAAAATACATCCTGGCGAGGATCCAGATCTGTCTTTAAGATTATTGAAATTAGGATATAAAACAGCTTTAATTAATACAGCTTACGTTTATCATAAACGTCGAATATCATGGTCTAAATTTTACAAGCAGGTTAATAAATTTGGATTGGTACGGCCAATACTTAATCAATGGCATCCAGAGTCTAAAAGTTTAGCATACTGGCTGCCAACCTTATTTTCAATTGGCTTAGTATTAGCTATCTGCTCTGGTTTATTTAACTTTATATTACCTATATATGCTTATGGGATTTATTTTGCTCTAGTTTTTATATTAGCTTTTGCAAATAGTAAAAGTTTAAGTGTTGCCGCATTGTCCTTAGTGGCCATTCTAGTTCAATTTTTTGGTTATGGTTACGGCTTTATAAAGTCTACTTTCAATATTGTAATACTAAGACGGAAGCCAGAGAAAGCTTTTCCTGATTTATTCTTTAATTAATATGTCTGCTAATAAAAAGTCTAACATATTAGATTGGCTTAAAAAACCAAACATTAATCGTTTTGGAATCTTTTTAGGCATAGCATTTGTGTTTTTAGTTTTTTCTAAATTCTCAAGTGATTACATTCAGCCCATTAAACTAAAGATTAAACTTTCTAAATTACAAGAAGAGATAATAATTAAAGATGATACATCTAGCATTATTTTAGCAATGGTAGAGGCAAAAGGTTTTGCGCTAATACCCTATGCTTTTAATAATACCAAAACGATAATCTTAGATGCTGATGAAGATATAGAGATTAAAAAGAATGAGTTCGTTTTTAAAGTCCAAGAGAATAGTTTTCTTTTAGAAAAACAATTAGGCGCATCCTACAAAATACGCTCCTTAAAACCAGATATATTGCACATACCTTATTCTAAAAGAGCATCTAAGACTGTTCCTATTGTTTTAAAAACCAAGATTGATTACGCCACAGGATTTGACATAAAAGGATATTTTACCCTTAGTGTAGATAGCGCTAAAATTATAGGTCCTAATGAAATTATATCAAATATAAGTTCGGTTTTGACAAACGATTTGAAATTAAGCAATGTTAACGATGATATTAGTACTAGTGTTGCAGTATCTGAAATAAATAGTGTTGAAATTTTTCCTAAAAGGATTACTGTAAAAGCGGAAGTGAAACGTTTCACTGAAGGTAAGATTGAAGTACCATTGACAATAATAAATAAGCCTAAAGACATTCTTATTAATTACTTTCCTAAAACGGTTACACTTTCCTATTATGTAGATTTAGAAAGTTATAATGAAATTAAAGCTTCCGATTTTGTTGTTGAATGTGATTATAATGAAATAAACGAGGGGCAAACTTATTTTATACCTAGAGTTACAAAACTGCCAGAATTTGTAAAGCGTATTAATATTAAGCAGAAGCGTATAGATTTTATAAGGTTATAATATGATTATAGTTGGTATAACAGGTGGTGTAGGAAGTGGTAAAACAACCATAGCTAAATGGTTTCAATCTCAAGGAGTACCTGTGTATATTGCAGATAAAGAAGCTAAAGCTTTAATGAACAGGTCTAAAGTTATAAAACGAAAGCTTACAGCACTTTTTGGTGAAAATGCATATGAAAATGGGATTTTAAATAGAGAATATTTAGCGTCAAAGATTTTTAGTGATAAAACCTTGCTGTCTCAAATGAATGCTGTTGTTCACCCAAAGGTAGCTTCACATTTTAAACGTTGGTTAAAAAAACAAGATACACCATACGTAATTAAAGAAGCTGCAATAATTTTTGAAAATAGCTTAGAACACCAATACGATTATATTATTACCGTAATTGCAGATAAAAATTTGAGAATAGAACGCGTTATGCAACGCGATAACACTTCAAAAGAGAAGGTGGAATCTATTATTCGTAATCAACTCTCTGATGAAGACAAGATTAAAAAATCTCATTTTGTCATTAAAAATAATAATTTGGAGGAGGCCCAGAAACAAGCACAGGATATACACCAAACATTACTTCAAAAAACTAAGCAGCAATGATCTTATGATTGTTAATGTAAGGTTAAACATAATTTGTGCTAAATGTTAAAATGTTAAATTTGGCTGATGAGTAAAAAACTATTCATCTTATTGGTGGTTTTAATGAGCCTATCGCTCATAGGTATAATTTTTGTTCAATCTTTTTTCATAAACAATAGTTTAGAAAACGAAAAAGATAACTTTTCGCGAAGTGTAACAAGAGCA
Organism: Winogradskyella sp. J14-2; assembly: GCF_001971725.1. Taxonomy (NCBI): domain Bacteria; kingdom Pseudomonadati; phylum Bacteroidota; class Flavobacteriia; order Flavobacteriales; family Flavobacteriaceae; genus Winogradskyella; species Winogradskyella sp. J14-2. The sequence goes on along the minus strand of NZ_CP019388.1, from coordinate 760,114 downwards.
CTAAGTTTTGTGTCTAGAGACATTCAAGATTACGAAATTAGAAAGTTTTATGGTCTAATTCAGCCTTATATTGCAAATAATAGAGCGCCAGATTCTACCGCCATAAGACAACTCTATATTACGACCGAGGATATAGTAAATGACCAAACTATAATTCACCGTAATACCATTTTAGAAGAACGCTTTAAAGTGCCTTCTTTGTTCTTTGAAATTGATACAGACAGTATAGATATAAGTAACTTTACTAGCGAACGTACAACCGAATATTTTGATAGGACCATATTAGACGGCAATCTTGGTATAAAACCTACTAAAACTCTGGTAGAGTTTTCTCACCTTCCAGATATTGATAAAAAGGCCTATGAAGACACTTTTAAAACGTTTCTAAGAGAGGTGCCAATTTATAAAAGAGTAACAGCCTTACAAGTTGAAACGTTGCTAAAAAGACACCTTAAGGATGAAGGCATAGATATAGATTTTGAATTTGCCATATATGATGACGATTTAGCAACAAAAGTGCAAACCAGAAACTTTGAAAAAAATAATGCCTTTTTAGGAGTGCCCATTTTTTTAGACACTAACAATGAAAGTAGTTACAGGCTCTATGTAGATTTCCCAGAAAGAAAGCGGTTTTTATTATCTTCAATATTAAAGATGATTGTATTATCAATAATATTTACAGGTGTTATAATTCTTGCCTATTCTAGTGCCATCTATCAATTAATAAGACAACGTCAGATATCGCAGATAAAAACAGATTTTATCAATAACATGACGCACGAGTTTAAAACACCAATAGCTACAATAAATTTAGCTTTAGATGCTATTAAAAATCCAAAAATAATTGCTGATCAAGATAAAGTGAAGCGTTATTTAGGAATGATAAAGGACGAAAATAAACGTATGCATGCGCAAGTAGAAAATGTATTGCGTATATCTAAATTAGAAAAGAACGAACTTAACATAAGTAAGGAACGATTAGAGTTACACGACTTAGTTGAAGATGCAATTACACACATTGAGTTAATTGTAGAAGATAGGCAAGGCTACGTAAAAACCCACCTTAATGCAGATAAAACTTCGGTTTTAGCAAACGAGTCGCACTTTACAAATGTTATAGTTAATATTCTAGATAATGCTGTTAAGTATTCAGATGATGAGCCAAAAATAGACGTCTACACAGAAAATGCTGGTAATAACGTTATTCTAAAAATTGCCGATCAAGGTAATGGGATGTCTAAGCAAGTGGCCAAGCGTGTGTTTGAAAAATTTTACAGAGAGCATACAGGAAATGTACATAATGTAAAAGGACATGGGTTAGGTTTAGCCTACGTAAAACGAATAGTAGATGATCATCAAGGTCATATATCAGTAGAAAGTGAAAAAGGAAAAGGCAGTACTTTTATAATAAAGCTGCCGTTAATATCATAAAAACGAATCATGGAAGAACAAAACAAAAAAATTCTTTTGGTAGAAGACGATCCAAACTTTGGAACTGTTTTAAAAGATTATTTAATGATGAACGATTACGACGTTGTCCATGCCAAAAATGGAATGGAAGGTTTTGAAAAGTTCAAAAAAGACGATTTCGATCTTTGCATCTTAGATGTAATGATGCCATACAAGGACGGCTTTACACTAGCAAAAGAAATTAGAGAAAAAAATACAGATGTGCCAATAATATTTTTAACGGCTAAAGCAATGAAAGAAGATGTGCTTAAGGGTTACAAGGTAGGCGCAGACGACTATCTCAATAAACCTTTTGATAGCGAGGTGCTTTTAATGAAAATTAAAGCCATAATGCAACGCAAAGCAACAGACTCTGTTGCAGATAGCAAGCAGTTTGAGTTTAAGATTGGACGTTTTGATCTCAATTCTAAACTTCGTTTCTTAAAGTTTGATGGAGGCGAACCAACAAAATTATCGCCAAAAGAAAACGAATTATTGCGCTTATTGGCATTGCATGAAAATGATTTAATGCCAAGAGAACTGGCATTAACCAAAATATGGAGAGATGATAATTACTTTACCTCTCGCAGTATGGATGTATACATTGCGAAGTTACGTAAATACTTAAAACCAGATCCTAAAGTTGAAATTCTTAACATTCATGGTGAAGGCTTTAGACTCGTAGTTAATGACAAAGAGAGTTAATTATAATTTCAAAAAATCCGATGTAAACACATCGGATTTTTTTTATGATTGTTTTTCTAAATAGTTGATGATATTATTTATATCTGTAGTGTAATCAAACCATTGTATTGTCTCATCTTTTTTAAACCAAGTGAGCTGGCGCTTTGCAAATCGTCTGGTGTTTTTCTTTATTTCTGAAATTGCAAAATCTAGCGTCCATTCTCCTTCAAAATAATTAAAAAGTTCTTTGTAACCAACCGTATTAAGAGCATTTAGGTGCTTATTTGGTAAAAGTTCTTTTGCTTCTTCAATTAATCCTTCATTTACCATTATATCTACACGCTGGTTAATTCTATCATAGATAATAGATCGGACAGCGCTTAACCCAATAGTAACAACCTTAAAAGGTCTCGTTTTTTCAGTTTTTGTTAAAAACGAAGAATAGGGCTGACCAGAACCTATACAAACTTCTAAAGCACGAATTATGCGTTGTGGATTATCTATAGCAATTGATTGATAAGCCTTAAAATCTAATGACTTTAATTGCTTTTGAAGTGTTTCAATACCCTCATTTATCAATCGTTTGTTTAACTCAGTACGAATATGTTTGTCTACATCAGGAAAGTGATCTAGTCCTTTGGTTACAGCTTTTACGTAAAGACCAGAGCCACCAACCATTATCGCTATATCATTATTTTTATGAATGGATTCAATTTTTGAGATTGCATCACGTTCAAAATCCCCAACACTGTAATTGTCTTTTATTGATATATGTTGAATAAAATGATGTTTTGTCGTATTTAACTCCTCAGTAGAAGGTACAGCAGTTCCAACAGTCATTTCTTTAAAAAACTGACGAGAATCAGCTGATATAATTTCTGTATTAAAATGCTGTGCTAGCTTTATACTAAGTGCTGTTTTACCAATGGCAGTAGGGCCAACTATAGAAATAAGGATTTTAGTCATGATGAAGTTTGCATCCACATTTATGGCAAAAAACAGCATCATCCTGATGCTTTTGGGCTAAGCAATTAATGCAGCATTGTGAGTTTGTATGCACAGCTTGTTGGGCTTTGTAAGGACTATTGAGTTCTTTTTCTTCTTCATTCTTGGCAGATTTGTTGACGCTTCTTGCATATTCTGCAGATACAATACCTGTTGGTACAGCGATAATGCCATAACCTAAAATCATTATTATGGTTGTAATAAATTGTCCCAAAGCGGTCTGCGGAGCAATATCACCAAAACCAACTGTAGTTAGTGTTACAATACACCAATATACACTCTTAGGGATATTACTGAAACCGTTTTCTTCACCCTCTACCAAATACATAATTGTACCAAATATTACTGAGGAGACTAACACCGCAAAAAGAAAAACCAATATTTTTACACGACTTGCAATAATAGAATCTTTAAGCTGATTTGAAGCTCCTAGGTAGCGCGCCAATTTTAAGATCCTAAACACTCTTAATAGACGTAATGCACGTAAGGTTATTAAGGCTTGAGAACCAACAAAGAAAAATGATAAATATTTTGGTATGGTTGAGAGTAAATCTATAATACCATAAAAACTGGTTATATATTTAAGGGGTTTATTTACGGTGATAATTCTTACAATATATTCTACAGTAAATAGAATAGTAATTATCCACTCGCCAACATTTAAGATAGTATGGTATTTAGCATCAATACTACTTACACTCTCTAGCATAACGAATATAATACTGGCAAGTATTGCTATGAGTAGTATAACATCAAATAATTTTCCGGCAGGTGTGTCTGCTTCATAAATTATTTCGTGAAGTCTGGTTTTCCAGGTATGTTTGTTCTTATGTTCCACAATTTAAAAATACAAAAAGTAAATACACTCTTATAATTCTATAACTTTAAGGCGCTTATTTTTGCGCATGTAACTTTGAATTATATGCTGCGTATCTCTGTTATTCTGCATTGGTGTTATTATCGATTTTAATATTTCTCTATTATTAATTTGATGATTCAAATCAAAAAACCCAAGACCTTTAAACACACCATTTTCTATTAAGATGACACTTTTTTCATCAATGTACCTTCCTCTATCGATAATAGCCATGTCTTTATTGTCGTAGGTGTTTTTTGCAATTACAACATTAACTCTTTTATTATAATCTTCTGGTGATTCTTTTTGTATGCACGCACCTTCGCATTCTTCTATACCATAATTAAAGCAACTAGATTTAGTTTTTTCTAAACCACAAAGTTTAGTGCATAGCTGGTAAGTTTCAACCATTTTGTTTATAAACGAAATACCACTTTTTCTATTCGCAAAGGTGGTTATAGGCTTTTCGTTTTTCCTAATGGGAAAAATGCGAAGGTTTACATAACCGTTATCATCTGTAAAGCTATAAAGTCCTTGCGTAAATTGATTGCGCTTTAGTGCTCTGTTTAACATAGGTTTATTAGCTTTTATTTCCTCACTTTCCTTGAGGAGTGCTACAAGTTCACTTCCTGTTCTTTCATAGCTAACGGCAACGACATTAACCTGAATTTTTTTTGATTTTGAATTTTTATTAGTAAAATGTTGTGTTATACGTTTTCTTATGTTATTACTCTTGCCAATATAAATAATATCACCATTGGCATCATGAATGTAGTAAACACCTGTCTCACTCGGTAACGCTTCGATAATCTCTTTTAGGTTTGGTGCTAACTTAGATTTTTGTTCAACTTTTACAGCTTGCTTAATAATCTTTTTATCAGAGTCTTTACTAAGCAACATTTTAAACAATTTTACAGTTGCTAAAGCATCACCATTAGCTCTATGTCTGTCACTTACAGGAATTCCTAAAGCTCTGGTTAATTTACCCAAGCTATAAGATTCCATATTTGGAATAAGCTGTTGAGACAATTCTACTGTACATAATGTTTTACGCTTAAAGGGAAAGCCTAAACGCCTAAATTCAGTTTTTAAGATGCGATAATCAAAATCTGAATTATGTGCTACAATAATACAATCTTCTGTAATTTCAACAATACGTTTTGCTACCTCATAGAATTTAGGCGCATTTTTGAGCATGTTAGAATTAATACCAGTAAGATTAACCACAAAAGGTTGAATTTCGCGCTCAGGGTTTACAAGAGAAATGAACTGATCGGTTACTTTATGACCATCATAACGGTAAATAGCAATCTCAGTAATGCCTTCTTCATTATACTTTCCGCCAGTAGTTTCTATGTCTAGTATTGCGTAAATTTGTTAAAAGTTAAAAGTTAAAAGTTAAAAGTTAAAAGTTAAAAGTTAAAAGTTAAAAGTTAAAAGTGTAAGCTTTGTCTACTGTCTACTGTTTACTGTTTACTGATAATTTCTTGCGCCAAAGATACTACTTCCTACGCGTATCATAGTACTGCCACATTCTATTGCCAGTTTATAATCGCCACTCATGCCCATACTTAAAATTTTGAGTTTTGAGTTCTGAGTTTTAAGCTGGTCAAAAGTAGTTTTTAGAAATCTAAATTCGTTTTCTACTTGTGTCATATTATCTGTAAATGTTGCCATTCCCATGAGACCAACAATTTTAATGTTTTTTAATTCTGAAAATTCATCTGAATATAAAAGGGTAGTAGCATCATTTGCAGACATGCCGAATTTACTATCCTCATCAGCAATTTTTATTTGAAGCAAACAGTCGATGACTCTATCGTACTTTTTAGCCTGTTTATTAATTTCTTTTAGAAGTTTAAAGCTGTCAATACCGTGAATTAAGCTGACAAACTCAGCCATGTATTTCACTTTGTTACGTTGTACATGGCCAATCATATGCCATTGTACATCTTTTGGCATTTGTTCATACTTTTCAGCCATTTCCTGAATTTTGTTTTCGCCAAAAATTCGTTGACCAGCATCATAAGCTTCCATTAAATCACTAACAGGTTTGGTTTTAGAAACCGCAACTAGAGTAACATGTTCTGGTATGCTAGATTTTATGTTTTGAAGGTTGTCTTTAATACTCATAAATCGTAATTCCGCTTCTTAATTTTGGTAAAATATAAGTGCTTTTTGGAGGCATTGTAAGGCCTTCGTCTGCAATTTCTTTCATTTGTTTCACAGTTGCAGGGCACATGCCAAAACCAACTTTAAACTTTCCACTATCCACACTACTTTTAATGGTTATCATTTCGTGTTTGCCGTGTACGTATTCAATCCTATTATCGTTTCTCAAATCTTTAATACTAAGTATAGGGTCTAAAATTGTGCTGTACAAGAGTTGAGCATCAAGTTTATCGAGCGCAGTTTCAAAATTATAATTCGTCTTTCTTAAATAAAGTGAATAGAATTCTCCATCTAAATACATGCTAAAATGATGTGGTTTAGAAGGACTGTATGGTGTTAAACCTCTATTTTCAATTCTATAAAGTGCATCTAGTTTTATTAAAAATTCTTCTTTTGTTAATCCGTTTAAATCTTTTACCAATCGGTTAAATTCTTGAATCACTAAATCAGATTCTGGGATTAAATACGACATAAAAAAGTTGTAAGATTCAGAACCGTTGTGGTTTGGGTTTTTCTCTTTTTCATCTTTATACAACAGATATGATGAAGCCGATCTGTGGTGACCATCTGCTATGTAAATGGTTTCCATTTTTTTAAATTCATTTTGAATTTTATTAATGGTCTCATCATTATCTATTTTCCACAAATAGTGTGTGTCTCTATAGGTCATAGTAAACTCAAATTCAGCATAGCCTTTTTGAGTTTCTTTTATAATGTCTGATACAATGGCATTATCAGGATAGGTGAGTAGCACAGGCTCTGCATTAAAACCTACCGTTTGCAGATAGGTTTTAAACGTTTGTTCGCGTTTTGCAATAGTATCCTCGTGTTTTTTTATAACATCTTTTTCGTAATCTTCAGCGCTTGTTGCGGCAATGATACCGTTAAATTCCTGTCCATGTCTGTTTACAATTTTATAGACATATAATGACGGTTTGTTTTCGGTAACAAAAATGCCATCTTCCTTAAATTCTTCGTAACGGCTTTTTACCAGTCGGTAACGCTCTTCTCCAGTGACTTCTTGGTCGTATTTGTATCCTGGATTAACAATATGGAGAAAGCTGTACGGATTGTATCCCATTCTAGATTCACGTTCATCTAAAGTATAACTTTGATAAGGGCGTGCTGCTACAAGACCAACAATGGCTCTGGTTGGTTTAACCGCCTTAAATGGAATTATTTTAGCCATGCTTTAGTTTAAAGTGTAAAGTAATAAGTAATTAGTATGAAGTAACAAATTTAAGATACTTATTACTATATTTTTAGTATCCTTTTTTTGAACCAAATTTTTCAGGGTTAAGTATCATATAATTTAACAGTTTAGCAACTTCTAAAGATTCTTCGTTTAATAACTCGAATTGTTCTAAAGAAATGTATTTGCAAGCAGCTGCAAACTCTAACCAAGTTTGAGTTTCTCCATTTTCGGCATCACAGTCGGTAAGCTTGCTGATAAAGTGTTTAGGGTATCGTCTTTTGCGATAAGCTTCAGATAAATTGGCACAAATACTTCTTGAAGAACGCCTTATTTGATCTGTAAGTGAATAAGTTTCTTCTTTAGGAAAAGATTTTGAAATTTCATAAATATCCATCGCTAGTTTAAAACCCTTTCGATAAGCTATTAAATCCTGAACTTTCATACTTTACACTTTGTACTTCATACTATAAAAACTGCTTAGATACGTTTTCTGCTTTTCTGCTTTCTGAATAATCGTAGAAACCTTCTCCAGATTTCACTCCCAATTTACCAGCTTGTACCATGTTAACAAGCAAAGGGCAAGGTGCATACTTAGGGTTTTTAAAGCCGTCATACATTACATTTAAGATAGAAAGGCATACATCCAAACCAATAAAATCTGCTAATTGTAATGGTCCCATTGGATGTGCCATACCTAGTTTCATTACGGTATCAATTTCTTGAACACCAGCAACACCGTTATATAAAGTCTCGATAGACTCGTTAATCATTGGCATTAAAATACGATTGGCTACAAAACCAGGATAATCATTAACCTCAGTTGGTACTTTACCGAGCGTTTTAGATAACTCCATAATGGTATTAGTAACATCGTCGCTAGTATTGTATCCACGAATAATCTCTACCAATTTCATGATTGGCACAGGATTCATAAAATGCATACCAATCACTTTTTCAGGGCGCGATGTTGCAGCTGCAATTTGTGTTATTGAGATTGAAGATGTGTTTGTAGCCAAAATTGTAGCGTCATCACAAGCGTCGTCTAGCTGATTAAAAATCTTTAGTTTTAAATCTACATTTTCTGTAGCTGCTTCAACGACAAGATCAGTGTTTTTAACACCATCAACCGTGTTTGTATAGGTCGTAATGTTTCCTAAGGTTTCTACTTTATCATTTTCAGTGATTTTTTCTTTAGCTACCATTCTGTCTAAATTCTTAGAAATTGTAGCCAAGCCGCGTTCTAGAGACGCTTCACTAATATCTATAAGGTTTACTTTAAATCCTGATTGAGCAAAGGTGTGGGCAATTCCGTTTCCCATTGTTCCTGCTCCTATAACTGCTATATTTTTCATAATTAATAAAGAGCCCATCCTAGCCTTCCTACTTCGACTGCGCTCAGCACAGGCTTTAGGAAGGAATTCTTACTCGGGCTGGTAAGAATTTTGTTAGTAATATGTATTTAAAGAGCGCTTCGAATTCCCTTCCTTTGGAAGGGTTAGGGAAGGCTTTTTTAAAACTGATTAATTATCATTGTTGCAACACTTAGCGCTTCTGTACCATCATGCAATGTTACAACTGGCTTTGTGTTGTTGTTAATGGCATCTGCAAATGTTTCGAGTTCGTCTAAAATGGCGTTGTTACCAGAAACTTCAGGGTTGTCAAAATAGATTTGCTTTTTTACACCTTCAGCATTTTGAAGAATCATATCAAAGTCACCAGGGTTTTCTGGTGCGTCTTTCATTTTTACGACCTCACATTTCTTTTCTAGAAAATCTACAGAGATGTAAGCATCCTTTTGAAAGAAACGTGTTTTTCGCATATTCTTTAATGAAATACGACTTGCAGTAAGGTTGGCTACACATCCGTTTTTAAATTCAATACGCGCATTTGCAATATCTGGAGTGTCACTAACGACAGAAACTCCACTTGCAGAAACATGTTTTACAGGCGATTGCACCACGCTAAGAATAATGTCGATATCGTGAATCATTAAATCTAATACCACAGGAACATCTGTACCACGAGGATTAAACTCTGCCAAACGGTGCGTTTCTATAAACATAGGATTTTCTATTTTATCCTTCACTGCTATAAATGCAGGGTTAAAACGCTCCACATGACCAACTTGTCCTTTTACACCATGTTCTGCAACTAAAGTTCTTATGGCCTCAGCTTCTTCAACAGTATTGGTAATTGGCTTTTCTATAAAAATATGTTTACCTTTTTTAATGGCTTGCTTGGCACAGTCGTAGTGAGAAAGCGTAGGAGTTACAATGTCTACAGCATCTACAGCGTCAATTAAAGCCTCAATAGAATCGAAATATGTGTAACCAAACTCTTCTACAACACGTTTTGCATTTTCAGCATCTGCATCATAAAACCCAACAAGCTCATATTTTTTGGATTGATTGAGTAGTCTCAAATGTATTTTTCCTAGGTGACCAGCACCCAAAACACCAGCTTTTAGCATGTTTTTCTGTTTTTTTCAAAAATAATTGATTTGAACGAGATATTTAAGAAAGAAAATCTAAAATAATGAGAATTTAATAATTGAAAATTGAAATTGCATTTTGCTTTTGTTTGAAGTAATTTAGCCTGAAACTAAACTAAGATTTGAAAGATACATTTAAGCACAAAGGGATGCGTCAACAACTTGTTGATACCCTTATTGAAAAGGGAATTAAAGATAAAGCGGTACTGAATGCCATTGGTAAAATACCGAGACATTTATTTATGGACTCTGGCTTTATAGATCATGCCTATGTAGATAAGGCTTTTCCGATTGCGGCAGATCAGACGATTTCTCAACCTTACACTGTAGCATTTCAATCTGAATTATTACAAATAAAACCTGGTGACAAAGTGCTTGAGATTGGTACAGGTAGCGGTTACCAATGTGCCGTATTAATAGAACTTGGCGCTAAGGTTTACAGCATAGAGCGCCAACAAGAATTATTTAAAAAGACGTCTAAGTTTTTGCCAAAAATAGGCTATCGCGCTAAAAAGTTAATTTTTGGAGACGGTTACAAAGGCCTAAAGGAAGAAGCACCTTTTAATAGTATTATTGTAACTGCGGGAGCACCCTTTGTACCCAAACCTTTATTGAGTCAGTTAGAAATTGGAGGCAGATTAGTAATACCGGTTGGTGAGGATGTACAGATAATGACACTTTTTATAAGACAAGGGCAAAAAGAGTTTGAAAAACAAGAGTTTGGCGAATTTAGATTTGTACCTTTATTAGAGGATAAAAATTAAGTTATGAGATATTATCTAGCATTTATGTTAAGCATATTTTTTAAGCTGGCTATTTGTCAGGGCTACACAGAATTCTTAACCGGTAACCCTAACGATTTTATTGTTTCACCAGATTTTGGAATTTGTATGATGGGTGGTGCAAGCGAGAATGATGAGGCGATGATTTGGTTTTTAAATAGAGCCAACGGAGGCGATGTGGTTGTACTTAGAGCTTCGGGTAGTGATGGTTATAACAACTACTTCTATTCTCAACTAGGCGTAACCATAAATTCGGTAAGAACTTTTGTTATTTCAAATGCGGAAGGAGCCACCAATAGCTATGTTTTAGACAAAATAGAAAAAGCAGAGGCGATTTGGTTTGCAGGTGGCGATCAGTACGATTATGTAAGCTTCTTTAAGAATAATGCCATGGAAGATGCGATTAACGATTTTGTGAATATAAAAGGTGGTGCCATAGGAGGAACAAGTGCAGGAATGGCCATCTTAGGTGGTGGTTATTTTTCCGCAGAAAACGGAACAGTAACAAATGCACAAGCACTTGGCGATCCTTACCATAACAGAATGACTTTAGGATATAATGATTTTTTAGAGATCCCTTATTTAGACCAAGTGATTACAGATACGCATTACGATGATCCAGACCGAAGAGGAAGACACAGTGTTTTTCTGGCACGTTATGCAAATGATAACACTTCAAGAGCCTTTGGTATAGCATGTAATGAATATACTGCTGTTTGTGTTGATGAAAATGGAATGGCTAATGTTTATGGCGAATACCCAACATATCCTGAGTATGCCTTCTTCTTGCAATCTAATTGTACGGATGAATTTTTACCAGAAACTTGTACTAATGGAAATCCATTACATTGGGTAAGAAATGATGAAGCTTTAAAAGTTTATAAAGTACCAGGTACACTAAACGGACAAAATTATTTTGATCTTTCCGACTGGCAAAGTGGGAGTGGTGGTGAGTGGCAAAATTGGTATGTTAACAACGGTACGTTTGCAACATCATCATCAATAAACCCAAATTGTAACGATGCCTTGAGTATAGAGGATATTGCCAATACGGATCTGAAAGTACTGCCAAATCCATTTTCAGATTATGTATCAATTAAAACAGAAATCGAAAACTTAAATATTAAAATGTTTGATGTTTCTGGGAAACAAGTTGGAGTAGAGTTGTATGAAAACAAAATAGATACCAAAGCATTAGCCAATGGTATCTATTTTATAATCATAGAAAATGAAGATTATAAACAAACGTTTAAACTTATTAAGCGTTAATTAACGTATTTTTTATAGGATTCTTTACCATTAACAATTGGTAGTGTTAAGGTTGTTTTGTCTAGTTCGATGGTTAATTCGGTTCCGGGTTTGGGATGGATAGTATATTCTTTATCACTAGAAAAAATCATTAATCCAATTTGCTGTCCTGCTTTTATAACTTGGTCATCTGGTTGTAGATCAAAATTCACCGTGTATGAACGACCAGGTATTAGGTCTTCTTCGTTAGTTAATGATTTATAATTTTTAGGATCTGCCCAACCACGAGTAATAATATTGTCGGTAATTTTTGATGCGCTATCATCCCAAGGTAAGGATACTAGCCATACACTCAGGTTTGCCGCTGGCTTGTTAGTAGATAGTGTAATACTCACTTTTGGTACTCCAGAAATATGGATATCTCCATTTAACTTAGGTGTTACATATAGTAATCTATGTTCTGAGCGCTCCGCTTTTGCGAGATCAGCACCAGAGAATGAAACATCATCTATAAGTATTTCTCCAGTTTCTATAACATTTTTATTTAGTGTTAATCCACCTGCTGTATTTCCTCCTTCTGTAAGGTGTAAAACAACATCCTGCGTATTTGGGTTAGGATAATCTTTGTAAGCCGTTGGATTTGAAGGGTCATCATATTCTCTTACGATATAAGCCTTGTTTTCTTCTTTATCAACTCCATTGTCTACACCATGAAGATATTTAGTAAACCATTTGTTCATTATTGAAATTGGAGGTGGTCCACCATGACCATTCTGATGATAATAAATCTGAGCAGGAAGTCCTTTCTCTTTTGCAGCCTTATATATTCTGTAACTATGCTCTGGCATTACATTCCAGTCGTTAAAGCCATGAGACATTAGTAGTGCAGCTTTCATATTATCCATTTGGTTAAGGTAATCTCTGGCTGCCCACCAATCGCTATAATCGCCAGTCTGACGATCCATATTGTTCATCATATCAGTATCTCTAACCACTTTGTTGTTGTGGGCTCTGTTTTCTTCATCACCACTGTGAATAAAATCATAAAGCACATCGATGTCTTCACCTAAATAACCTCCAGGAGAACGTACTAAGCCGTTGGAACGGTAATAATGATAATACGATGTGTTTGGAGCAATTGGGATAATAACTTCTAAACCATCAACACCAGTTGTTGCTGCTGCTAAAGGTAAAGTACCATTATACGATGTACCTGTCATACCTACTTTTCCGGTAGACCAATAGGCTTTTACTTCTTTTTTGCCATCGCGTTCTGTGTAACCTTTTGCTCTGCCACACAACCAATCGATAACAGCTTTTGGTGCTAAAGATTCATTTTTACCACCACAAGTTGGTGCACCGTCAGAGTAACCAGTTCCAGGCGAAGATGAGTGAACAACAACATAACCACGAGGAACCCATTTTTTGATGTGAGAATATGAAATCATTGGTCTCGGTGCAGCACGTCGTTTTACTTCGGGATGTGTGCGCTCTTCAGATTTGCCTCCGAGTTCTCTTTCTACATTCCACATAATACCTGGTGTATCACCAGCAACACCTGCAAAATATGGACTCGTAACATAGATAATAGGTAATTTTAAGTCTTCTGTATCAGTTTGTTCTGGTCTGGTAACAGAAACATGCATTCTGTCTAAATCACCATCACCATCTGTATCAAACTCCGTTTCTACCCAAAGATCGTGATGTATCCATTTGTCTGGATTGTTAAAGGCTTCAACAATTTGAGCTTCACCATCTTTGAAAATAGGTGTTACTTTTTCTGTTGTGTCTTGTGCAAAGCTTTGGAAAGAAAGAGTAATTGCAAGCGCTAGAATGAAATTGATTTTGCGTGTTTTTAGCATGGTGTTGTTTTTACTTTTTGATAAAAATAAGATTAATTCTTTGGTAAATAGTCATCAGGAATAGGGTTGTCTTTAGTTTCTTGCATCCAGTAAATATTGATAATCCACCAACGTTCGCCATCATTTAGTAATTGAATACTATTAATGCCTCGCATAAATGGTTTATCATCATCTTTATTTTTAAAGGACTCATAAGTACTAAACACTTGCGTGATGTTTCCATATGTTTGTACCTCTCTGTTGATTTCAACTTCATGAAATCCGTTTTCCACTAACCATTTTCCTGAACTGTTAATGTAATCATCAGGCGTCATATAGCGTGCAATTTGTTTGCCTTCTTTATCTTTTCCTGTTGGTATTAGCTTTGCATTTTTGTGAAACAAATGTTTAAACAAAGCCCAATCGCGTTCAAAACCTTTGTCGCCAGAAATGACGGTATATAGAGTTTCAATGGTGCTATCTAATGTAGCCACATTTTTGCTGTAATCTTTTGTTTCTTCTTGGGCATTTATGCAAAAAGAAAAAAGCGTAATAAGTAAAAGTAATTTCTTCATGATTAGTGTTATTGGTAACTTACTTTGCTTAGGTACAAAATAATATTTTTATATAGAATGTCCTGACACCTTTTTATCATTTTATGAATTCAATGATTTTAGGAATTTGAGACATTATTAAAACAAATACAATTATATAAATCCAATATTTTATTCCAACATCAGCTAGATAAAAGAAAAATAGAATTGAACCAATGATATAAATTAAAACCAAAAAGTCATAAATCAGTTTGTTTTCAGTTTGGTCAAAATATTTAATAATGTTAATATATCTCTTTCTGTATATAAATAAAAAATAACTAAGCCCAATGAGAATAAGAGGAATAATTTTTATTCCTTTTTCTCCAATTGATTTAAGATCATAATCTAGTAAAACTAATATTGAGAATATATTAAAAGTCAGAATTATTGAAATAACAAAAATGCTAGACCATTCGGGAATAGATTTATTTGTCAAATTAGAATTTTTGTATAATCTGTAAAAAATATAATCAGGTATTTTTGTCAATCGAATTCTAATTTAGTTTCTTATATTAAATATTTTACAACGGTTTAATAGATTCCTGCCTTCGCAGAAATGACAATTATTTAAAATTAAAAGAATTTCAAGCCAAATAAAATAGCATCTCCTTGAAATCCTCCTTGGTAAGAGCGAATATAATCAAACCTTAAGAAACGCCATTTTCCCCAGCCAATATTATCAATACCAATTGTAAATTCTTGATACGGTTTGTTGTCTGGTGTTGTTAAGTTGTGCGCACCTACTATAAGGTTGAAATTTAACTTGTTTAAACCTGGAATTTTTCCCAAAATAAAGCCATTAAAATCATGTTCGGCATGCATTTCTAGATAACTGTCATTGGTGCTTAAGTCGTAATAGCCTAAGTTGTTAAATACGTTTGTATAATTACCGCGTCTGCTTACGTTAATTTGGTTGCCATTAAAATGTTGGTAGTCCATAAACGCAATATCGTCTGCATTAAAAAATTTACCTCCTCTTAGGTTGTAGCTAAAGCGACCTTTGTCTGCTATTGTAAAGCTTTGATAGAGTCTTGCTTTTATCTGGTCAAAATTATAATCGCTATTTGTAGCTCCCAGACCTTTTTCGTAACTCAATACCAAAGTTGGATACTTCTCTGATCTAATATTGAATTTACTATCTGGATAACTCAAATATTTTTGACCAAAGTTAATCTGACCAGTCACATTAAATTTTACAATATTATGGTTTTCAAAAGGTGCATCTGTGCTTGTAGGATCTATAGGGTTGTTTGTTAAGTAAACTTGGTCTGCCCTTGGGTAGAATGCCTGATCTGTTGTGTTGAAAAGTGCTGATCTGTTTTCGTAAGAAATGTTAGAATACAGATAAAAGCCGTTGAATAACTCCTCTGAGTAATTAAGTTGAATAAAACGACGTTCGTACAACTTCATGTAGTTTTCTTCAAAAAATAATGTTGCAATAGAGTTTCCAAAAGGTGTTATTGGTTCCGAAGAATTAAACTGTTCTACCTTGGTTCCACCAGAAAGCGTTAAGAAACGCCTGTTAGTATTATTAAACTTATATCTTAATGACGCAGTTGCACGTAAGCGTTCGTCCGAAAAACCATATTGTACGCTTGCATTGGCACTAAAATAGCGTCTAAATTCGTCTAACTGTTTATTGTAAAACAAATTGAGTTGCGTGGTAAATCCTTGTACAGTATTAAACTGAACTCCTCCAACAGGAATATCAAAACCTAAACTATACTTTTTATAAGAGTTATTATAAGTGTAACCTAAAACATCACCAAGTTTAAATTTGTTTTTTTCGCGATCTACAGAATCTAAGTACGTTTTAGATTCGCGAACAATTTGTATACTATCTTTCTTTACATAATCTGTACGTTCTTCTTCAGTTAGAGGTACAGGTCGTATTTGTTTCCAGAACAAAGAATCTTTTTTGTTAGCCTCATTTTCAAAGGATACAAGCTCTGCTCCAAAATCTTTTTGAGTAAGGTTAGAATTGAATTCGTAGTTGCTGTAAACAGCAGTAAAGCGTCCATCTCCTTTAATGCCAAAAATGCCGTATTTAAAGTCAATACTTTGCGATATTAAAGCCCATAAATCATCAGTTTTGGAATATGAAAAACTTTGCTTTAATGAGATAATATCTGCGGCAGGAATTCTGGCTTGCGTTCCAGTAATGTCTAGTTCAATAGCGTAAAGCGTCCATTGGTCTTCAACTATATAAATGGTGCCTGAAAACACAGGATCATTTTCGCGCTTAGGAATCACATTTATTTTATTGATGAGGTTGCCATGTTCATCATAAAAGATACCTTCTAATTTATAGCGGTAATACCCAAAAGCATTGTTAGCTATTGGTGACACGATTTGATTACCAAACTCAACCGTATTATTGTAAAAATTATAATCTACATCTTGTGCATTATTAAAACTAAAACCATTATCGTCTCCACTTACTTTAGATGCTGTAATTTTTTCTTTGAGCTGATTTGGTCGTAAATATTGAATTTTTGAAATGGTTTCAGATAGATAAATAATACCACTTCTGGTAGAGTCTAAACCACCACCAAGATCTCCAACTTCTTGACCTAATATTTTTTCTGGTGCATCTTTAATTCTTATCAATCCGCGCGAATAAAAGTCGGCTTTAAAGGATTCAATTTTCTCAAGATTCTCTTTCCGTTTGGCTATCGATTGCCTAATTATTACGTTTGCAGGATTGTCTTCTGATGCTACCACGACTTCATTTAGAGAAACAGATTCCTCTTCTAAAGTAACATCAACTTTAAAAGGAAGTGAGGTTACATCAATAGTTTTCTTAACTGTTTTATAGCCTAAATACGTATAAACTATGGTGTATGATTTTTTCTCTGAAACGGATAGTTCATAATAACCATCATCATTACTTGTAGTGCCTTTGTATGTGTTTTCAATGAGAATATTTACAAAGGGTAGTGGTTCGCCTTTAGTGTTTGTAATGGTTCCTGTAATTTGGGCAGATGCAAAAGTGCAAACAAAAAGTAAAAAAAGAGCGTGTAGTTTTAGTTTCATAGATGTTGATTGATGGTTAAACTTAGACATGGATTTTATCGCACAAAAAACATGCCTTTATAATTACAGACGCTATTTTACCATTAATGGTTGGCTGCAATTGCATCAAACTTAGAGTAAAATGAAATATGTAAAAGTTATAGCAATCCTAAAGTTATCGAAAACTTTTCTTAATGCGGTCTAAATTACGCTTGTTATCACGATCTTTTATGGTCTCGCGCTTATCGTAAAGTTTTTTACCTTTTCCTAGAGCTATTTCTAGCTTTGCTAGTCCTTTTTCATTGATAAATAATCGCGTCGGGATTATAGCATTTCCTTTAATATTAACTTCTTTTTCAAGTTTTTTTAGCTCGCGTTTATTAAGTAGTAATTTACGTTCGGCCTTTGGTTTATGATTGTAGTAGTTGCCAAAAGCGTATTCTTGTATGGTCATGTTAATTACAAAGAGTTCTCCATGATCGTTAAATTCGCAAAAACTTTCGGCAATAGAAGCTTTGCTGGCTCTTATAGATTTTATTTCGGTGCCAGTTAATACAATTCCTGCAGTATACTTATCTAGTATCTCGTACTGAAACTTAGCTTTTTTGTTAAGTATGTTAACGGTTTTTTGCATGATTGACAAAGATAGTTGTTAAAGTAAGAAGTACAAAGTACAAAAGCCTCAAGTATGTTTTATTGTAAAGTATTATTTAGTTTTACGACTTCAAATCTTTAAATAATTGATATGAAATATTTTTATCTTTTGCTATTTGGATTAATGCTGTTTAATTGCAAAGAAGAAAAAAAGGCAATACAGCTCTCAGCAGATGAAATAGTTACTAAATCTATTGAGAATGCAGGAGGTAACTTGTTTGAAAATTCCGTTATAAGATTTAATTTTAGAGATAAGTACTATGTGGCGAGACGCGATAATGGTAAGTTTTCCTTAATACGTATGTTTAAAGATGGTAACGATTCTGTTTTCGATTTACTTACAAACAGTAATTTTGAACGCTTTGTAAATAATAATCGTGTTATATTAAATGATAGTCTGGAGGCTAAGTTTTCAGCATCTGTAAACTCGGTGCATTATTTTTCTGTTTTACCACACGGATTAAATGCTGAGGCTGTTAACAAAACTTTAGTGGGTAAAGAGCAAATTAAGGAAAAAAACTATTATAAAATTAAAGTAACATTTAATGCAGATGGTGGAGGTGAAGACTACGAAGATGTTTTTGTGTATTGGTTTGATAAAGAGAACTTTAAAGTTGATTATTTAGCGTACTCGTATAATGAAGAAGATGGTGTAGGGATGCGTTTTAGAGAAGCGTTTAATGAAAGATATATTAAAAATGTTCGTTTTGTAGATTACAACAATTATAAGACTGAAAGCAACGAATTGAGATTGTTTGATTTTGGTAAAGCTTTTGAAGAAAATAAGCTAAAACTAGTATCTAAAATTGAACTAAAAAATATAGAAGTTGAATTACTCAATCAATAAAAAAAGAAGCTGTTATCTCAAACTGTATGCTTTTTGTCAATCTGAACTCGTTTCAGATTCTTGTAAATTAATTCAACAAGATTCTGAAATAAATTCAGAATGGCAGTTTTGAGTTTATTTTAGACAACTGCTTCTTTTTTTACCAATAAATATGCTCTATCTACCGAGATAGCCACCATCAACAGGTATAATGGTACCACTTACATAATCGCTAGCAGCAGAAGCTAAAAACACAGTTAAACCCTTTAAGTCTTTACCAGTTCCCCAACGTTTCATAGGTACTCGCACAAAGATTTCGTCGGTTCGTTTTTTGTCATTTATAATTGCGGCATTTAATTGCGTATCCATATAGCCTGGTGCTATTGCATTGACACATATGCCTCTAGCTGCTAAGTCATTAGATAAAGCTTTTGTTAATTGACCAACACCACCTTTTGATGCGGCATACGCAGGAATGGTAATTCCGCCGAGAAAGCTCATTAAGGAGGCAACATTGATGATTTTACCACCATTGTTTTGTAGCATGGTGTTGGCAGCATACTTGCAGAAATAAAAAGTTGCATCTAAGTTAATGGCCATAACTTTGCTCCATTCTTCTTCTGGAAATTGCTCACTTGGGTATCTGCGTTGTATGCCAGCAGAATTCACTAAAATATCGAGTTTGCCACCAAGAATGTCTAATGCTTTTTTGTAAGAGCTTTGTACTTCATCGATTTTACTAATATCTGCCTTTACGCCTTCCACATTAAATTGACGCTGTTTTAGCTTTGTACAAACATCAAACATTCTCTCATCAATGTCTATGATGACCACTTGTGCACCTGCTTCTGCTAATGCTTCTACCATAGCTTTGCCAAGGTCTCCAGCACCACCGACAACTATTGCTTTTTTGTTGTCTAATTTAAATTGTTCTAAAATACTAACATTCATTTTTGGTTTATAGGTTAGGGTTGTTATTGTTAATGATGACTGTAGTCATCTGCGTTCCATAGTTTAGTCCATTCTAGTACCATGTTTTCACCGTTTTCATTTCTAACATCTAATGTGCTTTTAATGTCTAAAATGGTCTGATTTGTTTCTGCAACAGAATCTGTAACCGTATAGATTCTGTAGAGCACTTGTCTTTCTGTACCCACCATTGCTGGTGTTACTTCGTCTCCTTCATTAAATCGTTCTACTACAAAAATTACATTTTTATGATTTTTAATTTTATCTAAACCTTTTATTGATTCAATTTTTCCGGCTTTTAAAAGAACCCAAATGGAGCATGCCTTCTTACCACCAAGCATGTAATCATTTTGTTTTGCAAAATTTTCATCACCAAAAACACCAGTTAAAGCAAAGTTGATAAGCATTTTTCTGTGATCAAAACCGTTAATGTGTGCCAGAGGAATGTGTGGTGCCTCTCCTTGTAATCTAAAACCAGGATCATAACTGTAAAACTCACCATTTTCAACGAAAAACTGAATATTTAAAACACCATTTTGCACTCCTGTGGCTTTAAATAATTCAGATAATTTTGGATGTACAGTTTCTACAAATTTCTTTGTAAACCTCGAAGGATACAAGGTTGCCAAGCCTATAGGACTAGAGTTGCCTTGTAGTCTGGTTAAGGTTCTGTCGTATATGGCAGATAAATACGGAACTCCATTTTTAAACGTGTAATATGCGGCCATATCGTGACAACTAGAGTCCATATACTTTTCTACCAGGACGATGCCTTTTTTAGAGAATTTAAGAACATTTTTTACGGTTTGGTTATAGTCTTCCTCATCTCTGCATATTTTCATACCAACACCTCCGCCACTATCAACTGGTTTTACCATTAATGGAAGGTCAACTTTTTTAGGCTTTCTTATGGGTTCGTCTTTTTTAAGATAAATACCTGGTATATCTTGTACGTCGTGCGCTTCACAATAACGTTTATAGCCATCCTTACTGCAGAAAGCTTCAATTGTACCATCTGTAGCATAGCAAGGTAGTCCTAGTCTTTCGCAAATTTCTTTATAGGGCTTAACTAAAATATCTGCAACACCGACAAGTACTGCATCTACGTTTTTTTCTTTAGCAACTTTTACAATACCATCGATGTCAAAACCATCGATGTCATATGTCTCAGCAGCGAATTTTTTAGCAGGTGCCTCTGGATTTGGATCGATTACAATAGTGTGTAATCCCATATTATTGGCAAATTCTACTAAAACTCCGGTTTCTGGATTACCGCCAAGTATTATTATTTTTTTCATCATTATTAATTTTAAGGGTTTTAAATTTTAGGGGTGAGGGAATTTTTAGTTTTTTTAGGGAATATAAAATTTTTATCATAGCCCAAATCTTTCAGAAGGCTTTTGATTTTTGTTTCGTCTGTATTGATTTTAATAATTTTAGACTTGTCTATACCCATCAATTCTAATTCTTCTTTTAGAGATTTATGGGTTGAAGGGTTAATAGTCGCTATTATCAAATAATCAAATTCATCATTGTTAATACTACTGATGGGATGAACAGTGTTTTCCCCAATTTTTAAATCGTGATAATCTACATCTATCCATTTTATAATCTTAAAATAATTTGTTTTAAGATTGGTAGATAGTATGTGCTGACCAAAGGAGCCAGAGCTATATACTACTATTTTTGAATCTTTTTCGGTATTTAAAAACGGATTGAACCAAGTATCCTTCAAATCATTGTAAATAAGCCCACCTGATCTTACTAAAATTTGAGAATAGAGATAGTAGGTAATTTGGGTATTTAGATTTTCTTCATCTAAAACTCCGCTTAATTTAGTTTTAAGGAAATTCATTAAAAGCCCTAGTCTGTAGTACTCTGTCTTTGGGTTTTCAATCGATTTTACTATAGAGTCGTGTCGCTGTCTGTAATAATAAAGTGGTATTTTACTTATAACCAATCGTTTTGTAAATGCTAAGTACGAGTATGTAATAGCAGCGTCTTCTCCCATTACCACATCATTAGGAACATCGTAAAGAACCTTTTCTAAAAGCGCTTTTTTAAAGAGTTTGTTCCACACATAGGTAGACATGCCATGCTCACAAAACTTGCCATTATATATAGCATTTGTTAAAATATCAGATTTTACTTGGTCCTCGTCGTAAAAGCCAGGGTTTTTTGGTTTTATAGTTTCAATTTTACCGTCAAACTCTCTAAAATGACCTGTTACAACTAAATCAGCATCGTTTGAAATAGCAAGCTTATAGAGTGTGTCTAAATAAAAATGATCCACCCAATCATCACCATCTACATAAGCAATATGCGATCCTGACGCGGCTTCTAAACCAGCTTTTCTAGCGGATAATAATCCGCCATTTGGTTTATGTATTACTTTTATTCTGCTATCGGTCTTTGCATAGTTATCGCAAATTTGAGGACAATTGTCGGGACTGCCATCATCTACCAATATTAATTCAAAGTCTTTAAATGATTGTTCTAAGAGGCTTTCAATACATTGCGATAAGTATTTTTCTATACCATAAATAGGGACAATGACACTAATTTTTATAGAGTTCATACTTATATATTTTGATTTATTTCTACATAAAATAATCCACTACCATTATTATGGGTTGATTCTTTATCATCCTTTGCTGTTGTTATGTATAAATTTGATTGATCATCAAAACAACAAGACGTAACGTTTGTATATGGAAGTGCTATTTCACTAATTTTTTTTCCGGTTGAAGGATTCCATTGGGAGACGCAAGAACCTCCCCATTCTGCAATCCATAGCATGCCGTTTTTGTCTATGCACATTCCGTCAGGACTACCGCTTTTGCTAAACGCTATGACATAATCAACAAACTCAACTTTTCCTGTTTCGAGGTCATAGTTGTACTTAGCAACTTTTTTTGTTGGCGTGTCAATAAAATAGAGTGTTTTATTGTCTTCTGTGAATGCTAATCCGTTTGAAATAGTAGTGTTCTCTATAATCACTTTAGATTCACCGTTATAGTAAGAATACACATTTCCTATTCCGTTAATGACTTTTGGGTAACCCATGGTGCCGATAATGTATCTACCAACAGCATCTTCTATACCATCATTGTAGCGCACATTATTTCCAATATCTATCTGAAATTTGAAAGTAGATTTTAGCGTATTAAAATCTATTTCGTAAAATCCATTTTTTGAAGCGACCAAAACAACTTTTTTAGATAGAACATAAACGTTACTTGCTGGTGAGTCTAGTTTTAGGCTTAAAATTTCTTTAGTATTAGGATTATAACAATATACCAAAGCATCTAGGATTGAAACAAAATATAGCAGTTGATGTTTTGAGTCGAAAATTGGACCTTCAAATAGTTCGGCAGATTGGGAGAAGTAAATTAAGTGTTTTGTCATTACATATTTCTTAAATAAATTCTCCCCCTGTTACTCTCATAATTGAGCCTGTTGTCATTGCAGAATCATCTGAGATAAAATACATAACTGCTGGCACAGGATCATTTGGATTAAGCATGCGTCCCATAGGAATAATTTCACTTGCATTACTTTTTAATTGATCTTCGCTTATACCTTCTTGCTCCCTAAGTTGAAGTTCTCCTTCGGTACTGGTCCAGCCCATTACTAAATAGTTTGATCTAATTCCATATTTGGCATAATGGTGTGCAATATGGGTAGAAAGTGTGTATAATGTTCCTTTGGTTAATGCATATGCAGTGCGATCTTCTTGACCATAATCCATATGAGCTGAACCAAAAAACACAACAGAACCACCTTTTTGTTCTATCATAGATCGTAAAACATGTTTCAATAAAAAATATGGGGCTTTAAGATTGATATTGAATACATTATCATAGGTGTCTTCGTCTGTGTCAATCAAAGACGCAACAGGTGTAATGCCAGCATATATAATTAGCGCATCTATTTTTTTGAAACGTTTTATGGTCGCTTTGTAATAATCTTCAATACCATTAATAGATGTAAGATCAAGTTTATGAAAGTACAAGTTGTCTTGATTATTAGAGGATTTTATGATGTCGTTACCTTCTTCAGTATTTCTTCCACAAAAGGCTACATTATATCCTTTTTTTAAGCTGGCCTTAAGTATTTCTTTTCCAACACCTTTGGTGCCACCTAATAACATTACAGTTTTCATAAATGGTTTAAATCAATCTTTTCTAATTAATGTTCTCAAAACTAGTTATTTATTTTTAGAAATAAATTTTTTTATCTGTGTATTGATACTATTTACGGTAAATAGGTTAAATGCAAAAATATGGGTTAAATAGAGTTGCTTTTTTATTCAATTTTTAGAAGTGTGGACGTCCTCGCATTATCTGTTATGGTTACAATATAAAGATTGGCATTGTTGCTTTCGTCAATCTGATTATATTTCTTTTCGCTGAGTAGAGCATTGGTTAGCATAGGTGTAGTATTGCTATGGCCAACAACTAAAACCGTTTTTCCTTTAGTTTCTTTAATGAAATCCTCAAGTTTTAAATTTCTAGGATCGTAAAAGGTAATACCTATATTATTTGCTTTGGCTGTAGGCTCTGCAGTTTCCTTGGTTCTGTTATATTTGGTGGAGTATACCATATCGAATTTAACATCACCAAAGGTTGTAGTCCAGTTTTCGGCACGCTGTTTACCTTCTTCCGTCAAGTGTGGGTCTTTATTTGTTTTATCAGATTGGTCTTTCTCTGCATGTCTAATAAGGTAGTAGGTTGTGGATTTTTGCTCTTCTTTAAATTTTTCTTCAAAAGGGCCTTCCCAAATTACTTGTTCTATCATCCATTTACCTTCATCTTTTGATAAAAGTATATAGTCCAAACCCCAAAATCCTGTAACTTTTGCCGAAGCAATATGATTACTTATCTCTAATACCTTAACACTTCGCATCTTTGTTTCGGTAGTTATTCTGCCTTTTTCTTTGATGTTTTGAGCCATTTTGAGAGCATTCTCATATGTCAATTGCTCGTAGAACTCGTACTCACCTGTATCTTTATTTTTCCAATAGCCAAACTTGTAGAGTCTTGGTTTTAATGCTGCTTTTAGTTTAAGGGTATCTCCTTGATAAAAGCCATCAATGTAATTGTTAAGGGTGGTTTCGATTTGCTCTACATCAGTGTTTTCTTGTGCAGATAAACTGATAAATAGTAAAAACGATAGTGTAAAGAATAGAGATTTCATTTTTGAAAGATGATTGATTAAACCTCTCAAAAATAGACTAGAAAATCTGATTTTCTTTGAAAAAGTATGTTAAATGCCTTTTAAGCTAACTCTAAAGCTATCTCAATCATGTTCTTGAATGTGGTCTCACGCTCTTTACTTGTAGTTTTTTCTCCTGTAACCAAAGAATCTGAAATCGTTAAAATTGCAAGTGCGTTTACGTTGTGTTTTGCAGCAACAGTATAAAGACCAGCAGCTTCCATTTCTACACAGAGTACACCAAATTTAGACCACTTTTTGTAGGATTCTATGTTGTCTTCATAAAATTCGTCAGAAGACAGAACATTACCAGCATGTATAGGTATGTTTTTAGCTTCGGCAGCCTTTACAGCCTTTAGGAATAAACCAAAATCTGCTGTAGGTGCATAATCTGCACCACCAAAACGCAATTCGTTAACACCAGATGTAGAGGATGCTGCCATTGCTAAAACGACATCTCTAATTTTTACATTTTTTTGATAAGAACCTGCACTACCAACTCTTATTAAGTTTTTTACGCCAAAGTCTTTAATGAGTTCATTAGCATAAATAGAAATACTTGGGATACCCATGCCAGAACCCATTGCAGATACACGCTTACCCTTGTAAGTGCCAGTATATCCATACATGCCTCTTACTTCATTAAAGCAAACAGGATCTTCAAAAAATGTTTCCGCAATCCATTTTGCTCTTAATGGATCACCTGGTAATAAAATAGTTTCTGCAATATCGCCTTTATTGGCACCAATGTGTACACTCATGCCGCAAAGTTAAGCAAAGCGTATTAAACTAGTAAGTGGAATTAGATGTTTGATTATTCATCATGGCCACACCAGACGACGCACCAATTCTATGGACGCCAATTTCTAAGTATTTTAAGGCTGTTTCAGCATCTCTAATGCCACCTGAGGCTTTAATTTTCAATTGGTCTTTTACGGTCTTCTTCATAATTTTTACGGCTGTAAGTGTAGCTCCACTCTTAGAAAAACCAGTAGATGTTTTTACAAAATCTGCATTTGCATCAATACAAATTTCGCAAGCCTTTACAATTTCATTTTTAGAGAGTTCACTTATTTCTAAAATGACTTTTAGCGGTGTAAGACCAATAGCACGCTTAACATCTGTAATATCCTTTAAAACAGCAACATAGTTTTTGCTTTTTAAACGTCCAATATTCATTACCATATCTATTTCAGAAGCACCATCTTCAATAGCTTTTTTAGCTTCAAAAATCTTAGCCTCTGTAGACATTGCGCCTAAAGGGAAACCAACAACTGTACAAACTTTAACCTCAGAGCGTCCCAAGGCTTGTTTTGCTATTGGGACGTAACAACTGTTTACACAAACAGCGTAAAAATTATATTTTAAAGCTTCTTCGCAGAGTTTAAGGATGTCTGTTTCAGTTGCTGAAGGGCTTAATAAGGTGTGATCTATATATCTGTTTAATTCCATGTAAAAATAAGTAGGGTTTATAAAATAATTAACTAAAGTAATCCCTTTGATTTAGAGGGAAAACCGCAACAAGTTTTATTGTTTCTTAAGATAAGTTGGAATTAAATAGCTCGACAAAATTAAACATTAATCCGTTAAAATGCATTAAATAAATTAAAATTAATTGTGCATTTCATCGAAAAAAAATTCTGTTTACAATTGGTTACCGTTGAACAGCTTAACAGATACCGATTTTTTAGTTAAGGAAGTGAAACTTTGTTTTACATGATAATTGTCAGTATTTAAGGTTTTTTAAGCCTTTATTTTTGTAGGAAACTTAAATATTTTAACATGAAAAATTTATTATTATTTACTTTACTAATAGGATTAACATTTAACCTAAACGCACAAGATTCTGAGGCTGCTGAGGATTATAATAAGTGGCAAGCACGTTTAAGATTAATTTCTGTAATACCTTCTCCTGGTGATGATATTGATGGCGCTGATGTAGATTTAAGCACAGCGTTTGTACCAGAACTAGATTTTACTTATTTTTTCTCTAAAAATTGGGCAGCAGAGTTAATACTTGGTACTGCAAAGCACGATGTAGATTTAGATATCGATGGTGGTGGATCTTTAGATTTAGGTCATGTTTGGTTATTGCCTCCAACTTTAAATTTACAATACCATTTTTATGCTAATGATTTTAAACCTTATGTTGGTGCAGGTGTAAACTATACTATATTCTATGGTATTGACGAAGGTGAATTAGATGATATAGAGTATGAAAATTCATTTGGTTTTTCTCTACAAGCCGGTTTAGATTACAATTTAAATGACAAGTGGTTTTTAAATTTTGACGTAAAGAAATTATTTCTTAAAACAGATGTTACTGTAAATGGTGATCCCGATACTTCAGAAGTTAATATCGATCCCTTAATTATTGGTCTTGGTGTTGGCATGAAGTTTTGAGTTGAAAACAAATATTCATACGAAAAGAGCCTCTTCATTGAGGCTCTTTTTTGTTTAATCTATACGCTTAGTTTGTTTTGAATCCTAAAATACTTTAAGAAAAGGAAAGCAACACATCCAAAATTCGATAGCTTTTCGAATTTATTTCAGTGTTGCTTTAACCAACCAATCAATATAAAGACTCTTTAGAGGCTATTATGTTACACTTGTATAATCTTAGAACAAGCAGTCTATAACTCTTCTACAACTAAATCTCCTTGGTTTCTAAAAACCAATTGTCCATCAAACTCATCAAGAAGAATAATACTGTCTGTAGTAACTCTTCCGGCTAAAATTTCCTTACTCAACTGATTCAGAACTTCTTTTTGTATCACGCGTTTTACAGGTCTTGCACCATATTCTGGATTGTAGCCCTTATCTGCTAAATACGCTTTTGCTTCTGGTGTAGCATCAAAGGTTATACCTTGTTGCCCAATCATTTTTGTTATGCCTTTTAATTGAAGGTCTACAATGGCTACAATGTTATCTTTAGTTAATGGTGTAAACATTATTGTATCGTCGATACGGTTTAAAAATTCTGGTCTTACGCTTTGTTTTAATATGCCTAACACGTCAATTTTAGCTGCTTCCATTGCAGATTCAATATCCTTGGTAGCTTCAAAACGCTCTTGTATAATATGGCTTCCCATATTTGAAGTCATGATGATTATAGTGTTTTTAAAATCAGCAATTCGACCTTTGTTATCCGTTAAACGTCCTTCATCTAATACTTGTAACAAAATATTGAAGGTATCTGGATGCGCTTTTTCAATCTCATCTAACAATACTACAGAATACGGTTTACGTCTTACAGCTTCTGTCAATTGCCCACCTTCGTCATAACCTACGTATCCTGGAGGTGCACCGACTAATCTACTCACCGCATGTCGTTCTTGATATTCACTCATATCAATGCGCGTCATGGCATTTTCGTCATCAAATAGATATTCTGCCAAGGCTTTTGCTAGCTCTGTTTTACCCACACCAGTTGTACCTAGGAACAAGAAGGTTCCAATTGGTTTTTGTGGATTCTGTAAACCAGCTCTGGATCTGCGCACGGCATCACTAACAGCTTCTATAGCTTCTTCTTGGCCAACCACGCGTTTGTGCAGTTCGTCTTCAAGTTTTAAAAGCTTCTCGCGCTCGCTTTGTATCATTTTGGTTACAGGAATTCCTGTCCATTTTGCCACAACATCAGCGACATCTTCGTAAGTAACTTCCTCTTTAATTAAGGCCGTTTCTTGTTGTTCTGCTAATTGTTTTTGATATGCTTCAAGCTTTTCAGTGGCTTCCTTTATCTTTCCATAACGGATTTCAGCAACCTTGCCATAATCACCTTCACGCTCTGCACGCTCAGCTTCAAGCTTATAATTTTCTATTTCTTGTTTTATATTCTGAACGTTTTCAACCGTTTCTTTTTCAGACTTCCATTTGGCATTAAGTTCGTTACGCTCTTCTTTAAGGTTAGCCAATTCAGCTTTTAAAGACTTTAATTTGGTTTCGTCCTTTTCACGTTTAAGAGCCTCGTGCTCAATTTCGAGCTGCATAATCTTACGATCTAGAACATCTAATTCCTCTGGTTTAGAGTTGATTTCCATACGTAATTTAGAGGCAGCTTCGTCCATAAGGTCAATAGCCTTGTCTGGTAAGAAACGATTGGTAATGTATCGGTTTGATAATTCTACAGCACCAATAATCGCTTCATCTTTAATACGCACTTTGTGGTGTGCTTCGTACTTTTCTTTAATACCACGTAGGATGGAAATGGCACTCTCTGTGTCTGGCTCATTAACCGTTACCTTTTGGAAACGACGTTCTAATGCTTTGTCTTGCTCAAAATACTTTTGGTATTCATCTAAAGTGGTTGCACCAATAGCTCTCAGTTCACCACGTGCTAAAGCAGGTTTAAGGATGTTTGCTGCATCCATAGCGCCTTGACCACCACCTGCACCAACAAGGGTGTGGATTTCGTCAATGAAGAGTACGATATCACCTTCACTAGTGGTGACTTCCTTGATAACCGCTTTTAATCGTTCTTCAAACTCACCTTTGTATTTTGCACCAGCAATTAACGCTCCCATATCCAACGCAAAGATTTGTTTGTCTTTTAGGTTCTCTGGAACGTCACCATCTATGATTCTGTGCGCTAAACCCTCAGCAATAGCTGTTTTACCAGTACCAGGTTCACCAACCAAGATTGGGTTGTTTTTGGTACGACGTGATAGTATTTGAAGTATTCTACGGATCTCTTCATCCCGACCAATAACTGGGTCTAACTTACCATCTTGTGCTAATTGGTTGAGGTTTTTAGCGTATTTGTTTAAGGAATTATAAGTTTCCTCTTGACTTTGAGACGTTACTCTGTCTCCTTTACGCAGTTCTTCTATGGCTGCATTAAGACCTTTTTCTGTAACGCCTTGGTCTTTTAGAATCTGTGCAATTTTGCTCTTGGACTTAAAAATCGCCAAGATTAAATGTTCTATAGAGACGTAGTCATCGTTCATTTTTTTAGCGATGATAGACGCTTCGTTTAACGCTTTACTGGCTTCTCTAGAAATCATTAGCTCTGCACCAGAGACTTTAGCGAAGGTCTGTAGTTCTCTGTCTAATATTTGTTGTAATAAAGATACATTAACATTCAGCTTTTTAAGGATGAATGGTAGTACGTTTTCATCAACCTCGAAGAGCGCTTTAAAAATGTGCTCATTTTCTATTTGTTGATGCCCAAAGCCTTGTGCAAGCTGTTGTGCCTGCTGTATGGCTTCTTGCGATTTTATGGTGTAATTATTAAAGTTCATATACTATTTTGTTTTAGTGTTATTACGATGCGTAGGACGTTGTAATCTATTAAGAGATTCTTCGCTTACGCTCTGAATGACATCTTTATTATTTTATTTTATTTTATTTGTGTTTGATTATCTTTAGGCAATTATCTTACCAATTCAATTTGATAAGGTAAAAACGACAAAATGACTGATTTTATTAGGATTAGAATGACTTTTTGTCTGTGTTTTGTAGTGGACAGCCCATGGTTATCGTAGTGGGCTTACCCGAATTAGACCTGAATTAGACCTGAAGGAAACCCGAAGGAGCTACTTGTGAATCTGAAGTTTGGGGTTATTAGGTTCTCGATACGAAATGCTGGTATATTTCACTTGAACTGACGTTAAAATTAAATTTTAAATATGTTTAAAAAATTATTTGGCTCATCAGAGCCTAAAGAAGAAAAGATATTACCGTGGATTGCTCTCAATGGTATTGAGCAGCTTAATGAGATAGAAGAACGGTCTACAGGGAAAACACAGGTTATTTTTAAACACTCTACACGTTGCGGTATTAGCAGAATGGTGATGAACCAGTTTGTTGCCGCTTACGACCTAAACCTTAATGCAGATTTATACTATTTAGATTTATTAAGTTATAGAGATGTCTCTAATGCGGTTGGTTATAAATTTCAGGTGCTGCACGAGTCGCCACAGCTTTTGGTGATAAAAAATGGAGTAGTGGTAGCGCATGCGAGCCATGGTGGTATTAATGCTATGGATTTAGTAAAGTATATCTAAAAATTACGTAGTTCTACGTATTGACTTTTTGACCTAAAATAGTGAACTTCGCTTATCATCCGATAAAGTCAATTATTAACTGACCTTATCTAACCTTTGGTAACCATTTGAACACCTAAACAGAGCAATTTAAAGACCATCCGACTTACGGAATTTGAAAGAAAAAACGTAAATTGACTCTCTGAAAAGTGTGATTTGAATACTATGGTCTAAAAAAGTGCGGAATAGTCCGCTTGCCGAATTACAAAGACCTTAAATATGTATAGTTCTGCAACTTAACCTTTAAATACTAAAAAAATGAAAAATGTTTTTTTTACTTTAGCCTTCATGATAGGCTCATTGGCTTTTGCTAATACAGAAGTTAATAAATCAGAAAAAGTTGATGCTTTTTCAGAATGCTGTAAAGTTACACTTGAACAAGAATCTACTGGAGATTCTGTAACTGTAAGAGCTTGTAGAACTACAATCGAAGAGGCTTGTGATGCAGCTTACGCAAAAGCCTTAGTTGCAATTGAAGAGTAATTTAAAAGAAATAGGTTGGGGCAGTTGCCCAAACCTATTTTTATTTACCACAAAATAAACCTTAATTATAAATTATGAAATCATTATTAATATTATTTTTTTTTCCATTAACTATATTTTCTCAGAGTTATCAAGTAAAATATGAATATCAAATACCCAGTGGTACAAAAATCCATTATGAACTTACCACTAATGGAAATTATTCGGAATTTATAAATATAAAATCAGAAAAAAGCAAAGAAGAAAGCGTACTTATTTCTTCATCAAAAGAAAGGTTTTTTGTACTTAAAAACATCGAGGACAATGTATTAATATCAACTGATTTTTTAGGAAAAAAGCGGATTATTATCAAAGATTCATTAAACATAATAGACTGGGAATTAATTGATGAACATAAAGAGGTTATCGGAATGAAATGTCTAAAAGCTAAAATGAATTTTAGAGGTCGTGACTATATAGCGTATTATTCGCCTGAAATTAATGTTCAAGATGGACCTTGGAAATTTCAGGGATTACCGGGACTTATTATGGAAATCTATACTACGGATGGAGATTATCATTATCAAGTAATAGAAGTTAGAAAAATACCAGACTTTAAAGAGAAAGAAATTAATTTCCAAAACGAAAAATTATATGATTGGAAATCATTTAAAGAACTATACGTTACATACATTGATAATTTAATTAAATACTTTAAATCCGAAAAAGAAGAAACTGGTTATTCAGATTATTATAAAGTTAATAAGCCCGAAATTATATATGAGAAAGCACAGACTGGCGACGGTATTGAATTTTAATATTTTTCTAGCTCTATTTCTATTAGCAACATCTGTACAATCTCAAACAATAAATGGTAATGTCAGAAATATTGAATCTAATGAGTATTTAACTTCCACAATTATAATCGGAGAACTGAACGACTCACTAAAAAAAAAAGAGTTTTACGTTGTAAGGAAAGGAAGTTTCTCTTATAATCTAAAAAACAATTATAAGAGTATTTTGTTAATTACAAAAAGTAATGGCTACATATCTGATACTATTGTTATATCCAATATTCAAAAAAACAGGACATATAATTTAGATATTTTTTTAAATAGAGACAACAATACTCTACTAGATGAAGTAGTAATTTTGGCGAAAAAGAAAGCATTCAAAATTAAAAAGGATACTATTTCTTTCAATGTATCGAGGTTTTTAGATGGTTCAGAAAATAAAATTGAAGAAGTTATAAAAAAATTACCTGGTATAGACGTAAACAGTAACACAGGCGAAATTAAATACAAAGGCAAATCCATAGAGACAGTTACATTGGATGGCGATAATTTATTTGGATTCAACTATACATTAGGCACAAAGAACATCAATGTAGATATGGTGGAACAAATAGAAGCCATAGATAATTATGCAGAAAATCCACTTTTAAAAGGCATAGAACAAGGTGGTAAAGTATCATTAAATTTAAAATTAAAAAAAGGGAGAATTGATTTTTCGGGAAATGCAGATTTTGCCTCAGGTCTCTTTGAAAATGGCAGTATTTCTTATGATATAAGTTCAAATGTCTTAGGCATCACAAAGTCCTATAAATCATTTGCTACTTTAGGTTATAATAATATAGGTGTCAACCGCTCACCTTTTGATTATTTTGGATTTAGTTTTAATCTTGAACAACAAAAAGAACAAAATTATTTTGCAAACAAAATAATACCCGAAACTCGTTTCTCAAATCTATTAGAAAATAGAAGAGCAAACATCAACAATCAGTTTTTTGGTAATAATAATGCTATTTTTAAAATTAATCCTAGGTTGAGTGTTAAAACAAATTTGTATTATTTGCAAGATAGAATAACTACTAATCAACTTTTTCAAAATGATTTTCAGATAAACAATGATGTGTTTACAACAATAGATAATACATTTATAACAAAAAGACCACAGCAATATCGTGGCGATTTAGAAATAAAATACAATACTTCAAAAACTTCCTTATTAGAATATAACTTAAGATTACGTCAAGAGAACATAGAGACACCCACAACAATAATTCAAAACCAAACCGATGAGTTTTCAACCTTTTTAAAAACGGAAGATTTTTACTTAAAACAAGATTTACTTTGGACAAAAAAGCTTTCTGATAAAAAGGCTTTGCAACTTTCACTTTTTCATTCATTTAATGATTTGCCACAAACCTTTAACATTACACCATCATTATTTGACGTAGATGCATTAAATAACACCCAAGAAAGTGTGTTTAAACGAACATTTTTAGAGGGAAAAGCAACTTATCTTGGTTCAGGAAAAAAAGATAAATACACGTTTACCTTAGGTGGAAATTTCAACTATTCGCCTTTCATTTCGAGGTTGTTTAATTCAGAAGAAAACATTTCAGAAAATAATTTTGATTATTCAAAAAGCAACATTTTTAACACAGGAGTATATAATTTTAATCGAGGAAAATGGCATATTTCGCCATCATATTCAATTAGAGTTTTAAATCAAAGCTTAGAACAGAACTTAGTAAATGATGAAGAAACTCAAAATAATTTCATTTTTGAACCTGCTTTAAAAGTTAAATATGTTCTAAATTCAGTCTCTTTTATAACCGCCAATGCAGGCTACAATCAAAACACTAACGCAGAACAATATTTCTTTTTAAACCAAGTATTGATTAACAACCGAACTACCATTAATAATTTACCAAGTTTAAAATTACAAAACAGTCAAAGATATAGTTTGTTGTATTTTAATAATGATTTGTATAATCAATTTCAACTTAACGCAAACATTAGTTACCAAAAGTCCAAAGGAAACTTTTTTACCAATCAAAATATTACAGAAAATACTACTCAAATAGAATACTTTTTTTTGCCACAAAATAATAGCAATTGGAATATGAATGTTCAAGTTTCAAAATATTTTTCTTTTATTGAATCTACTATAAAGTTAACAAGTAATTATTCCATTTCTAACTTCAAAAATATTGTTAACAATTCGAATTTAAGGCTAAATCAAGATGATTTTTTGAGTAATTCGTTTTTTTGGAAAACAGCTTTTGAAATTCCAATAAATTTTGAAAACACTTTTACATATGAGTATTCCAAGTCAAAGAATGAAAACCAGTCAGCATTTACAAACGCTTCTTGGCAAAATAATCTCAAGCTCATTTTTAAACCAAATAAACGTTGGTTTTTAATTGTTTCTACCGACTATTACTTGCCAGATACAGAAAAATCCGATAATCAATTCTTCTTTTTTGATGCAACTTTAAGACATAGACCAAAAAGCAAAAATTGGGAGGCACGTTTAGAAATGCAAAATATTACTAATGAAAATAATTTTGAGCAAATTCAAACCTCTGACATATCAACGACAGTATTTAGAAGTAATTTATTACCACGATACTTTTTGCTAAATTTAACTTGGAATTTTTAGTTGAATTCTAAAAAAGATGGAATAAAAACGGCTACCAACACCGCATATAAAAAATAGCGGTTTATTCGCTTAATCGAAAGAAAATGAACAAATTAAAGGTCAGTTATAATCCGAAAAGTTAGTGTGTGAAATCCGCTACTTTTCATATACAAAACCGATAAGCGTAACCAATAAAAAAACCTCTCACATTTCGACAAGCTCAATGAACATGAGAGGTTTTATAATTACTAACTATTCAAACGATATGAACTGATAATATTTTTTAATTTCAGTTTTAGATCTTCTCCAGAGTCATAGACCATTTTCTCATCCGTAGGAAAACGTACTTGTCTTTGCCTTAAGATATTAATATCGTCTCTATTCAGTGCTCTTCGGTCTCCTTTAAAGCGACCGAAAACATTTTCAAAGGTAAATCCGCTGTCTATGGTAAAGGCATCAATAACCTGGTTTTGTTTTAAGTCTTTATACACCACGTCTGCAATTACCTGTGAGGATTTGGTTTGTAATACTTCAAAAAATCTTGCTCTAACATTTACAATCTTATCTACTTTAATATCGTTGCCTAAGCTATCTTTGGCTACATTACCGTTATCATCTAAAAGGTATTCCCAACCATCAACAATTTGCCTTTCTCTTAATAGCTGTCTCTCGTTAATACGCTCTGGAGAAATGTTAATGCGCTTTAATTGCAGTTCCATAGCAAAATCATAATCTATTTTGTTGTCTGCAACAGCGTGGTATGTTGTCCAGAATTGGTTAAGACCATAGGTGTTAAAATCTAAAAGCTCAGATTCTAAACGTTGCGGTATAATTTGATGTGTTTGGTTTAAAATAGACACATGTACATAGTCCATACCTTTTCTGTGTGCTTCTAGCATATATGTTGTAACATCTTCAAAATTTGGGTTAATGCTATTTACATAATCAAAAAGGTTATACGCTTCACGTGCATTGAACTTATCTTCAGTATCCAACAAGTCCAAACCTTTGTCCATTAAATAGTCTGAAGTCTTATATCTGTAATCAACTAATTCACTTGAGTAATCGCTAAAAACAAAAGAGATCTCTCTACCATTTACTTGAAGTGGCAATATGCGCTTAATGGCATTTTGTCGAGCTTCTAAATCCGCATAGCTTTCATAGATTGTTTTGTATAACTCAGGATTGCCATCTTTTTTGAGATGCGCAATTTGTGCCAAATCTTCTACTAAAACTTTATCATAAGCATCCTTTAGCATGATCACATAAGCTTGCTTACGCTTTTTGTCTTTGTTGTTTTCTAAATTTCTAAGTGCTTCAGAAATGGCATGGTCGTAATTGCCATGACTGATGGCTTCTTCAATTTGTTTTTTGGCACTACAAGATACGAGTGCCGAAACAAGTACTGTAATAAGTAATAATCGCTTCATAATCTTGTATTTTATGGTTTATGTATAGTATAAACCAATCATTGTGCCAGTTTTTTGTTTAGGGGTTTTGGGAGTTGGGTTTTGGGTTTTGGGTATAGTGGGAGGGTTAAAAAAAAGCTCGGAATTGATAAACAATTTCGAGCTAAGCGTTTTAACGAGGCGCTTTATATTTACTTTTTCTTCTTTGGATTAAAAACAGGCAATAATTGTGTTTTTACCTGTCCGAAGCCAATGCGTACATCATCATTTTCGCAATAGCCACGCATTACCACAGTATCGTAATCGTTAATGAACTTACGCTCGGTACCATCTTTTAGCTTCACGGGCTTAGTACCTTTCCATGTTAACTCTAGCATTGAGCCATAGGAATCTGGTGTTGGGCCAGAAATGGTGCCACTACCCATCATATCGCCAGCATTTACAGGGCACCCATTAACCGTATGATGCGCTAATTGCTGAGCCATATTCCAGTACATGTATTTAAAGTTTGTTTTACAAACTGTAGTTTCTTTACCTCCTTTAGGGATAATTCCGGCTTCTAAATGAATGTCAAAGCTGTGCTTTCCTTTTGTTTGTAAATACTCTAAAGGCTTAGGATTTTGCTCAGGGCTTGCTACTCTAAATGGCTCTAAGGCATCTAGGGTTACAATCCATGGAGACATAGACGATGCAAAATTCTTTCCTAAGAAAGGGCCTAATGGCACGTATTCCCATTTTTGAATATCTCTAGCCGACCAGTCGTTAAACACCACTAATCCGAAGATATATTCTTCAGCTTCCTCAACAGGAATTGGTTCACCAAGATCATTAGCATCTGTAGTAATGAATGCCATTTCCAGTTCAAAATCTACCAATTGGCTCGGGCCAAATACAGGTTTGTCTGCACCTTCTGGTAAGGTTTGTCCTTGAGGTCTGTGAATTGGAATATGTGTTGTTACAATTGAAGAACTACGACCATGATAGCCAACTGGAATATGAAGCCAGTTAGGTAAAAGTGCATTATCTGGATCTCTAAACATAGCACCTACATTGGTGGCATGCTCTTTACTAGAATAAAAATCCGTATAGTCACCAACATGCACAGGCATTTGCATTTCTATTTCATCTAATCTAAAACATATAATCTCCTTGTGCTTGGTGTTGTTTTTTAATTCGTTGTTATTAGAGTCGAAAATTTCAGCAACACGATTGCGGACTGCGCGCCATGTTTTACGGCCGTCTGCTATAAAGTCATTTAGAGAATCTTGAAGAAAAATATCATCAGTAAGCGGAATACCCTCAAAATAACCCAACTGATGCAGTGCACCCAGGTCTATCGCTGTATCTCCAATACGTGTTCCTATGGTAATAATATCTTCTCTAGTTAAAAATACACCAAACGGGATATTTTGTATTGGAAAATCAGAGTATTTATTAACGTATAACCACGATGTTCTGTTTGGGTCGTTGGCTGAAATTGACATAATATATTTTGTTGATTAAATGTTCATTATTTTCTATTCAAACCTACATAAATTTTAATATTAAAACTAATGTAATGCTTATTTTTGTATTCATTTAACAAAGACATTAATTATGCAACGCGACGAACAGATATTTGAGTTAATACAAGCCGAAAAAGAACGCCAAACAGATGGTATAGAACTCATTGCCTCGGAGAATTTTGTAAGTGACCAGGTTATGGAAGCTGCAGGTTCTGTACTAACCAATAAATATGCCGAAGGCTATCCTGGAAAACGCTACTATGGTGGTTGCGAAGTCGTAGATGAAGTAGAACAAATTGCTATAGAAAGGGCTAAAACCTTATTTGGTGCTGCTTATGCCAATGTGCAGCCACATTCTGGCAGCCAGGCCAATACAGCGGTTTTTCATGCGTGTTTAAATCCAGGTGACACTATTTTAGGGTTCGATTTATCTCATGGAGGTCATTTAACCCACGGTTCGCCAGTAAACTTTTCAGGTAAATTATATAGACCTACATTTTATGGTGTAAAGAAAGATACAGGTTATATTGACTATGACATGCTATCTGATGTTGCAGAGAAAGAACGTCCAAAATTAATTATAGCAGGCGCTTCGGCATATTCTCGTGATATGGATTTTGCCAAATTTAGAGAAGTGGCCGATAACGTTGGTGCTGTTTTATTAGCAGATATTTCGCATCCTTCGGGTTTAATTGCCAAAGGTATTTTAAGCGATCCAATGCCACATTGCCACGTGGTAACTACAACGACACACAAAACGTTACGTGGACCAAGAGGAGGAATGATTATGATGGGCGAAAATATTGATAACCCATTTGGTATTACTTTAAAGAATGGCAAACTTCGTAAAATGTCAGGATTGTTGGATTCTGGTGTATTCCCTGGAAACCAAGGTGGACCTTTAGAGCATATTATTGCAGCTAAAGCGATTGCTTTTGGCGAAGCACTAACAGACGAGTTTTTACATTATATGCTACAAGTTAAAAAGAATGCTGATGCTATGGCACAGGCTTTTGTGGCTAAAGATTATAACTTAATTTCTGGAGGTACTGATAACCATATGATGCTTATAGATCTTAGAAATAAAAATATAACAGGTAAAGATGCTGAAAATGCTTTGGTAAAAGCAGATATTACAGTTAATAAAAACATGGTGCCATTTGACACAGAATCTCCTTTTGTGACTTCTGGTATTAGAGTTGGTACACCAGCCATTACAACAAGAGGTTTAAAAGAAACTGACATGGCTTACGTAGTGGATCTAATTGATGAAGTCATCAATAATTATGAAAATGAAACTGTATTAGAAGGTGTTGCTGAAAAGGTAAATGAACTTATGGGTGGCAGACCTTTGTTTAATGCTTAATAGAAGCTGGGTCATTCTGAATTTGTTTGAGAATCAATTGTGTAAGTGAGATACTGAAACAACACTTGGACAAGCTCAGTTTGACAGTTCAGCATGACAATAATAAAATTTAAGCCTTTCAAACAAAAAATTGAAAGGCTTTTTTCTATAATCTAAATAAATTTTAATCTTCGAAAGGAGTACTCTCATAAGCGCCAATATCAGGAAGTCCGTTGGTTAAACCTCTTTGATTTCCTAATAAATCATTTCCACTAGGATTTAATAGTAGTGCTTCACCATTAGCACCAGAATCTTCTCCAATACGCATTAGGTTTTCAAAAGGATCTTCGAAATCTGGATCTATGTTTCGGATTATACCTTCGTAACGTGTTGCATCGCTAAAGATATAATTTCCTGTACCTTCAAGATTTTCATTGTTAAAGCGAATAAGACAATTGGTGAATTTAAAGTCAAAGGCATCACCTTCATTTTCTAGAAGAATTTCAGGGTTGTCGTTTCCATAAATAATACAATTTATAAATTCAGCTTCTGTTGTATTTGTAAAAACAGTGTTGTTTTCATCCACAATAAAATCGTTTAGCAATAGCGCTGGAAACTGTCTAAAACTGCTATTCCAATAATTAGCAATGGTACAGTGGGTAAAATTGTATTTTCCACCCAAGGTGCCAGCAAAAGAGGACTGCCCTGAGTTGTTAATTACTAGATTTTCTGCAGCAATGGAGGTTGCACGTCCTAATAATCCAAAAGCACTAGAATTGTATATTTGACTGTTGGTAATGGTTAATTTGTTGTTAGTGTCAGTCTGCCCAAATTCTGACAATACACCAATGGTAGCATTTTTAATAGTTGCATAATTCATGGTGTTATTTTCACTACCATTAAATAACCAAATCGTTCCCCATTGTCCTGGTACATCACTAAATAGTGGTTCTAAACGATCTCCTTCGAGAATAACCTCATTCTCTAATACCTCTTGGTCTGTACTTAAATCTCCATTTATACTCAGTGTTCCTCCTTCGGTAACAATGATGCCAGAATCTGCGTGAAAATGCACACGTGCACCAGGTTCCATCGTTAAGGTTTGTCCTGCTCCAACACCAGCATAACCATAAATTACATAAGGCTTTTCGTTGGTAAAGGTGAGTTCGTCGTTTTCTAAATAGCGTCCTTGTAATGTAGTTTCGTCTGGTGTGCCGTCACCATCAACATCAAAGGTTAGCGTTTCTATAATGCCAGTATCTTCATCTCTATTTGCAAAAATGAAAACCGCATCTTTTACCAAAGTTACGAGGTCGACATCTTGCTGGTTGCTGCCTGAATCGAACAGTATTTTATCGGTGTATAAAAATTGATTTTCCAAGGTGGATAGCGTTGAAATGTCAATAGTTGTTTCAATAAAAATGAATAAACTATCATTGGCTAAAAGCTCTACGTTCTCAAAGAATTTTCCTTGCTGTGCGCCTTCTAATCCTGTGGTACCGTCAACATTCATTCTATAAAATGAATTGACTCCATTTTCTAATTGAATGGTAGGTATTACAATATCATCGTCACTTCTGTTGTATACTTTTAGATTGTACGTGCTAGAGCCAATATTTGTAAATACGGTATCTAGGTAAACTGTGTCACGTTCAAATTCTAAGTTGCCTGTGCTTGGTGCGAATTCGAAGTCTTTGCGGCAAGAACTCCAGAATAACAAAACAATAAAACAAATAAGGAAGGATAACAATCGCTTCATAAGAGATAAATATAATTTGGCTTAAAAATATAACTTTTGAAGTTATGATTTAGTATGCAATGGTATAATTAATACATATCATATCATTCAGAGGGAAGCCTGACCGAAGAATCTATTTATAAAAATCTTTGTATTAACAATTAAGAGATTCTTCACTCGTACCTCGCTCTGAATGACACAGATTAATCCTTTACCGTAGCCTCTTCACCATATTCTTCAAGAAGAATAAGAAATAATTGACTGTGAACTACCAATTCTTCTAAAAGTTGCATCTTGTTTTTGTCTTTTAACAATTCTTTTCTAACACCTTTCTTGGCACAATAATCAATAAAAAGATTGATGTTGTTTTCAGGAATTTTTAAATCTAAAGTAAGTAGCTCTTTATTAAAAAAATCATCTGTTGCAAAAAATGATTCTAATTCTTGATAGTCTAGGGGAATTTTGTTTTCTATATTTTCATTTTTCCGTTTTCTAAGAAGTTTTGAAATACCTTTATATAGTTGTTTAAGATCTAAGGTAGGCATTAAATTATCTCCACTTTTTACCAACGGTTTCTTTGATAGATGTTTTTGTTCAGTCTTTATGGTAGCGTAATAAGATATAGAGTCAAACTTATTCTTTTTTTCATTAGTGATCTTAACTTCATTTAACTCACTGATAATTTCATCGACTTCAAAAATAGTAACATCATCAAAATGAGATTGCTTTAGTACAACTTCTAAAGGATGGTAAAAAATGGATTGAAATATAATCGTGTCATTGACCTTAGCTTGAATGCTAAAATCTCCGTCATTATTGGTGATGGTAAGTATATTCTGTGTTTTGTTGATGACTTTCATATCCTTAACAACCGTCTTAGTGTCGTAAACTTTTCCTTTTAAAGTTTGTGCAGATAGGTTGAAATAGAAGGACAAGAAGAGCAAAAAGATTAGTGAAAACCGCATTAGTAGTTGATTAGTGCTTTAAAGAAACACTTTATCGGTTAAACCGAAGTTAGGATTAAAAAAACTTTAACCTAAAGAAATGTTAATCA
The DNA here is from genome assembly GCF_001971725.1 of Winogradskyella sp. J14-2. Taxonomy (NCBI): domain Bacteria; kingdom Pseudomonadati; phylum Bacteroidota; class Flavobacteriia; order Flavobacteriales; family Flavobacteriaceae; genus Winogradskyella; species Winogradskyella sp. J14-2. The sequence continues at coordinate 718,128 of NZ_CP019388.1, read as the reverse complement.
AACAGTTTGGCGACTTCTGCTGGGATTCTTGCAGGCTTTTTGGTGGCCATATTCATAAAACACCACTTTGTTTCAGAGGTGACAATGATCTTATCATTGGTTTTATTAGTAATTTCTACATGACGAATAGAAGTGAGGCCTTCTGATTTTGAAACATAGGTTTTTACAGTTAATTTATCTCCTAATAATGCTTCGCCTTTATACTGAATATTATGACTTAGCATTACCCAAAAGTAGTTCTCTAAAATGGTTTTGGGCGCATTTTTTAACCAGTGTGCTTCCGCAATATCCTGTACCCATTGCACATAGCGCACATTGTTAACGTGGTTAAGTTGATCTAGGTCGTCTTTAGAAACAATGATGGTTTTTTCAAAGGTTTGCAAAGTAGGCTTATTGCTTTTTAATTTTTACTTCAAAAAGTTTGTCCCAGTTTTTACCAGTCACAAAAATGGTTTTGCGCTCAGGGTGGTAAGCAATACCATTTAAAACATCTAACTCGTTGTGTTGGGTTACTAATTTTCTAAGAGGAGTAAAATTAATAACACCTTCTACGCCTCCTGTTTTAGGATTAATAATTACCACGCCATTTTTTTGATAGATATTGGCAAATATTTTACCATCAATCCACTCGAGCTCATTTAAAGCTGGAATTTTGCCTTTTTCAGTATATACTTCGATATGGCTGACTTCAGATAAATTATCGGGATTAAGAATCCAGATTTTTTCGGTACCATCAGATTTATACAGTTGTTTACCGTCGTTACAAATTCCCCAACCTTCTTTACTTGTGCCGTAATTGAAGGTTTTTAGTTTTTCAAACGTGTTTACATCGTATACAAAGCCACGCTTTGCTCTCCATGTTAATTGGTAAAGTTTTTCATCTAAAATTGTTAAACCTTCACCAAAAAAATTGTTATCAAGGTTAATGTTTTTTAAAACTTCACCAGTTTCAAAATTTACTTTTCTAAGCTTTGATTCGTTGTACTGACCAGTACTTTCGTACAACTCACCATTGTAAAACTCTAGGCCTTGCGTGTAAGATGTAATGTCGTGAGGGTAAGTGTTTACAATGTCGTAATTGTAAATAGAAGGGATGCTGTTGTTGTAAATAGTAATGGTTTTACTAATGGTTTCGGTTTTATCATCATATGTAATGGTAGCAACTAGAGATTTTTCCCCTAAGGTTATATTTTCTAGCACAGCATCTTTAGCAATGGATTTACCCTCTAGTTGGTAACTAATATTTGTAATATTTAACTTTTTAGGGTTGCTGATGCTAAGGTTTAACCTATCGCCCAATAATAACGACTTTGTGTTTAGATCAATAGATAATCCTGTTTGACTTGCGGTATTGGTTTCTCCACAATTAATTAAAGCCAGGCTTAAGCAAAAGATAATGAGGTACTTGTAAAATTGCATGAATGTCTTAGAATTTTCAGGAAAGGTATTAAATAAAATTCAGTTTAAAAATCATTGTTAAAGTATTAAAAGGTTGTATCTTTGCCACCAGGCAAGTCCTACACAACCAGCTCCTGCTTAATCCTCCAGGACGGGAACGTAGCAAAGGTACGCGGTCGTAGCGGTGTGATGTAGGTAGCTTGCCTTTTTTTATGCGCTAAAATGAAGTATTGAATGTTTTAGAACTATCTAAAACTTTGTACTTTTAACTTCCAACTTCTAACTTAATAAAATGTCTAAAGTTGTTTTAATAACTGGAGGGTCTTCAGGAATAGGTAAATCAGTAGGCGAATTTTTGCAGCAAAAAGGGTTTAAGGTTTATGGAACCAGCAGAAATCCAAAGCATTATCCAAACAGTAAATTTCCTATTGTGGCTTTAGATGTTACAAAACCTGAAACGATTTGGTCGTGTATTGCTGAAGTTTTAAAACAAGAAAGCAGAATAGATGTCCTTATAAATAATGCTGGTGCTGGTATTACGGGTCCTGTGGAAGAAATTCCGGATGCAGAGATAAAACGAAACTTTGAGACTAATTTTTTTGGACCTATCAATGTTATAAAGGCTACATTGCCTGCTATGAGAGCTCAAAACTCGGGCTTAATTATTAACATCACCTCAATTGCAGGTTATATGGGTTTACCGTTTAGAGGAATTTACAGTGCCAGTAAAGGAGCTTTAGAAATTATAACTGAAGCATTTAGGATGGAGCTTAAGGATTTTAATATAGAAATGACCAATGTTGCTCCAGGAGATTTTGCCACAAACATTGCCGCAGGCAGATATCATGCACCCGTTTTAGAAGATTCACCATACAAAGAAAAGTATGGACATTCTTTAAAAACAATGGATGAACATGTTGATGAAGGTGGAGATCCTAAAGAAATGGCAGAGGCTATTTTTAGAATTATTGAAACTAAATCTCCTAAAATTCATTACAAAGTTGGTGCATTTATGCAGAAGTTTTCTATTGTGCTTAAACGCGTTTTGCCAGATAAAATCTACGAGAAACTATTGATGAACCATTACAATATTTAAAAGGTTTTGGTACACTATTTGATATGTACATCTAAAATACCTATCATGAAAAGAACGCTACTACTCGCTATTTTATCCTTAAGTACGCTTTTGGGTTGCGAAGAGCCACTATGTATTTTTCCTAAAGAGCCAGAGCTGCCTAATAAACAATTTCCTATTGGTAATACAGAAGATTATTACTATGTAGATTTAGACGCAGAGATAAATAACGAACCTAGAGATAACGATTATGACTATTATTTTGATGTAGAGGGTTTGCCTTTGGGAATGGACTACTTTGTAAACTTTAGAACCATTAGTTTAGAAGGTACACCAGAAGAAGCAGGGATTTTTGAAATTACTATTTTTCTCGAAGTAGATGGTCCATTTAGAAATGATTTTGATGATAATGTTGATGACTTGTGTAGTTATAGAACTTCTAAAACCTATACACTTATTATAGAATAGACTACATTTTGTATTTTACAACTTGTTAATATATTTTATTAAAATCTTTAAAGTCATCAGTCGTAATAGTTGTAAATTCGCGGCAACTAAAAAACACAACAAAATAAATTTACTTAAATGAAATTTTTTATTGACACAGCCAATTTAGACCAGATTAAAGAAGCTCAGGATATGGGTATTTTAGATGGTGTAACAACGAATCCATCGTTAATGGCTAAGGAAGGCATTACAGGTGTAGATAACATTATGAAGCACTATGTAGATATTTGTAATATCGTAGATGGAGACGTTTCAGCAGAAGTTATTTCTACAGATTTTGAAGGTATGGTAAGAGAAGGAGAGGCCTTAGCTGAGTTGCACGACCAGATTGTTATTAAGCTTCCTATGATTAAGGATGGTGTAAAGGCTTGTAAATACTTTTCTGATAGAGGAATTAAAACAAACGTAACGTTGGTATTTTCTCCAGGTCAAGCATTATTAGCAGCAAAAGCTGGTGCTACCTATGTGTCTCCATTTATTGGTCGTTTAGATGATATTTCTACTGATGGTTTAAATCTTATTGCAGAAATCCGACATATTTTTGATAACTATGCTTTTGATACAGAGATATTAGCAGCCTCTGTACGTCATACTATGCATGTTATAGATTGTGCAAAATTAGGTGCAGATGTTATGACAGGACCTTTAAGTTCAATCACTGGATTATTAAAGCATCCATTAACTGACATTGGTTTAGAAAAATTCTTAGCGGACTATAAAAAAGGAAATTAATAAAGTAAATGCTTAAAAATAATCGCAGACACCTTATTGTTTAGCAATGAGGTGTTTTTTTTGCAACATATCTCCAAGCATTTCTGTAAAATCAGATTTAAAAATATTAACATTAGGGTGTAAAATCATTCCGTTCTCGTTAACTATAATGGCTTTATTAAGATAATTAACCGCCAGTACTTTTCTTGCTTTTACAGGATATTTAAATTTATACTCATTTTCAGTTGGAAAATCGTAATTATTTATAATGCTTTTCCAAGATTTATCGTCGTTAGCATTAAGATTAATTGAAACAAATTCCACCTGAGGGAATACGTTTTTTAAACTCTTAACTTTATAATGACTGTTTCTGTACTGCATTTTAGAATTAGATGACCAAAAATAAATAATAGTAGGCTTTTCTATTATCGAATTAAGGTTGTGTTCAGTATTGTCATAATTTACAATTTCTAGATTAGGAATAGGGTTACCTTGCCTTAAAAGCTTGAGCGAACAAACAAGCTCTTTAATACTTTCCTTATCCTCTTCGTTGGTGCTTTTTGGTAGATAATAGTTCAAGATTTCATCAGCTTCGGCTTCAGTATGGTTGTAGCTTACAAAATCTCTGGTTTTATATTTTAAAAGATTATTCTTAATCGTTTCATCAGAAATAATACTGTCAATTAAATCTAACTTAGACTTATTGTATTCCATAGCATGTCTATCAAAGGCACTATGAAAATTATGCTTCTTATAATAGTTCTGCGCTGCTAGATTATCGATATGAGAAAATAAAAATCGATTGTAAGCATATAAGTGACTGAGATGGGTAGCATTGTAATCAACAGATTTTCTGTGTGTATAGAAATCTTCTGGTAAATCCTTTATATGTATAAGCTTATTGTTTCCGAAGTACGCAAATGGATATATCTCCTTATCCGCGTAAGAATTGTAGTTAATATTGGTTTCAATAATAGACTTAAATAATTCAGATTCGTCCTTGTCTAATAAGAAGTTTTGAAATTTTGTTAGTTCTTTGTTGCGTCTTTCATCTATAAATGCGTTAAATTCCTCAGGATCCATTTTGGCATAATGTACCAATTTTTTAGCGTGTTGTTCGTTAGCTAAATACGTGTCAATAAGATAATTGTTTTTTCGAGCTCCTTCGCCAGTAAACACGAGAGATTCGTCAAAATCGTACGTGTTTAATCTAAACATAACACTATCATTAGGTTCTAAAAGAATAAGTTGATATTCACCACCATGTGTAAAAGAGTGTAATCCAGGATCTAGATTTTCAATTTTGTAAATAAACCTATTATTACTATCTAGTGTTACAGAATCAACAACTTTTCCTTTAGTGTTGTACAAGATAACGTTGTTGTTTTTAGGATTAATAATTTCACCTCCAATATAGGCATATTCATCACTATTGTTAGTGTTTACCTTGCAACCAACAGTGATAAGCATAAAGAGTGAAAGTACAATAAATCTAAATAGCATGGGGATTTTACTACAGTTTGCAAACAAAAATATATGATGATAACATGAAGTCTTGTTAATACCTAGTTAAATCTTGTTATAGCAACCATTTATTTCGCTCAATCGCTTAATTTTTCTACTTTTGCACTCTCAAAAAATGCCTTTAATTAACAAAAGGCTAAAAAGACTAAAATTGTAAGTTATGTTATCAGTTTCTAATCTATCTGTTCAATTTGGAAAACGTATCCTTTTTGATGAAGTAAACACCACTTTTAATAATGGTAATTGTTATGGAATTATTGGTGCTAATGGTGCAGGAAAATCTACTTTTTTGAAGATTTTAGCAGGAAAAATGGATCCAACTTCAGGTCATGTACATTTAGAGCCAGGCAAGCGTATGTCTGTACTGGAGCAAAATCATAATAAGCACGACGAGGATACTGTTTTAGAAACGGTTCTTAAGGGTAATAAACCATTGTATAAGTTAAAAACCCAAATAGACGCCTTATATGCAGATTACTCAGATGAAAATGCTGAGAAAATTGGAGAGCTCCAAGTGGAGTTTGAAGAAATGAACGGCTGGAATGCTGATAGTGATGCCGCTGCCATGCTATCTAACCTAGGGATTAAGGAAGACTTACATTATTCCTTAATGGGAGACTTAGATGGTAAGCAAAAAGTACGTGTGTTATTAGCACAGGCTTTATTTGGAAATCCTGACGTATTGATTATGGATGAGCCTACCAACGATTTGGATTATGAAACTATCTCTTGGTTAGAGAATTTCTTAGCTCATTATGACAATTGTGTTATTGTAGTGTCTCACGACCGTCACTTCTTGGATGCCGTTTGTACGCATATCTCGGACATAGATTTCGGAAAAATAAATCACTATTCCGGTAACTATACCTTTTGGTACGAGTCGTCTCAGTTAGCTGCCAAACAGCGTGCACAACAAAACAAAAAGGCTGAAGAAAAGAAGAAAGAATTAGAAGAATTTATACGTCGTTTTTCTGCAAATGTTGCGAAATCCAAGCAAGCAACAAGTAGAAAGAAGATGATTGATAAACTAAATATTGCAGACATTAAGCCTAGCAGTCGTCGATATCCTGCAATAATTTTTGAGCGTGAGCGTGAAGCTGGTGATCAGATTTTAAATGTAGAGGGTTTAGCAGCAAGTATTGATGGCGAAGTGTTATTTAAAGATATAGACATTAACCTTGCAAAAGGCGATAAGGTTGTTATTTGTTCTAAAGACTCCAGAGCCTCTACTGCGTTTTATGAAATTATAAACGGCAAGCAAAACCCAGATGAAGGAAAATTTTCTTGGGGAGTTACAACAACACAATCGTACTTGCCACTAGATAACAGTGAGTATTTTGATAACAAGTTAACTTTAGTTGATTGGTTACGTCAATGGGCAACTACTGAAGAAGAGCGGGAAGAAGTCTACATAAGAGGTTTCTTGGGGAAAATGATATTTAGTGGTGAAGAAGCCCTAAAAACTGCAGATGTATTATCTGGTGGTGAAAAAGTACGTTGTATGCTTAGCCGAATGATGATGATGAGAGCTAACGTTGTTATGGTAGATGAACCAACAAACCACTTAGATCTTGAGAGTATTACCGCATTTAACAATGCGCTTAAAAACTTTAAAGGCACTGTATTGCTAACCACGCACGATCACGAGTTTGCACAAACGGTAGGAAACAGAATTATAGAGCTTACACCAAATGGAGTTATAGATCGTTACATGACATTTGATGAATACATGAGCGACAAAAAGATAAAGGAACAGCGTGAGAAAATGTATGCTGTTGAGGCTTAATAGTTTAGTAACTGAACGACTGATTTACTTAGTACTTAGTACTGCATACTAAGAATCAGCCTCCATCTCAGCTTTAACTACTTCTACGATAGCAAGTGCCTTGTCTAATTCTTCATTATTAACATAGATCTCTTGGAAACCTTGATTAAGCGAGCCGTAACCAGCTAGCCGTTGAGACTCGCCTTCATCTTTAATGATAGGATTAATACCATTGCTTTCTAGTTCGCTTTTAATTCTGGTAATTAAAACAAAATTACCCTCGTATATTTTACTGTATTCTGAAGTGTTCATACCAAACCAAATTTTATATTTTAATAAGTTACAAAAAACTTCAAAAAGTTACACCAATTAATTGTTGTAATATTTACTGTCCCAAACTGAAACACTAAAGTTTTTTCCGGATAAATACCCATAGTATAGTGTTACAGCAACTAGAGATTTAAACATAAACAAAAATATAACGCCAGCATTTTCAGAGGTTTTTTCACCATGAAAAGTACCATCGGGTACTAATCCTGTTAAAAGCATACTTAAAATAAAGACGCAAAAAACAAAATTTTCAAAATGTTTAAATGGCCAAGCTAATAATTTTCTAAATGGACTTAAATCATTTCCCCATTTGTGGATAAGATAATAGTAGCCATTACCTATGGGAGCAAACAGTAAAGGGTCATCGTAATTTTCTAGCTTAAACAACTTAGAGGGAGCCATTATTTTAAATCCATTTAATACTGTGCCATGTTCTTTTTCTAGCTGCTTAATCTTAGAAATGGCTTCGTAAGGCAATTTGGCTTTAAAAAACCTGCTGTCTAAAAAACGTAATCTATAATCTACACACATTTTTTTAATTTGATCAATGTGATAGATGTTGTTAGTTTCTAATAAGTCTACATTAAAAGCGTTTGTAGAAGCCGTGTTACGACCAGATAACGTTTTCAAAACTTCATCGTCTTTTTTGCCATCTTCTTTTAATATATCCTTTACAGCAGTTAAGATATCATCTTCGGAAAAGCTTTTGTTTTTAAGCTTTTGGATTTTTTCTTCAAGGTTTACGTTTTTCAATAACATAAGCGCTTTTATTTCTAAAATTAATAATCATTCTTTTTCAATCCAAGTCTTTAACACTTGTGTTTAGCATTTTATGTATAAAGTTCATTAAAACGTCTTATAAATTAAACAAAAGAAGATGGATTTCTATTGTTTAAAATAATTCCAAATAATTATATTATAGATAATGTCTATAAAAAAATAAATAGATAATATGTTTTTAACGAGTTGGCACTACTTAATTTCATAATTTTATAAAGGAAAAATTAATTAAAAAATAAAAAAAATGGATAACAATAAGACAGGGCTTAATGAAAGCGATGCTAGCAAGTGCCCTTTTTTAAGTGGTAAACAAAATACTGTCGGAGGAGGCGGAGTAAGAAACAGAGATTGGTGGCCTAACGAATTAAAACTAAATATTTTAAGACAACACGCCTCTAAGTCTAATCCATTAGGTGAAGATTTTGATTACGCAAAAGCATTTAACAGTATTAACTACGAGGAATTAAAACAAGATTTAACAAAACTAATGACCGATTCACAAGACTGGTGGCCTGCAGATTATGGGCATTATGGAGGTTTTATGATTAGAATGGCTTGGCATAGTGCAGGTACATACAGAGTTGGTGATGGACGAGGTGGTGCAGGTACAGGTAATCAACGATTTGCGCCAATTAATAGCTGGCCAGACAACGGAAATTTGGATAAAGCAAGGTTGTTGTTATGGCCAATAAAAAAGAAATATGGTAACAAAATCTCTTGGGCAGATTTAATGATTTTAGCTGGTAATGTAGCTTTAGAATCAATGGGATTCCCAACCTTTGGTTTTGCAGGTGGTAGAGAAGATATTTGGGAGCCAGAACAGGATATATATTGGGGAAGCGAAACAGAATGGGGAGCCAACAATGATCGTTATGGTAATAACGATAATTATGCCGAGCGCGATTTAGAAGACCCTCTTGCAGCAGTGATGATGGGTTGGATTTACGTTAACCCTGAAGGTCCAGACGGTAAACCAGATCCTATAGGTTCAGCTCACGATGTAAGAGAAACTTTTGGGCGTATGGCTATGAATGATGAAGAAACTGTGGCATTAGTTGCAGGAGGACATACTTTTGGAAAAGCACATGGTGCGGCGGATCCTGGGCAATATGTTGGCGCAGAGCCTCATGGTGCACCAATGGCAGAAATGAGTCAAGGTTGGAAAAACACTTATAAGAGTGGTGTCTTAGAGGATGCGATAACAAGCGGAATTGAAGGTGCTTGGACACCAAACCCAACACAATGGGATGCCGATTATTTTGATGTACTTTTAAATTACGATTGGGAGTTAACAAAAAGCCCTGCAGGTGCGCATCAATGGACACCAACAGCAGAATCTAAAGCGCGTATGGCGCCAAAAGCTGGTGACCCGAATGGAAAACAAGCCTTAATGATGACTACTGCTGATATTGCTTTAAAGATGGATCCAGAGTACTTAAAAATATCTCAAAAGTTTCATAAAGATCACAAAGCATTTGAGGATGCTTTTGCTCGTGCATGGTACAAACTTACACATAGAGATATGGGACCTATTGATCGTTACCTCGGTCCAGAAGTGCCTAAAGAACAATTGCTATGGCAAGACCCAATACCTAAAGTGGATTATACATTAAGTGATTCAGATATTGAATCATTAAAGAAAATGATTTTAGCATCTGGATTGAGTATACCAGAACTGGTAAGAACGGCTTGGGCTTCAGCTTCAACGTATAGAGATACAGATAAGCGTGGTGGTGCAAATGGCGCACGTGTAAGACTAGAGCCTCAAAGAAGTTGGAAAGTAAATAATCCTAAAGAATTAGATAAAGTTTTAAATGTTCTTGAAGGTATTCAGAACGAATTTAAAGGTACGGTTTCTATGGCAGATTTAATTGTATTGGCTGGTAATGCTGCAATTGAAGAAGCTGCGAGTAAAGCAGGTCATAATGTGTCAGTACCATTTGCGCAAGGTAGAGGTGATGCCACACAAGAACAAACCGATATTGAGCAATTCAATTATTTAAAACCTCTTGGTGATGGATTTAGAAACTATATGAATGCTAACCTAGATGTTAAGGCTGAAGACTTATTAGTGGATAAAGCTAACTTAATGGCATTATCTATTCCAGAAATGACTGTTCTTGTTGGTGGTATGCGTGTGCTTGGCGCAAACTATGATTCTTCTAAACATGGAGTGTTTACTGATAATGTAGGTCATCTAACTAATGACTTCTTTAAGAACTTAGTTGACATGACTTACACATGGAGTGCAACATCAGAAGATGAAACACACTTTGAAGGTAGAGATCGTAGAACAGGCGAAGTGAAATTTACAGGAACTCGTGCAGACCTAATATTTGGTTCTAATACAGAATTAAGAGCAGTTTGTGAAGTTTATGCTGCCGATGATGCAGAAGAAAAGTTTGTAAACGATTTTGTAGCAGCTTGGACTAAAGTTATGAACGCTGATAGATTTGATTTAAAGAAATAATCGATTAATAGCAAAATGCAACTAAAAGAAGGAATGTGCTATAATCTAGCACATTCCTTTTTTAATGAAAACATAAAAATGAACGAGCAAGAACTATTTTTTAGAACGATACAAATAGGCAATATTGAAAATTTAGGACTTCAGTTAAATAGAAATCCAGATTTGGCCAATATTAAAGATGCAAGAGGATTTACTCCGTTAATATTTGCAACCTATTTTGGTCAAGAAGAGATTGCAAAACTACTGATTGAAAAGGGATCGAATATTGACGCACAAGATGCCTCTGGAAATACAGCCCTGATTGGTGTAAGTTTTAAGGGAAATAAAGATTTGGTAGATTTACTATTAGCTCATAATGCTAATGTAAATATTCAGAATAAGAACGGAACAACTGCATTATCCTTTGCTACGCAGTACAATCAAAAAATTATTGTAGAAACTTTACTAAAGCATGATGCTGATAAAGCTATTAAAGATAGTGATGGTAAAAATGCTTTAGATTATGCTGAGGAAAAAAGCTTAAATGATATAATAGAAATATTAAAATAGAGGTAAAAAAAAACCACTTCAACTGAAGTGGTTTTTATATTTTTCTTTTTCAATTAACAGTTCTATTTATCGATAGATCCAAGAACACGAGACATAAAAGTATTTAAAGCTTCCTTTTTTGGTGTGCCATCTTTTACCATTTTATGCACTTCAATTGCACCATACATATTAGAAATTAATTCACCTATAACATCTAACTCTTCATCTTTTAAAGACGGAACTTCGGTTAGGTTTTCTAAGGTTTCTATTGTTTCTACTACGTAGTCTTCATCGTTATCTTCGATAAACTGGGTTAATTGTTTTATTACTGGTAATTTCATAATTAAATAACTTCATTAACAAGTTCTTTTAAAACATCGAACTTGTTAGTTTGTACTTGATTTTTGAACTCACCATTTTTAAAAGTAGCAAATGTAGGTAAGTTATCTACTGTTGCTAACTTTCTACTTTCAGGAAATTTTTCAGCATCAGCGACAATAAATTTTACGTTTTCGTTCTCTGTTGCTAATTTCTTGAACTTTGGCTTCATTATTCGGCAGTTTCCACACCATGTTGCTGAGTATTGTACAACAACAGTATCATTTTCGGAAACTAAACTTTGTAAATTGTCTTGATCTAATTCTTGAATCATATCTAATAATTAGTTTAAGTGTGCTTTTAAATACTCTTTTGTACCTTGAGCATTAGCTTGCATAGCTTCTTTGCCTTCTTCCCAATTTGCAGGACAAACTTCTCCTTTTTCTTGTACGTGAGTTAAAGCATCGATGATTCTTAAGTACTCATTTACATTTCTACCAAGAGGCATGTTATTTATGCTTTCGTGTTGTACGATACCTTCTTCATCAATAATGTAAGTTGCTCTGTAAGTAACGTTGTCTCCATCTACAGTTACCACACCAGTTTTTTCATTATAAATTTCGTTAGAGATATCTAAAATACCAAGCGTAGAGGCTAAGTTTCTGTTAGAATCGGCCAAAAGCGGATATGTTACTCCTTCGATTCCACCATTATCTCTAGCAGTGCTTAACCATGCAAAATGAACTTCTGCAGTGTCACAAGATGCTCCAATAACTATTGTGTTGCGTTTTTCAAATTCACCTAATGCAGCTTGAAATGCATGTAATTCTGTTGGACAAACAAAAGTGAAATCTTTTGGATACCAGAATAATACTACTTTTTTATTGTTGTTTTTTGCTTCTTCAAGAACGTTGAGTTTAAAAGTATCACCCATTTCGTTCATTGCGTTTACGTTTAAATCTGGGAATTGTTTTCCTACAAATGCCATTGTATTTTTATTTAGTTTATTATTGATTTAACACAAAAATACCCAATAGGCAAGTAAGTTTTTATAGTAATTATTTATTATAAATCAATAAGGTTATAGTGTAAGTATATGGCTTCAAAAAAGTGCCTCTAAATTTGTAATAATGATAAAATAGAAGTGTATAAAATACGAACTTATTAAAATAGTTCGATTTTACTTGAATAATAAATTTTTACTTTTTTAATAAATATTTAATCTTAATTCTGAATGCAGCAAATAGTAAAGTAGTAAAAGGGCTTAACCAATTAAAAATAGCATATACGAAATACTCGCCAACGCCTACGCCTAAAACACCACTTTGATATGCGCCACATGTATTCCAAGGGATTAAAACAGAAGTTACTGTACCAGAATCCTCAAGTGTTCTGCTGAGGTTTTCTGGTGCAAGTCCTTTGTCTTCATAGGCCTTTTTGAACATTTTTCCGGGAATAACAAGTGCGAGGTATTGATCTGAGGCTATTACATTTAAACCTAGACAACTGACCACTGTACTTGCAAATAATCCAAAAATTGTATTGGCAACAGATAATAATTTTTTTGTTATTCTAGACAATGCGCCTATACCATCCATTATGCCGCCAAAAACCATGGCGCAAATAATAAGATATATGGTCCAAAGCATACCTTTCATACCGCCAGCACTAAAAAGTTTTTGGAGTCTTTTGATCGTTATGAGTTTATCTAAACTTTCAGCTTTATGTTTTATCGTAGGAGTATCTTTATAATCGGTAGAAAAAAATATTTCTAACTTTTCTTTGGTAAATACACCTTTTAAGTCATCGTCTGTGAATAGGTTGCTTAATGTTTTGTCATTTTTGATTTTATCAATATCAGACGCAGATAATGCAGCTTTATAGTCTTTATTTGAAATGGTAATATTGGTATCAGTAAAAACAGAATTGACTAAAGTTTCTGAAGCGGACGTACTGATTTCTGATATAAGGTTTTGTTGAAAAATAGAGGCAAAAATAATGGCTAAAACTACGCCTGATCCTAGAGCTACTAGCGGTTTAGTTTTTAGTAATATTAAACCAACTACAGCGATAGGAACCAAGAATAACCAAGGTGTAATATTAAAATATTGTTTTATTGTGCCAAGTAGAAATTCTGTATCTGAGCTTCCAGAAGTTTCAATGGAAAAACTAATTACAGAAAAAACGGCTAAAGTAATAAGTATGGTTGGTACTGTGGTGTAAGTCATATATTTAATGTGCGTAAACAAATCAGTTCCTGCCATTGCAGGAGCTAAGTTTGTAGTGTCGCTTAATGGCGACATTTTATCGCCAAAGTAAGCGCCAGAGATTACTGCTCCTGCAATAATTCCTGGATTAATACCTAGTGCTGTGCCTATACCAATTAGTGCAATACCAACCGTTGCAGAAGTTGTCCAAGAACTTCCTGTTGCAATAGAGATAACTGCAGCAATTACTACAGATGCTGGTAAGAAGATCTCTGGGCTTAATACTTTTAAGCCGTAGTACACCATGGCAGGAATGACTCCGCTTATTAGCCAAGTTCCTGCTAGTGCTCCCACCAAGAGTAAAATCATTATAGGCACAAAAACACTTTTTAGGTTTTCCCAAACTTCTTGCACCATTGTCGCCGTATTAACCTTATTTAGCAAACCAACAATAAAAGCTACAAAACCACCTATTAAGAGAATAAATTGATTGGAATAGCCACCAAACATCTCTCCATCAGCAAAAAAGATGTTATATGCTAATAAGCACATTAAAACTACAACAGGGATAATGGCTTCAGATAAACTAAGCTCTTTATTATTAATAATATTTTGATCTTTAGCCTTAATATTTGCAGGGTCTTTATCTTGCATGTATTTATTCTTTATTTGCGTAATGTTACGATTTTCATCAATGCTATGCAAATAGCAATTCTTGCGTACATTTGTGCGTCTGTATTTTAAAAATTATGGATTCATTAACTCAAATCGTTTTAGGTGCCGCTTGTGGTGAAGCTGTTCTAGGCAAAAAAATAGGCAATAAAGCTTTACTTTTTGGTGCAATTGGTGGTACAATTCCAGATCTTGATGTTTTTGTTGGTGCCATTTTCTTCAAAAATGAGATTGATATTATGCTCTTTCATAGAGGGTTTATGCACTCCATTTTCTTTTCAATTATTGGAGCTTTTACATTAGGGTGGCTTGTCTATAATCTCTTTAACACAGGCAAACGAATTAACAATACAAATCTTTATGATTGGGTAAAATTATTCTTTTGGTCATTATTTACACATCCAGTTTTAGATAGTTTTACACCATATGGTACGCAATTGTTTGCGCCATTTTCTAATTATAGAGTAGCCTTTAATAACATTGCAGTAGCAGACCCTCTTTATACCATACCATTTTTATTTAGTATGGTTGTTTTGATGTTTTACAACCGTAAAAATGAAAAGCGACGATTTTGGTTGAAAGCTGGTATAGGAATTAGTTCTGTTTATATGCTATTTACAATTTTTAATAAGCTCTACATTGATGATCTTTTTAAGGCTTCATTGAAAGAAAATGGTATAAGCCATACAAGATTTAGTACGCAACCTGCAATTTTAAATAACATTCTTTGGTATGGTATTGCAGAATCTGAAAATGATTATCATGTAGGTTTCTATTCGTTATTGGATACATCTAAAAGTTTTTCGGATTGGAAAACCATTCCAAAAATTAGAGCACTTACATCTTTAGAGTATAAGGATGTAAAGGATTTAGCTTGGTTTAGCAATAATTACTATAATGTTGAATTTTTAGAGAATGAAGAATACATGTATAGAGATTTAAGATATCCGTTAGTGCAAACCAAAGAGGGGTACAAAGCAATTTTTAATCTAAAATTATTTAAAGAAAATAACCGCTTAAATATGTTGCCTTTTAAGCCAGAAATAGAAGATTTTAGTTTTACAATGTCAGCACTTTGGATGCGTCTAAAAGGAAAATAAAAAAAGCCCGATTATAAAAATTCGGGCTTTTTTATTAGTTTTAAGCTAATTCAGCTTCAAGAATATTCAGTTCAATCATACATGCCTTCATCATTTTATAGGTACGCTCTATGTCTGCGTCTAAACCTATAGAAAAACGAATAAGTCCATCGCTCAAGCCCATTTCAGCTTGTTCTTCCTCTGGTATTTCAGAGGATGTAGAACTACCAGGTGCACTAAATAGGGTTTTGTAAAATCCTAGGCTTACAGCCAAATAACCTAAGTTACGTTCTTGCATTAATTCCATCAAAGCATTGGCTTTGTCTAATGAACCAACATCAATAGTTAGCATGCCACCAAAACCATATTTATCATTCATCATGGATTTAAACAATATATGAGAAGGATGTGAGACCAACCCAGGATAAACAGTTTTTAGACCATCTTTTTCAAATTTGCTAGCTAGGTAGCTTGCATTATGGCTGTGCTGTTGCATTCTTATGTGTAATGTTCTAAGGTTTTTTAACACAGATGCAGAGCGCAAACTATCCATTGTTGAGCCTAATAACATTGCTGCACCATCATTGACATTTCTCAGCTGGTCTATAAATTCTTGGGTGCCACAAACAACACCACCAACAGTATCTGATGAACCATTGATGAATTTTGTTAAACTATGGATTACAATATCTGCACCTAATTTTGCAGGTGAAATAGATAAAGGTGAAAATGTATTGTCTACAACTAGTTTCAGATTGTGTTTTTTTGCCAATTCAGCCAATCCTTTAATATCAGCAACTTCAAGCAATGGATTACTTACAGATTCGCAATAAAGTACTTTAGTTTTTGGTGTAATTGCAGCTTCAACAACATTTAATTTAGTAATGTCTACAAATGAAGTATTAATACCTAGTCTTGGAGCAAAGTTTTTTAAGAAAGCATAAGTTCCTCCGTAAATGGTTCTACTGCTTACAATATGTTCTCCAGCTTCGCACAATTGCATTAATACAGGTGTAATTGCTCCCATACCAGAAGCGGTAACTGTTGCAGTTTCTGTGCCTTCCATAGCAGCAAGGGCTTCACCTAAATATAAATTTGATGGAGAGGAATGACGTGAATATAAGTAACAACCATCTGCATTACCTTCAAAGGTGTCAAACATGGTTTTTGCAGATAAAAAAGTGTAGGTAGAAGAATCTGAAATTGACGGATTTACTCCACCAAATTCTCCAAAATATTGTAAATCTTGTATGTTGTTTGCAGGTTTAAATTCCATATCTATATTTTTATATTGCTTTAAACAAATGTGATTATTTTTAGAACAAAAATCAATAGTTACTATATTTTATAGAAAATTATTTGTTATTAAGTAGTATTATTAGGCAAATAATCTATATTTATAATCTATGTATTAGTTTTTTAGATAAATATTAATTAGATGTTAGATAAAATAGATAAACAATTACTTAAAATTCTTCAGAACGATAGTAAGCAGACTAATAAAGCGCTTTCCAATATCTTAGGGCTTTCGGTTACAGCAGTGTATGAGCGCATTAGAAAGTTAGAGAAAAGGGGAGTCATTAAAAACTATGTGGCGTTAATAGATAAAATGAAAGTTAACAAAGCTTTTGTTGCTTTCTGCCATGTTAAGCTTGTTCAGCATTCTCAAGACTATGTTATGAAATTTGAACGAGAAGTTTGTAAATTAGACGAGGTTTTAGAGTGTTATCATCTAAGTGGAGATTATGATTATTTGTTAAAAGTATTAGTTGACGACATGGAAACTTTTAGGGATTTTATGGTAAAAAAGCTAACAAATATAGATCATATTGGAAGTACACATAGTATGTTTATGATTAACGAAGTAAAGCACACCACAGCAATAACATTGTAGCATGCAAAGCGTAAGGTATAGACTTGTTGAGTTTTTTATTGTCTTTATTTTAATACCAATCAGTTTGGTACTAAAGTTTCAGCTATGGCTCAAATTAGTTTTAGGTTTACTTGGCTTTAGCTACGTCGTTTTCGTTCTCTTAAAGGTTGAAAACAATAAGTTTAAAATAAGGCAACATATTAATTGGACACAGTTTTGGCAACGCACTTTCATAAAGCTTTTTATCATAGTTGCCGCTACCTCTGCATATATATATTTGGTTGACTCTAAAAATCTATTTGTTGTGATAAAGACCAAACCGCTTTTATGGGTTGCCATTTTGTTTGTATACTCCATTTTTTCAGTATACCCTCAAGAATTACTGTACAGAACGTTTTTCTTTCAGCGTTACGAATCTTTATTTAGAAATAACTCCTTGTTTATTTTAGTAAACGCTGCCTTGTTTTCTTTGGCACACCTCTTCTTTAAAAATACTTTAGTAATGCTGCTAACCTTTGTAGGTGGCATTTTATTTGCGCTAACGTTTAAGAAAACAAAATCTACACTTTTAGTTTCTATAGAGCACGCTATTTATGGTTCTTGGTTATTTACAGTAGGAATGGGAGAAATGTTAGGATTTCCCTCCTAAGGCTTTAATAGGTATTTAGTAGTATTTCAATAAACTATATTGTATTTTTGTG
Source organism: Winogradskyella sp. J14-2 (assembly GCF_001971725.1). Lineage (NCBI taxonomy): Bacteria > Pseudomonadati > Bacteroidota > Flavobacteriia > Flavobacteriales > Flavobacteriaceae > Winogradskyella > Winogradskyella sp. J14-2. The sequence goes on along the minus strand of NZ_CP019388.1, from coordinate 700,190 downwards.
ACTCACTAAAGAATAGATGAGACTACTTTTTGTTGTATTGTTTTTTGTTTGTGGCAATCTTAGTGCACAGCAGCATCCAGTTGGTATAAAAATAGGTGGTAACCTTGCGAGTCTAGCAGGTGATGGTACATCAGATTTATCATCTTTAGTTAATTTTCATGCAGGATTTTTTATGGAGATTGATATAGCTAAAGATGTTAACATACAGCCAGAATTGATGTTTACAGTTTATGGTTTTGAGTTGAGCGAGGGAGACAATAAAAGAGTAAGACTAAATTATGTTGCTTTGCCGGTAATGGTAAAGTATTTTTTATCACAAACATTTAGTCTAGATGCTGGCCCACAAGTGGGATTACTCGTTACCGCAAAAAATGGAACAGGTTCTTTAGCAGATGTAAAAACAGATTTTTTTGATAGAGATTTTGGTATTAACCTAGGAACCAGTTATGCAATTTCTAATAAAGTTAGTGCATCCTTACGTTACTATATTGGTTTAACAGACGTAACCAGAGTAGAAACCAAAAATCAAAACAGAGCATTTCAATTATCATTACAATTTAAAATAAAATAAAAATATGAATTCTTACGATGTAGCAGTAATAGGATCTGGACCTGGAGGATATGTAGCAGCAATACGTTGTGCGCAACTAGGCATGAAAACTGCAATTATAGAAAAATATTCAACGCTTGGTGGCACATGTCTTAACGTGGGCTGTATTCCAAGTAAGGCCTTATTAAGTTCATCTCACCACTACGAGGAGGCTACAAAGCATTTTGAAGAACACGGTATAGAAATACCAGGTGAAATTAAAGTGAATCTCGAAAAGATGATTGCACGCAAACAAGCCGTTGTAGACCAAACTACAGGTGGTATAGATTTCTTAATGAAGAAGAATAAAATTGATGTTTACGAAGGCTTAGGATCTTTTAAAGATGCTACACATATTAAAATTGAAGGAAAAGATGCAGGCGAAATTGAAGCTAAACATATTATTATAGCAACAGGTTCTAAGCCTTCAAACCTGCCATTTATTAATATCGATAAAGAACGAATTATAACCTCTACTGAAGCTTTAAAATTAAAAGAAGTACCAAAACACTTAATGATTATTGGCGGAGGAGTTATTGGCTTAGAACTTGGGCAAGTATACCGTCGTTTGGGAGCAGAGGTTACTGTTATAGAATACATGGACAGAATCTTGCCAACCATGGATGCAGGCTTATCAAAAGAGCTTAATAAAGTCTTTAAGAAAGCGAAATGTAATATGATGGTATCTCACAAAGTTCAATCGGTAGAGCGCAAAGGAGATGAGGTTATCGTCAAAGCCGAAAACAAAAAAGGTGAGGTTGTTGAATTTAAAGGTGACTATTGTTTAGTATCAGTTGGCCGTCGTCCATACACAGATGGATTAAATGTAGAAGCTGCTGGAGTAAAATTGAATGATAGAGGACAAGTAGAGGTTAACAAGCACTTACAAACCAATATTTCTAATATCTACGCTATTGGAGATGTAATTAAAGGCGCAATGTTAGCTCATAAAGCAGAAGAAGAAGGTGTATTTGTTGCTGAAACTTTAGCAGGTCAAAAACCACATATCGATTATAACCTTATTCCGGGAGTGGTTTATACCTGGCCAGAAGTTGCAGCAGTTGGCAAAACAGAAGAGGAGCTTAAAGAAGTGGGCACTGAATATAAAGTAGGTCAGTTTCCGTTTAGAGCTTTAGGTAGAGCTAGAGCAAGTGGAGATATTGATGGTTTTGTAAAAATCTTAGCAGATAAAACTACAGACGAAGTTTTAGGTGTGCATATGATTGGTGCACGTTGTGCAGATTTAATTGCTGAAGCCGTAACAGCGATGGAGTTTAGAGCCTCTGCAGAAGATATATCGAGATACTCACATGCGCATCCAACATTTGCTGAGGCTGTTAAAGAAGCCGCTTTAGCTGCTACTGATGATAGAGCGTTGCATGTTTAAAAATACAACTATTAAAAATCAGTAATCTAAACCAATAAAAGCGAACTTTTTTAGTTCGCTTTTTTTATTTTAGCTTTTATGATTAAAAGATTAATATACATATTGGTTCTTATAGTTGTTGCAGCTTGTGCACCAAAGTTAAAAAGTACAATAACCAAAACATTTCCTCCATTGCCAAAAGATGCTTTAGTTGTTGTTTTAGATATTGCAGATGTGCAATCTATAGAAGGGGATGTCGTCGGAGTATTGGAGGCAAATCATGGTGGTTTAAACGGAAATTGTACCTATTACCAGAATATTCTTAATCTGAAGGAACTAGCAAGAAAGGCAGGTGCCAATCTTATAAAAATAACAGAGCATAAATTACCTGGTACCACCAATACCTGCCATAGACTCCAAGCTAAAATTTTTAGTGTTAAAAACGCAAAAAAATATGAAGCGAAAATAAATTGGAGTGCTGACAGAAAACTAACTTGGGATGATTTTAAAGGTGTGCCAGATACGCTAAATTATCCAAATACGCTCGCTATGACTAACTCTGGTTTTGGATACGAATCTGGTGTAAACATGTTAAAAGAAGGAAAAGTATTTATACAAAGTGTTTTTAATACTAACAAAAGTTGGGTGGTTGTAGAGGGTAGAAACGACTATGTGCTTCGTCATGAACAAATTCATTTCGATATTACTGAAATTTATTCCAGAAAATTACGAAAAGAACTTGCCGATGCTAATATAACCAGTAAAAATGCAGAAAAAGCCAAACCCATTTTTAACCGTATTTTTAGCGAAATGGAATTGAGGCAACAAAGATATGACCAAGAGACGCAGCGAGGTGATAAGAGAGAAACCCAAGAGCATTGGGAGGCTGTTGTTAAATTAGAGCTAGCTAAATACGAATTTTATAAAAGTAACTAAAGTTCCTGCAATAGGTCAATAACACGTAAGCGCTTGGCATAACTCTCTTCATTTACATCGCGAACAAAACAATAGGCGCTAATGTCTTCGTTATCTACTTTTACTTTAAGCTCTTTAACCGTACACGGCCCAAATTCTTTAGATTTTGAAATGTAATAGAATTTGTGTTTATGTATAATCTTATTAACTTTCTTTTTATATTTTATCCTTAAGTACTCCTGGATATCTTCAATAGAATTTAACTCTTCAGAATAATTTGATGTATTAATATACATAGCAAATTCATCTTTATCCTGATGGTTTAAAACGAGTATATCATCATCTTTAAAATAAGCCTTTACGTTAATAATACCATCTTCGGTTTCTATGGTAAAGATGTTTTGTATGCTTATGGTCCAAGATGTTTTTACGGTAGCGTCTTTTCTTCTTATCTCTAAGATATTATCATCCCTAAAAGTATAAATCGCTTTCTTTTTAGAAATACCATTTACCAAAACCCATTGCTGATTTATAAAATGAGAATCGTGATGGAGTGCGTAATCAAACGGTATTAAGTTAGGTATGGTATTGTGTAAATATGTATTCATTAAGCGGTTAGCAATATAATCTAGAGATTATAATAACGACAGATTTGGACTTTTATTTATCTAAAGTTAATAATTTTCGAGATGATTTAAAACATCTATGGTTTATGTTCGACTAATCGATGGCTCATCTCGACTAAATACATCACTTTTATAATAATACACCTAAAATTTCTGTGTAAAGCTTTCAAATTCTGTAATTTTATAAAAAAATTATGGAGGAGCTCACATTAACAACACCAGCACTTTTATTTTCAGCAATATCTTTAATAATGTTGGCTTATACCAATAGATTTTTGGCATATGCGGCAATAATAAGAAACCTTACTGATAAATATCTAGAACGAAAAGAAGCAGTTTTAATGAGGCAAATTAACAACTTAAAATTAAGGTTAAACCTTACCCGATGGATGCAGATTCTAGGTATTTCGAGTCTGTTGCTATGTGTATTAACCATGTTTTTAATTTATGTAGACCTACACAATGCAGCTGTTTGGGTTTTTGGTATTGCATTATTACTTCTCATTTTATCCTTGGCATTTTTAATACGAGAAATTCAGATTTCAACATTAGCCCTAGAACATCATCTCATGGATATAGAAAATCAGATTAATGACTGAAATTTCTTAACTTTAATAGTGACCTGTTAAAAAATCATGTGTCTTATATAAATAACTAACCAAGTTAAAAAAGAGTTTACAACCAAAATTGACTGAAGACGCAATTCATAGCCTGACCGATGAAGCGCTCGTAGAAGCAATCGTAAAAACCAACGACACAATGTTGTTTGAGGTACTTTATGATAGATACGCTACTATGGTGTACAATAAATGCTATGGTTTTGCCAATGGAGTCGATGAAGCTAAAGATTTAACACAAGATGTTTTTTTAAGAGTGTTTATTAAATTAGCTAGCTTTAAGGGAAAATCTAAATTTTCAACTTGGCTTTACGCGTTTACGTATAACCATTGTGTAAATTACGTAACCAGAAATACAGCTAAAAAGATTGAAAAACAATCCGTAAGTTCAGAAAATTTTGATATTCAAAACATAGGTGAGGATATTGATTCTACGCGCGAATTTGAAAGTATGCGCGTAGATCAATTAAAGAAAGTGATGGAGCTGATTTCACCAGAAGAAAAAATGATATTATTACTAAAGTACGAAGATAATTTAACCATAAAAGAGTTATCGGAAGCTTTAGATATTGGCGAAAGTGCTGTAAAAATGCGCTTAAAAAGAGCAAAAGAAAAACTCGTACACAAGTACGAAAATTATACGAAAGATGGAGAATCCATTTAAGCAAATAAATCAGCCTTTAAAAGAGGTTCCGGCAGAGCTCAAAAGCAAGGTCATGCATGACATTGCCATGGCGAAGCTGTTTATGGAGCTGGCTGAGTTGTTTTCGTATAATATTGGCCACATTATAGATAGTGTAACGGCAAGCAGAAAAGAATAAATATTTAAAACCCAAAAAAACAAATACGAGTGGATAAGGTAAACGAATTTTCGGATGTTGCATTAAAGTCCCTAACCAATATTTGGTTTGAGATTACTAAAATATTTCCAAATATAATAGGCGCTTTTATTGTCTTGGTTATCGGTTGGGTTGCAACCAAGTTGGTAGTTAAGATTATTAAAAAATTGCTTAAAGTCGTTAAAGCAAATAAACTAGATGATAAGCTTAATGATATTGAAATTATTGAAGGCAAGAAGCTAAATTTCGATACAGTAAAAGTAGTTTCTAACATTGTTAAGTACTTAATGTATATTATAATATTTGTCACTGCTTCAGATATTATGGGCTTAGATATTATAACTGAACAGATTAGTAACCTGCTTTCTTATATTCCGCAGTTGCTATCTGCAATAGTCATCTTTGTAGTTGGCTTGTTATTTGCAAATTTTGTAAAGAATGGATTAAAGTCTCTTTTTGAGTCTATGGATCTATCTGGCGGCAAAATGATTAGCCAAGTGGTATTTTTTTTAATGCTCACTTTTATTGGTGTAACAGCTCTAAATCAGGCAGGTATAGACACTGAAATCATTACAAACAACATCAATATGATTATTGCGGCATTCTTATTAGCATTTGCAATTGCTTTTGGTTTAGGCGCAAGGTTGGTAGTTGGTAAGTTAATGCAAACATTCTATGCCAGAAAGATGTTTGAAGCAGGTCACAAAATTACATTTAATGGTGAAATCTATGAAATAGATGAAGTTAAAAGTATTTCGGTAATCTTAAAGAATTCTAAAGGAAAATTAATTGTACCAATTAATGATATAATGGAAAATCAAGTACAAATGCAGGATCAACTATAAGGTTAGGGTTATAGATTTTATTTACATAAAATGCGATCCTGCAGTGCTTGATGCTTAAAGATGACCTCTTCAGTTTTTGAAGAGGTTTTTCTTTTTATTATCGTTTTTTCTTATTGCGCTTGTTAAAATTTTTATCACCTCTCGTCTTAGGTTTCTTATATTTTTTTGCAATTTCTCTTCTGTAAGAACCACCTAGGTTTACCTTTTTGTTTTTCTCTTTTTTCTCATGAAAAGCAGGTCCAGGTATAGCCTCTCCAGTACGTTTTGTTGGGTTGTTACGTTCTCTTATTTGAGGACGCTCTTCTTCAATAAGCTCGGTTGAAATATCCACAGTTTCAGGGATTTCAATCGTTTCTATTTTTAGCTGCATCAATGCTTCAATACGCGCTCTGGCTTCTTGTTCTTTCTCAGTAGAGAATAGTAATGCGTGGCCTAGCTTCTCAGCACGACCAGTTCTACCTATGCGATGCATGTAGTTTTCAGGATAATCTGGCGTATCAAAATTAATAACATGTGTTACGTCATCGATATCTAACCCTCTTGCCATAACATCAGTAGCTACCAACAATCTGTGCTCACCTTCACTAAATTGCTCAATACTACGAAGTCTGTAATTCTGTGTTTTATTAGAATGAATGACACAACTTTGACCAGGGAACAGTTCCTCTAGCTTATCAAAAAGACGGTCTGCCATTTTTTTATAAGCCACAAAGATTAATACTCTTGAGAAATCATCTTTATCACGTAAAAGGTGCTCTAACAAATTAACTTTAGTATAAAAATTTGGAACATTGTAGCGCTCTTGCTTAATATTTTCCAGAGGAGTACCCGAAACAGCAATTTGAATTTTTGTAGGATTTATAAAAAAATCAGTAATTAATTCATCTACATCTGCAGTCATGGTAGCAGAAAACATAATGTTTTGTCTTCGCTCTGGCAGGATGTCAAAAATATTCATTAGTTGATGTCTAAAACCTAAATCTAGCATCACGTCAACCTCGTCGATTACCAACTTCTGAATAGATTTGAGTTGTAATACTCTACTAACTGCAAGATCGTATAAACGTCTTGGTGTGGCCACAAGTATATCCAAGCCTTGAGCTACAGCTTGTTTTTGCGTATTGATATTAGTACCTCCATAAACACCTAAAACACGGTTATTTATGTATTTAGACATTTTTTCTATTTCGCTTACAACCTGTACAACGAGTTCGCGTGTTGGTACCAAAACCAATACTCTTGGATTGTCTTGTCTTGAGTATTTAAGATGACGCAGAATAGGTAACATATAAGCAAAGGTTTTGCCAGTACCTGTCTGAGCGATACCTACCATATCTTTTCCAGAAGCAACAACATTAAAAGCTTCGGCTTGTATTGGAGTAGGACTCTCAAAGCCTAAGTCTTCAATAGCATTGTATAAAGGGGTATTTAGATTTAAATCTTGAAAAGTCACAGCTATAGATTTTGTGCAAAGCTACTATTAATAATCTATATCAGTTTAACAAATCGCGATTAAGCGTTATGCTATACGTTGCCTCAAAAGATTTTTTTGGATGTAAAGTCACAATACCTTCCTTATCTTCAATGTGTTGATTAGTGTTTTCTGCATCTGCAATACCAATCCAAGGCTCAATACAAACGTACGGTGCATTTGGTTTTGCCCAAATACCTAGAAAAGGAAACCCTTCAAACTTTACATTAAAAATTTCACCTTTTTCTTTGTGTTTTAATGCTACTTGTCTCGATTTTAAATCTTTGAAGATTAAGGCGTCTTCGTTGAATAAATCTCCATGAAGATTAATACGTTTTGGTGTATCAAAAACTGCTTTAGTTTTTTCTGTAACCAATCCGTTTTCCATGTTTAAAAGATAGGATTGGCTAGATTCTTCGCATTCAAATTCCAAAAAATAATCGGTATATAATTCATCTTTAAATAAAGGGCAAGTAAAAGCAGGATGCCCTCCTAATGAAAAATACATCGTCTTATCGTCTCTGTTTTTTACCTTATGATGTATTAAAAGTTCATTACCCTTAAGCTCATACGTAATTAAAAATTCAAATTCAAAAGGGTAAATTGATCTTAGTTGATCGTTTGATTTTAGTTTGAAAATAATTTCAGAATCTGAACTAGAGATTATCTTAAAATCTTCACTATGCCTTATAAAACCATGCTTAGGCATGTTGTACTTGTTTCCATCAAAGTAATAGCTGTCATTTTTCATTGCTCCAATAATTGGAAACAAATTGGGTGCATGACTTCCCCAAACATCTGGATTAGCTTCCCAAATAAACTCAATATTGTATTTTACAGAATTAATGCTGCACAATTCAGCACCTTTTGATTTTATTTCAACTTTCAGTAGGTCGTTTTCTAAAAATGGCATGAGTTTTTTTATTTTTATTGAAAGATACAATTCTTCTACGCTAGAAAAGGTATTCTCATTATTTTTACAAAATCTGTAGTGCATTTATAGGTGAAAAATAAAATATATAGCCAGTTCGAGTGATTTTGAGGTACGAAAAATTGTATCGAGAACTATTTGTAGGTAAAATTTTGCTTCTCGATAGTTCTGCTGAGCTAGGTCGAAGTACAAATTTTCTCATTTTAAGTCGAAAATTCACTCGAAGTGACGAATTTTACAAAATTATTTTACTCCGTTGAGAACATTATATAATCAAACAATAAAAAATCCTAAAGTTTTTAAACAGCGTTTGTTGCATTGGGCACAACAATTTGATGATGTTGTTTGGTTAGATTCTAATGATTACAAGGCACAATATAGTAGTTATGATGCTGTATTAGCAGTTGATGCCTTTACAAGTTTACAAACCGATTTTACTGAAGCTTTTGAGCGCTTAAAAGAATACCAGCAAACTGTTAACGACTGGATTTTTGGCTATTTAACTTATGATTTAAAAAATGCAACAGAAGATTTAAAGTCTAATAATTATGATGGCTTAGGATTTCCGGATTTGTATTTTTTTCAACCCAAAAAACTAATTTTAATTAAAGATAACGTTGTAGAGTTTCAATATCTAAAAATGGTTGATGATGAAATAGAAGATGATTTTAATAATATAACGAATTGTCATTGCGAGGAACAAAGTGACGTGGCAATCTCCCATAACCCAATTAAAATAAAACTCAGAATTCACAAAGACGAATACTTTGAAAAAGTCAATACAATGTTAGCACATATTCACAGAGGCGATATTTATGAAGCTAATTTTTGTCAAGAGTTTTATGCCGAAGATTCTACCATAAATCCAATAGAGACGTATAAAAAACTAAACAAAATCTCCAAACCACCTTTTGCAACGTACTTAAAGTCTTTTGATAAATATTTGTTATCTGCATCACCCGAACGTTACATAAAAAAGACTGGTAATAAAGTAATTTCGCAGCCTATAAAAGGTACTGCACAACGCTCATTAAATAAAGAAGAAGACAAGCTGTTAGCAGATGCATTAGCAAATGACCCAAAAGAGCGTAGTGAAAATATTATGATTGTAGATTTAGTCCGAAACGATTTGTCTCAAACCGCTGAAAAAGGTAGTGTGAAGGTGGAAGCGTTGTGCAAGGTCTATTCGTTTTTGCAAGTGCATCAAATGATATCAACTGTAACATCTAAAGTTTCAGAAGATGTTCATCCTGTGGATATTATAAAAACGACGTTTCCTATGGGAAGTATGACAGGAGCTCCCAAAATTTCAGCAATGAAAATTATTGAAAACCTAGAGGAAACTAAACGAGGATTATATTCTGGTGCAGTAGGTTATTTTACACCCAAAGGAGACTTTGATTTTAATGTTATCATTAGAAGTATACTTTACAATGCTTCAAAAAAATATCTTTCTTATTCTGTAGGTAGTGCTATTACGGCAAAAAGCCTACCTTTAAAAGAATATGAAGAATGCTTGATAAAAGCAAAAGCAATGCGAGAGGTGTTGGAAAATTAAATATTTAGACAACTAGAAAGTTAGGCTCTTAGATCTTTAGATAAGTTCTAATTGCAACATTGTCTAACAAATCTAAGCGTCTAACAATCTATCAGCTTTAAAAAACTTATTCCAAATGACTTCTAAAACTCTTTTTTACTCTATCAAAAATGAGCTCAACGCGAGAGGTTGCTATATTTTTAATTTTAGCAATATCCTCAAAATCAAGATTTCCAAAAATATATAAATCCACGATGTTGGAAATATTGATTGGTAGCCAACTGTAAAAACGACCAAATACTTTTGGAGATTGGGTTTTGGTTAGATTTTCAAGTTCAAAAGCTCTTAGGATAGAAGTTTCTTTGTCCTCGTACAAGTATAATTCGTTATCCATATCTTGCCTGTAAGAAATATCATTGAGTTCTGTATTTAAGATTAAATCTAAATCAGCATCAATAGTATAGTCTTCACCAAGTTTGGCAATTTCTCGCTTTCTAATCTCATCTGTGCTAATAGTGTTTTTATGAAATACTTCTTTTTTAAAAAGTTCGTTCATGTAATTATCCACCAATTTAAAAAGCTCTAACCTAACAGCCATACGCTCAGCTTCAATATTAAAACCATTGGTATATAATTCTATGATGCATTCGTCTATAATGCCATTAGACGAGTACATATTTTTAGGCAAAATACCTGTAGATTCTGCGATGTAAATTCTATGCTTTACATAAGGATGTAGATGCGGCACTGCAGAAAGTACTTTTTTATCAAAAGCGGTTTGTGCAGATTTTGATGACAGTTCTTTAAAAGTGCTCATAACCATAGTTTTATATTAGTTCTTTAAAGTTACCAATAAAGAAAGTATTTCCACATGATTTTTATCATTTTAACGTAATTGTTAGAGTAGTACATTATTGTATCTTTACACTATGCTAGAGTCTTTCAAAAGCCATATTGAGGAGCATTTCCCTTTCCTTAAAAACGCTCGTAATGTCATTGCTATTTCTGGCGGAATAGACAGTGTGGTGCTTGCGTATTTGTGCCACAAACTCAATTTTAATTTTGCCTTAGCACACTGCAATTTTAATTTAAGAGGAAAGGAAAGTGACGTAGACGAAGCTTTTGTTTTGGAACTAGGTGAGCAGTTAAATGTTGAAGTTTTTATTCAGAATTTTGATACGGAAGTCTATGCTGAAGAAAACAAATGTTCTATTCAGATGGCAGCGCGTGAGTTGCGATATGATTGGTTTTCTGAATTAGCGCAACAGCTAAACTTCGATTACATCTTAACAGCGCATCACGCAGATGATAATCTCGAAACGTTTTTAATCAACTTCACCAGAGGTACAGGACTTAACGGTTTAACAGGAATCCCAGCACTAAATGACAATATTGCAAGGCCTTTATTGCCATTTTCTAGAGCAATTATTGAAGCTTATGCAAAAGCAGAACACATTACATGGCGAGAAGATCTAAGTAATACATCCCGAAAATATCTAAGAAACAAATTGCGTCACGATGTAGTGCCGATTCTTAAGGAAATTAATCCGCAATTATTAGATAGTTTTCAGAATACATTAAAGTATTTAAATGATACTGCAGATATCGTTGAAGAAAGTCTAAATGCTGTGGCTAAAAGAGCCATAACAGATATAGATGAAAATCATATAACGTTTAAAGTTTCAGAGTTTAAAAAAGTAAATAATCCTAAGGCTTACTTGTTTGAAATGTTTAAGGATTATGGGTTTTCAGCATGGAATGATGTTGTTAATTTGCTTGATGCTGAAACAGGAAAGTATGTAACTTCAAGCACACATAAACTTACCAAACATCGCGAATTTCTAATCCTAACAAATTGTCATTCTGAACTTGTTTCAGAATCTCAAAGCGGGTTGTCCTTGACTAAGTCAGATATCAAAGCAGGACAAGTGCAAACACCAAGAGGTATTTTGTTTTTTGATGAGTCGGATGCTTTAAAAGATAATACTCAAACCACAGTTTATGTGGATTTAGAAAAGCTAAAATATCCGTTAGAACTCAGACCATGGCAAACAGGAGATGTTTTTTATCCTATTGGTATGAAAGGAAAAAAGAAAGTAAGTAAATACCTAAAAGATGAAAAGTTAACACCAATAGAAAAAGAGAATACTTGGGTTTTAACGTCTGAAAATAAAATCGTTTGGATTGTCGGAAGAAGAGCAGATGAGCGCTTTAAAGTGACAGGCCAAACCAAGAAAATTTTAAAAATAGAACTAAAAGATTAATCTGCTGTCACTTCGAGCGCAGTCGAGAAGTCTCATTATTATTTATGACACTAAAAGGAAACATCGTAGATATCCAAAACCGCAGTATCTACAAAGGAGAAATCACCATAGAAAATGGTAAGATTAAATCCATTGAAAAAAACGACTGTATAGAAAACCACTACATCTTACCAGGTTTTGTAGATGCACATATTCACATAGAAAGCTCAATGTTAGTACCATCAGAATTTGCCAAAGTCGCTGTAAAACATGGTACAGTAGCCACAGTTTCCGATCCTCACGAAATAGCCAATGTGCTTGGTGTAAAAGGTGTGGAATTTATGATAGAAAACGGAAAGCAAACGCTTTTTAAATTCAATTTTGGTGCTCCCTCTTGCGTGCCAGCTACAAGTTTTGAATCGGCTGGAGCTGTTATAGATTCTGATCACATAAAAAGATTAATGTCAAATCCAGATATTAAGTATTTGGCAGAGCTAATGAATTATCCTGGCGTCATTTACGATGATGCTGAAGTACTTAAGAAAATAGAATGGGCAAAACACTACAACAAGCCAATCGATGGTCATGCACCAGGTTTACGAGGTGAAGATTTAACCAAATACATTTTTGCAGGTATTTCTACAGATCATGAGTGTTTTACCTATGAGGAAGGTTTGGAAAAACTTCAAAAAGGTATGAAAGTCATCATAAGAGAAGGTAGTGCAGCCAAAAATTTTGAAGCATTAATAGGCTTGCTAGACGAGCATTATCAAAACATGATGTTTTGCAGTGATGATAAGCATCCAGATGATTTGCTGGTCGGACACATTAATCAACTTTGTGCAAGAGCAGTAGATAAAGACAATGACATTTTTAAAGTCCTTCAGGCTGCTTGTGTTAATCCTGTTAAGCATTATAATTTAGATGTTGGTTTGTTGCAAGTTGGTGATACAGCAGATTGTATTGTGGTTGAAGACTTAACCAATTTTAAAACCCTTCAAACCTATATCAATGGCGAATTGGTTTACGATCATGGAGAATCTAAAATACAACATGTCAATTTCGAAAACCTAAACAATTTTAATACGAGCAAAAAAACAGTTGAAGATTTTAAGGTTGAAACTAATAAAGAGTCATCAGGCGATGTCACACTGAGCGCAGTCGAAGTGTCTAAGTCATCTAAACATCCAAAAATAAGAGTCATAGAATGTCTAGATGGAGAATTGGTTACCAATCAAATCATTGAAGATGCTACTATTAAAGAAGGTAATCTAGTTTCAAACACAGAAAATGACATCTTAAAAATGACTGTGGTTAACCGTTACCAAAACGAAAAACCAGCAATAGCCTTCATCAAAAATTTTGGACTAAAAGAAGGTGCAATTGCAAGTTCTGTTGGTCACGATTCCCACAATATCATTGCAGTTGGAGTCTCTGATGATGCCATTTGCAAAGCAGTTAATCTTATAATTGAAAATGAAGGTGGTATTTGTGCTGTAAGTAATACAGAGCAAAAAGTAGTGGCATTGCCTGTTGCTGGTATTATGAGCGATAAAGACGCTGAGACCATTGGAAAACAGTATTCAGAATTAGATCAAATGGCAAAACAATTAGGCGCCACACTTCATGCGCCATATATGAGTTTGTCGTTTATGGCTTTGTTGGTGATTCCGTCTTTAAAACTGAGTGATAAAGGTCTGTTTGATGGTGGTACGTTTAAGTTTACAGATTTGAGTGTTAATTAAATCATAAACATCTACGTCTAATAAATCTAATCATCTAAAAGTCTAACAATCTCACTATCTTTAAACCTTTCAAAAAAACCAGCCTAAATATGATTAAGAATTTCACCCTTGTTTTATTACTCTTTTTAGTTTTAGTTAATTGCAAAGACGAAAAACACCAAGCACTCGAAAATCCTGAAACTGAAAAAGCAGAAGATACTTTTGTAAAGGATAATTACATCAAAAAAGAGGTGATGATTACCATGAGAGATGGTATTAAATTACATACAACAATCTATTCACCTAAAGATACATCTAAGACCTACCCAATCTTAATGATGCGTACTCCTTACAGTTGCCGACCTTACGGAGAAGATGAGTTTAGGAATAAAATAGGACCAAATAAATACCTAATGGAAGAAGGTAACATCATGGTGTATCAAGATGTTCGTGGTCGCTGGAATAGTGAAGGAGTTTACGATAATATGCGTGCTTACATACCAAATAAAACAGGTAATGAAACCGATGAGGCTAGTGACACCTACGATACTATTGAATGGTTAGTCAATAATGTTGAAAATAATAATGGCAAGGTTGGAACTTACGGTATTTCATATCCTGGATTTTATACCACGTATTCGCTTTTAGATGCGCATCCAGCTTTAAAAGCAGCATCACCACAAGCCTGTATTGGCGATTTCTTTTTTGATGATTTTATTCATAATGGAGCCTATTTATTGAGTTACTGGAGGGCAACGTCGGTTTTTGGTTATATGAAGGATACACCAACAACAGAATCATGGTACAAATTTCCAGATTTAGGTACAGAAGATCAACATCAGTTTTTCTTAGATCATATGCCATTAAGCAAGTTGAATAAATTTTACGACAGCACCAATGTGTTTATGGAACAATTAAAAACACATGTTACTTACGATGATTTTTGGAAAAGTAGAGGTATTATTCAGCATTTAAAGGATATAAAACCTGCAACAATGATTGTGGGCGGACAATTTGATGCTGAAGATTTGTATGGTCCTTATAATACCTATGAAAGCATTGAAAACAATAGCGATAATTATAACACACTAGTTTTCGGACCTTGGAGTCATGGAGATTGGGCAAGAACTAAAGAACGTCAAGTTGTGGGTAATATTCATTTTGGAGATGGTATTTCAGACTATTTTCAAAAAGAAATCGAAACAAAATTCTTTAATCATTTCTTAAAAGGTGAAGGCGATGGCAACACGGGATTGCCAGAAGCACACATGTTTAACACTGGTACAAAAACTTGGCAATCTTTTGAAACTTGGCCACCACAAAACACAGCTAAAGAAAGTTACTTTTTACAGCCTTACGAGCGCTTAACTCAGCGAGCTACAAGAAATATCGCAACTTCAGATTTTATAAGCGATCCAAAGAAACCAGTGCCATACACTGAAGACATCAAGGTTGGATTCACACCACGAAAATTCATGACTGACGATCAACGTTTTGCATCAAGACGTCCTGATGTATTGACGTTTGAAACCGAAGTTTTAGAAAATGATATGACGCTTGCAGGTGATATTTTAGCAAAGTTGAATGTGTCAACCACAGGAACTGCAGCTGACTGGATTGTAAAAGTAATCGACGTGTTTCCTGCAGATACTGAGAACACTGACGATGTGCAAGATCATTTAAAATTGAGCAATTACCACATGATGGTACGCAGCGAAGTGTTACGAGGTCGTTTTAGAAATAGTATGGAAACACCAGAACCTTTTGTGCCAAATAAAAAGACAGCAGTCAATATTAAGTTGCAAGATGTGTTTCATACGTTTAAAAAAGGACATAAGATTCAGGTGCAAGTGCAAAGTACATTCTTCCCTTACATAGATGCTAATCCTCAGACGTATGTAGATAATATTTTTGAAGCGAAAGAATCAGACTTTAAAGTGCAGACGCACAAGGTATTTAATGACTCGTCTATTGAGTTTAATATACTTAAGTAAAATAATAAACGTCAGTTCAAGTGAAATTGCTTTTGGCAATTTTGTATCGAGAACTTAATTTCTTGACTTCTCGATACAATTCCTCATACTTCGGAATCACTCGAAGTGACTATTAGAAATAATCGCTGATTACTAAAAAATGCCAATAATAGAATCCACATATAAACCACCATTTTGGGCAAAGAAAAGTTTTGTGTCCACGGTATTTTCTGGATTAGCAAGACGCGTTAATGGAGTAATGCAAACCAGAGAACGCATCACTTTAGAAGATGGAGACTTCTTGGATTTAGATTGGAGCTATTCCGAAAAACCATCGCATAAAGTCATCGTTTTATTACATGGTTTGGAAGGCCATGCCCAAAGACCTTACATTACGGGAACGGCAAAATTATTTAATGAAAAAGATATTGATGCCTGCGCGGTGAATTTTAGAGGTTGTAGTGGTGAACCTAATCGCTTGTTTAGAAGTTACCATTCGGGAGCGACAGAAGATCTCGAAGCTGTTATTCAGCATATTTTAACAAAAGGCCAATATTCTGAAATCTATATCAAAGGCATCAGTCTTGGCGCTAACATGGCTTTAAAGTATTCGGGTGAGCGTGAACAATTACCAAAAGAATTAAAAGCCATTGTTGCTGTGTCGTCACCATGTCATCTAAAAGGCTCTTGCGATGCGTTGATGAGTTTAAAAAATAAACACTATGCCATCAGGTTTTTGGCACATCTTAAGGATAAGTTAAAACCCAAGCTAGAGCAGTTTCCGCAAGATATTTCAGTTACCGATTTTAATGCTATTAAAACCTTAATCGATTTTGATGATGCCTATACTTCTAAAGCACATGGATTTAAAAATGCCTTAGATTATTATGAACAAGCTAGCAGTTTGCAATATTTACCAAACATTACCATTCCAACCCTAATTATCAACTCGCTTAACGATTCGTTTTTATCTGCAGAATGCTATCCTGTAAAAGAAGCAAAACAAAACCCTAATCTTTATTTAGAAATGCCAAAATATGGTGGGCATGTAGGTTTTATTAACAAAGGGAATGTGTATTATAATGAGAAACGTGCTTTGGATTTTGTAAATCAACTTTAATTTGTAGATTTATCCAAATCAATCATTTATGCTCAAAAAAGTTTTTGGAAGTGCCGTTTTTGGTGTGGAAGCCACAACGATTACTGTAGAAGTCAATGTAGATAAAGGTGTAGGTTACCATTTGGTCGGACTTCCAGATAATGCCATAAAGGAGAGCAATTACCGTATCGCGGCAGCCTTGCAAAATAACGGTTATAGAATTCCAGGAAAGAAGATTACCATTAACATGGCACCAGCCGATTTGCGTAAAGAAGGCTCGGCTTACGATTTAACTTTGGCCGTTGGAATTTTAACAGCATCTAATCAAATTAAAGCTGAAAATTTAGACGACTATCTCATTATGGGAGAGTTGTCTTTAGATGGCAGTTTGCAGCCTATTAAAGGTGCATTACCAATTGCTGTAAAGGCTAGAGAAGAAGGTTTTAAAGGATTTATTTTGCCAAGTCAAAATGCCAAAGAAGCAGCAATCGTAAATGATCTTAAGGTTTACGGTGTCGACAATATAAAGCAAGTCATTAATCATTTTGATAAAAATGAAACCTTAAAACAAACCATCATCAATACACGAGAGGAATTTTATAAAAACCTGGATTTCCCTGAATTTGATTTTGCAGATGTTAAAGGCCAAGAAAGTATAAAACGCTGTATGGAAATTGCAGCAGCAGGTGGTCATAATATTATCCTTATTGGTCCACCAGGTTCTGGTAAAACGATGTTGGCAAAGCGTTTGCCAAGTATTCTGCCACCAATGACATTGCATGAAGCATTGGAAACTACCAAGATACATTCTGTCGTTGGTCGCGTAAAAGACCATACAGGATTGATGGCGCAACGACCGTTTCGTAGTCCTCATCATACCATTTCAAACGTCGCTTTAGTCGGAGGTGGTAGTTATCCACAACCTGGTGAAATTTCATTATCGCATAATGGAGTTTTGTTTTTAGATGAGTTGCCAGAATTTAAGCGTGAAGTTTTAGAAGTGATGCGTCAACCTCTTGAGGATAGAGAAGTCACGATTTCCAGAGCAAAATTTACAGTGACCTATCCAAGTTCGTTTATGTTGGTGGCCAGTATGAACCCAAGTCCAGGTGGTTATTTTAATGATCCTGATGCGCCAGTAACCTCAAGTCCTGCCGAAATGCAACGCTATATGAGTAAGATTTCAGGGCCTTTGTTAGATCGAATTGATATACATATTGAAGTCACTCCAGTGCCTTTTGAAAAGTTATCCGATGACCGAAAAGGAGAGGCCTCAGTCGATATTAGAAAACGCGTTACTGCTGCAAGAGAATTACAAACCAAACGCTTTGCCAATTTAGAGAATGTGCATTATAACGCACAGATGAACACCAAGCAAATACGAGAATACTGCAAGCTCGACGAAGGCTCTTTAGAATTGCTAAAATCTGCTATGGAACGCTTAAATCTTTCTGCTAGAGCTTACGATAGAATCTTAAAAGTATCAAGAACCATTGCGGATTTAGAGGGTTCTAATGATGTAATGGGTGCACATATTAGCGAAGCTATTCAATATAGAAGTTTGGATAGAGAAGGTTGGTTGGGTTAATTTTTCTAATGTACCTTAACAACATCATAAATTTTCAAAGTAAACTATGAAATACAACATCATACTACTTCTTCTTCTGTTAGTCAATTGTCAGAATTCTGAAGACACAACTAAAAAAAATACAATTGAAGAAAAAGTAAAAATCGTTGAGGTTCCTACGTTAAACCTAGAGCAGGCGAATCGCTTAGCAGCATTACCAGTTCATTGCATCAATACCGAATACCCTAATAAGCTAGGACAGGTTTTAGGAGGTAATGAAGATTTAAAATCTCCACAAGAACTGCATCCTGCGTTTTATGGCTGTTTCGATTGGCATTCTGCTGTGCATGGCCATTGGAGTCTAGTAAAACTGTTGAAAGAATTTCCGGAGTTGAATAATCATGAAGCTATTATTCAAAAGCTATTAACTAACATTTCAAAAGATAATATAGCGCAAGAGGTGTTGTATTTTAAAGGAAAACACAACACATCCTACGAGCGCACATATGGTTGGGCTTGGTTGCTAAAGTTGGCTGAAGAATTGCATACTTGGAATCATGCTGAAGCTAAAACCTTAGAAGAAAATCTTCAGCCTTTAACCGATTTAATCATTGAGCGTTTTTTGGAATTTTTACCAAAATTGAATTATCCAATTAGAGTAGGTGAGCATCCTAATACTGCCTTTGGTTTGAGTTTTGCTTATGATTATGCTTTGGCTACAGAGAATGTACAATTACAAACTTTGATAAAAACCAGAGCAAAGGAATTTTATTCAGACGATCAAGATTGTCCGTTAGAATGGGAGCCGAGTGGTTTCGATTTTTTATCACCTTGTTTGGAAGAAGCAGCATTAATGAAGCGTATACTGCCAAAAGAAGAATTTTTATCATGGATTAATGATTTTCTTCCAGAATTAAACAATGAAGATTTTGATATCGACGTTGGTAAAGTATCAGACAGAACCGATGGTAAGTTGGTGCATCTCGATGGAGTAAATTTTTCAAGAGCATGGAGTCTAAACTACATTGCGAAGGATTTACCAGAGTTTAATCATCTTCAAAATTTAGCAAACAAACACATCAACTATTCTTTGCCAAGCATTGTTGGAGATAGTTATGAAGGTGGTCATTGGTTGGGTAGCTTTGCTATTTATGCACTAAACTCAGTAAGTAACTAATGAAAAACTGGTTCAAAAATATTGGGCCAGGACCTTTGGTAGCTGCTGCATTTATTGGTCCAGGAACTGTAACCGTTTGTACTTTATCAGGTGTTAACTTTGGATATGCCTTACTTTGGGCAATGGTATTGTCGGTTTTTGCAACCATAGTTTTGCAAGAGATGGCAGCAAGATTGGGAATTATTGCCCAAAAAGGATTGTCACAAGTCATTAGAGAAGAGGTGAAAAGTCCTGTTTTAAGAGGTTTTAGTGTTGTTTTAGTATTATCTGCTATTGTTGTTGGTAATGCGGCTTACGAAGCAGGAAACATCAGTGGTGGTGCATTGGGTTTAGAAACACTTTTAGGGCATCCAACCGTTGGTGTGTTTAATGAAGAGTTGTCTGTTATTCCATGGATATTGGGTTTGCTAGCCTTTATATTATTGTACTTAGGAACTTATAAAGTGCTTGAAAAAGTTTTAGTCAGTCTCGTTATTTTAATGAGTTTGGCGTTTCTTTCAACCGCAATTCTTACCAAGCCAGATATTATTAGTATTGTGAAAAATATGCTGGTACCGCAATTTCCGGATGAAGGTATATTAACTATTGTTGCGCTTATTGGAACAACTGTAGTGCCTTACAATCTGTTTTTGCATGCGTCGTTGGCAAAAACGAAATGGAGCAAAAAATCGGATATTAAATTAGCCAGAAAAGATACTGTTCTGGCTGTAGTTTTAGGCGGTATTGTTTCCATGAGTATTATTATTTCGGCAGCAGCGATCAATATAAAAGATGTAAGTAATGCAGCAGATTTGGCTTTGGCTTTAGAGCCATTATTTGGTGTTAATGCCAAATATTTTTTGTCGGTTGGTTTATTTGCAGCTGGCATTACAAGTGCTATTACAGCGCCCTTGGCTGCAGCTTATGTAGCAAGTGGTTGTTTGGGATGGCAAACAGACTTAAAATCGAAGCGTTTTAGAGCAGTTTGGATGTTTATATTAGGTCTTGGTGTTGTATTTTCTTCGATAGGCTTTAAATCCATAGAAATTATAAAATTTGCTCAAGTTGCTAATGGTTTGCTATTGCCTGTAATTGCAGGCTTTTTATTGTGGGTTATGAATAAAACATCGGTTTTAGGCGTTTATAAAAACTCAAAATTTCAAAACGTTTTGGGTTTAATTATCTTGGTAATCACTATCTTATTAGGGCTAAAAGTAATTCTAAGTGTTTTTAATCTTATATGAGTTTTAAAACTGTAGATATTAATGCCGATGTAGGCGAAGGTTTGGGTAACGAAGCATTACTGATGCCTTATTTATCATCGTGTAACATAGCTTGTGGTGGTCATGCAGGCGATGCCAAAACCATGACTGAGGTAGTTCGTTTAGCCAAAAATTATAAAGTGAAGATTGGTGCGCATCCTTCATTTCCGGATAAACTGAATTTTGGAAGAGCAGTTATGGATATCTCTGCGGCAGATTTGTACAGTAGTTTAAAATTGCAAATCCGAAGTTTGCAACAAATTCTGCATAACGAAAATGCACAATTACATCATATAAAACCACATGGTGCGCTTTATAATTTAGCAGCTAAGGACGAAAAAACTGCCAGAATAATTATCGAAATTGTAAAAAGTATAGCTATGCCAATTCAACTTTATGTACCCTATAATTCTGTAATTTCTAAGCTTGCTGAACAGGAAAAAATCAGCGTCACTTTGGAAGCTTTTGCAGACCGAAATTATGAAGAGAATTTAAGCCTTGTTTCGCGTAAAAAAGAGGATGCAATTTTGCATGAAAATTCAAAAATTTTGAACCATGTTTTAGGAATAATTCATCGCGAAAAGGTAACTGCAATTAATGGGGTGGAAGTACCGATAAAAGCATCAACATTTTGTGTGCATGGAGACACTAAAAACGCATTCGAAATTTTGGATTTTTTAATCAAAGAATTACCAAAATATAATGTAAAAATTCAATAGTTTTTATGGGTTACGAGTTGAAGTTTTTGCGTTATAATGCGTATTCTATTTTAATAGAATGGCCTGCTGAAATGGATGAAAATATATTGAAAAATATATTGGGTTTTAAAAAATCGATTCAAAATTCAAATATTGAATTAGTTGTTGAGGTAATCAACACATATAATTCATTATTAATAATTTATAGTTCGACTATTGATAATTTCAATGATGAAATATCACGATTAAAATCGCTAAAAATTAAAGCAGATACTATTGAAGATGCATCATCTAGATTATGGCGAATACCTGTCTGCTATCATGATGACTTTGGTATAGATTTGGAAGCCTTTTCTAAAGAAAAACAGCTTTCAAAAAATAAGGTTATTGAGCTTCATTCTTCTGCAATATACACTATTTTTTTTATTGGTTTTTTGCCTGGTTTTTTATACTTAGGAGGTCTTGAAGAGAAGCTTCATTTAGACCGAAAATCCACACCTAAGTTAGATATAAAAAAAGGGTCTGTTGGTATCGGTGGAAATCAAACTGGAATCTACCCAGAAAATAGTCCTGGTGGCTGGCATATAATTGGAAGAACTCCTGTTGTTTTTTTCAATGCAAAAAGTAGTCCTCCATGTGTTTTTAATGCAGGTGATAGACTTCAGTTTTTTGCAATTTCAAAAACGGAATTTTCAGACTTAGAACAAGATATTAAAAACAATCAATTTCAACTAACACCAGAATTGTATGCTTAGAATTTTGCACGCAGGATTTTTTTCAACCGTACAAGATCTTGGTAGAGTTGGTTACAGAGATAAGGGTGTTCCTGTTTCTGGTGCTATGGATTTGTATTCGGCACAGTTTGCAAATGCGTTGTTAGGTAATGCCAAAGATGCTGCACTTATTGAAATGACAATGCTTGGTGGTAAATTTCAGTTTTTTGATTCAACAGTAGTTGCGATTTCAGGTGCTTTTATGAGGCCAATGCTCAATGATGAGGCTCTACTTCAGAATAGGTTAATTAAAATTCAACCGAATGATGTATTGCATTTTGGCGGTGCAGAGAAGGGTTTCAGGACGTACTTGGCTGTAAAAGGCGGTTTTAAAACCGAAACTATTTTAGGTAGTAGAAGTATGTACTCATCTGTTACAAATCAAAGTGTTATAAAAAAGGACGACCATATTATTTACGAACCTTATCAAGGTGTAGAAAAAGCATTCTCTAAAGTAAAATATGATGACACGCATTTAGAGTCTAATGTTTTAGATGTTTTTAAAGGTGTAGAGTTTGATATGCTTTCAGAAAATCAAAAACAACAATTGTTTTCAAAGGATTTTTTGGTTTCAAAGAATAACAATCGTATGGCATATCAGTTAGAGCCTGTACTAGATAATAACTTAAAACCTATATTAAGTTCGCCGGTTTTACCCGGTACAATACAGTTAACGCCTCATGGTAATTTAATTGTTTTAATGCGAGATTGCCAAACTACTGGAGGTTATCCTAGAATTTTACAATTAACAGAAAAGGCGATTAATACAATTGCCCAAAAAACTTTGGGAAACTCAATAAAATTTAGACAAAAAGAATAAATTTGTAAGAAAAGAATTAATAATAGTTTTATATGTTTCATAATTTCAATACATTAGATTTCACTATTAATTAAAACTCAACATTATGAAAAAACTATTATTGCTTTTAATAGGCTTGGTTATTGGTATTGCAGTAACCTATTATTATTTATCGACCAATCAAAATTTAGAAGAAATGACAAAACCAAATGGACTAATAACTCCAACCGAAATCGAAGCGCTAGACCAGGCATATAATAGTAGACACACTATAATTAGCGACTCGTTAATTAAAACGCCAGACAACAGATCGTCTTGGTACTCAATAGATGAGATAGAGTCTTATTTGACCTATGCGAAGAAACAGGCAAACACTTTGGGATACACCTTAGACGGATTAAGGATATATGCTGGTGCACATCCAGATACTAAAGAGGGACCAGGTTTAATGACCATGTTTTTTGTGCCAACAGGTTCTAAAAATGTATCTGAAGGTTCTATGTTAACTACAGCACAAGGTGGAGGTAATGATATTGGAGGTGCAGATGGACTTAATAAGGGAGGTAAAGGAGATCCGCCGAGTGCCAATTATCCTCAATAAATGTCTTACTACATAGTAGCTATTCATATTGTAGAACTCATTGCTGCTCTCTCGGGTACTTACTATTATTTAAAAACCAAAGATGACCAAATGAAAATTTTCATTTGGTACCTTTGGTTTGTAGTTTTTATTGAAACAGTAGGAATGTATGGTTATTTATTATTAAATAATTATGATTATGATTGGTTTATATGGCTAAAAAACAGTGTTTTTTGTTCTAACACTTGGTTGTATAACATATATTCATTTGTTACCATATTTATTTTCGGAAAGTTTTTTCTAAAAATCATTCATAGAAAGTCATCAAAAATTATAATAGTGGCAGCGGTTGTTTTTTACACAATTTTTACAGTTTTATATTTCTTAATCAGTGGTACATTTTTCCAAAAATCGCTACCTTATGATCTTTTTGTAGAAACATTTATAGTGTTCGTTTTTGTTATGTTATATTACAAACAATTACTTGGAGGTGATGAAATTTTGTTTTTTAGGAAGTTGCCTGTTTTTTATATAAGTTCTGGATTGCTTCTATTTTATTTATGTGCAGCACCACTTTTTACTTTTGATGGTTATTTTTATGAAGTAAATAAAGGGTTTATACAATTTAGACATATATACATGTTCATTATTAATATCTTCTTATATTCATGCTTTATTTTTGCTTTTTTATATACAATTCAATTCAAAAAAGAATTAGCGAAGAGGAGATAGCTTTAATTATCTATGTCGTTTTTTTTGTTTTAACCATTGTTGTTGTCTTTGTGGTGTTCTTTTTAACTTTTCAGAAGAAAAAAAATACATTATTGCAAAAAAACATTGAACAGCAAAGACAATTTGATGAAGAGCTTTTTAAAACCCAACAAGAAATACAAGAAGAAACGCTAAAGAGTGTTGGACGCGATTTGCATGACAATGTAGGTCAGTTATTAGCTTTTGCAACCATGCAAATGAATAGTGTCTCACGTAACATGAACCAAGATCTTAAGCCTAAAGTAGACAACGCTTCATCTGCTTTAAAAGAGAGTTTAGCAGCAGTGAGAACCTTATCAAAATCGTTAAACAGCGATGTTATACAAAACCTAGGTTTTAAAGCGATTGTAGAAAATGAGATAAATCGTTTGAATAAATCTGGGTTAATAGAGGCGACCCTAAATATCGAAGGCGAAAATCATGTTCTTGAGAATAAAAAGGATGAGATTATTTTGTTCAGAATAGTACAAGAGTTTCTTTCCAACACCTTAAAATATGCCGAAGCTGACACCTTAAAAGTTTATTTAGAATATACTACCGACAAACTCAAAATTAAGGTTAAAGATGATGGAATAGGATTTGATGTTGCAAGTGCTGAGCAAGGTTCTGGAATGACAAATATGAAAAAACGTGCTGACCTTTTAGAGGCAGATTTTAACTTAGAGTCAGAACCAGATAATGGTACTGTGCTTACAATTGTCTACCCTTACCGAAGAGTTTAAATTTCACAAGCTTTCCATAACGCATCATCTGGTAAAGGTGCAACAATACTGAGTTTTTCTTTCTTTACAGGATGTGTAAATTCTAGTTTTCTTGCATGTAAACTTATACTAGCATCCTTGTTGCTTCTCGGAAAACCGTATTTTAAATCTCCTTTAATAGGACAACCAATTTTTGCTAACTGACAGCGGATTTGGTGATGTCTTCCCGTTTCTAAATCAATCTCAAGTAAGTAGAAATTATCTAGTGTTTTAATAACGCGATAATTTAAAATAGCTTTTTTACTACCTTCAATTTCATTGTCAAAAGCAGTAGATTTATTGTTTTTTGGATTTTTCTTTAGCCAATTAATAAGGCGGTCTTGTGCTTTAGGCGGTTTGTTTTTTACCAAAGCCCAATAGGTTTTATTAGTTTTTTTTTCTGCAAATAATTTGTTTAATCTAGGTAAAGCTTTACTTGTTTTAGCAAACAGCACAATACCAGTAGTTGGTCTGTCTAAACGGTGTACAACACCTAAGTAAACATTTCCAGGTTTATTGTATTTGTCTTTTAAAAAGTCTTTTACAACATCGCTTAGCGGTTTGTCGCCAGTTTTATCACCTTGTACAATATCGCCAGCGCGTTTGTTTACCACAATAATGTGGTTGTCTTCATATAGAATTTGAAGATTGTTCTTATTTGATAAAATCTTTGACACTACTTGTTAATTTTCCCCTTTGGGGAATAAAAGGGGCTTTTAATACTGCTCTTTCTCATTGGGGAAATCCTGACGCTTTACATCTTCAACATATTGCCCAATAGCATTAGTCATGTCTTCAAACAGATTCATATATCGACGCAAAAACCTAGGATTAAATTCGTGGGTCATACCAATCATATCATGTAATACTAAAACCTGTCCATCAACACCATCTCCAGCACCAATACCAATGACCGGAATACTTACGCTCTCTGCAACTTCTCTAGCCAAAGCAGCAGGAATTTTTTCTAAAACAATGGCAAAGCAACCTGCTTTTTCTAGCATTTTAGCATCTTCTCTTAAGCGATCTGCTTCTTGTTCTTCTTTTGCTCGTACAGTGTAGGTGCCGAATTTGTATATGGATTGAGGTGTAAGACCTAAATGGCCCATCACAGGAATACCAGCATTTAGTATACGTTTTATAGAATCTTTAATTTCTTTGCCGCCTTCAAGCTTTACGGCATGTCCACCAGATTCTTTCATAATTCTAATAGCGGAGCGTAATGCTTCTTTTGGGTCGCTTTGATAGGTTCCAAAAGGTAAATCTACAACAACTAAAGCCCTGTCAATAGCTCTTACTACAGATGAGGCATGGTATATCATTTGGTCTAATGTTATGGGTAATGTAGTTTCATGACCTGCCATAACATTACTAGCCGAATCACCAACTAAAATAACATCGACACCAGCACCATCTACAATTTTTGCCATGGTATAATCGTAAGCAGTGAGCATTGAAATTTTTTCACCTTTAGACTTCATGTCCACAAGGGTTTTTACGGTAATTCTTTTATATTCTTTTTTGGCTACTGACATATTGATTAAATTAGTAATTGTAAAAGTAATGAGTTTTGTTAAACTTTTGTTTATTAGAACTTAGAAATACCGACGAAATATTTAATTTCAGTGAAAACCATAACAAGATGAAAAAAATATCCATCCTTATTGCTTTATGTTTATCAATTAACATCTATGCACAAAACTCAGATTCTGAAGACGTAAAAACTACTATAAATCAATTTTTTGAAGCTTTTCATAAACAAGATACTGTAGCTTTAAAAACTATGACAAAAGGTGATATAAAATTGCAGTCTATTTCGGTCAATAAGGAAGGGAAAACCATTTTACAGGAAAGCGATTATAGCCAGTTTGTAAAAAGCATAGCCAGTATTCCAAAGGATAGAACCTTTGAGGAAAAGCTATTGGATTTCAACATTCAAGTGGATGGAGCAATGGCCAATGCTTGGACACCTTACGAATTTTGGTACAATGGTCATTTCAGTCATTGTGGTGTTAATTCCTTCCAACTAATAAAAGAAGATGACGAGTGGAAAATTATTTATTTGGTAGATACCAGACGGAGAGAAGGGTGTAAATAAAAAAGCCCATCCTAGCCTTCCCAAAGGGAAGGAACTCAGATATCAGCGCATAATTATCAGTAATGCATAATTATCAGTAATTCGTAAAATATGAGTCGTAAATTCATAAGTGTTCAGTTGAGAAAGAAGTCTTCCTTCGGGGAAGATTTAGATGGGCTTAAGGCTTCTTAACAATCACTCAAATGTACACCTACTGCTAGTCCACCTTCAGAGGTTTCTTTGTATTTGGTGTTCATATCCTTAGCAGTTTCCCACATGGTATTTACGACCTTGTCGAGAGGTACTTTCACATTATTAGGGTCTGTTTCTAGGGCTAATTCAGCAGCATTGATAGCTTTTATAGCTCCCATAGAATTACGTTCAATACATGGTATTTGTACCAATCCTCCAATAGGGTCGCAGGTAAGGCCTAGGTGATGTTCCATAGCAATTTCAGCAGCCACTAAAACCTGCTGAGGTGTTCCGCCAAGTAATTCACATAATGCACCAGCTGCCATCGCAGAAGATACACCAATTTCGGCTTGGCAACCTCCCATTGCAGCACTTATGGTAGCTCCTTTTTTAAAGATACTGCCAATCTCACCAGCGACGAGTAAGAATTTTTTAACATGCTCAAAATCGGCATCATGGTTTTCAATTACCATGTAGTACATTAATACAGCAGGTATAACACCAGCACTACCATTTGTTGGTGCTGTAACCACACGTCCAAGCGATGCATTAACTTCATTAACTGCCAAAGCAAAACAGCTCACCCATTTAAGGATTTGTCTAAACTTTACTTCGGTTTTTCTGATGGTTTTTAGCCATTCTTGAGGACTTTCATAAGTAAAATCACCAATCAAATTTTTATGCATATCATATGCACGTCTGCGCACATTAAGTCCACCAGGAAGCGTTCCTTCGGTATGGCAACCAACATACATACACTCTAGCATGGTATCCCAAATGCGTTGCAATTCAAAATCGATAGTTTCTATCTCTCTTATGGACTTTTCATTTTCTAAAACAACACTAGAAATAGGTAAATTAAGCTGATGACAAAATTTTAATAATTCATCTCCATAAGATGTAGGATAGGGAAACGTACAGTAAAAGACTATTTTGTTAGCTTTTGAAACTTTACGTTCTTCCTGTACCACAAATCCACCACCAATAGAGTAGTAGGTAGACTTATAATTTCTACCGTTGATTAATGCTGAAAATGTCATGCCGTTTGCATGGAATGGTAGGAATTTTCGATTGAATTTTATGTCTGTACTAACATCAAAAGCAATGGCTCTTTCGTTGTTAAACATTAAGGTATTAGTGTTTTTTATTGAAGATATAATGATATCTATAGTATCAATAGCAATGCGCTCTGGATCAGCACCTGTTAAACCAAGTAAAACAGCAAGATCTGTGGCATGACCTTTACCTGTTAAAGATAAAGAACCATAAAGATCTACGGTTATTTTTTCCACCTTTTGAAAGCGATTTTTCTCTTTGAGTTCTTTGATCCAACGTTCGGCTGCACGCCAAGGTCCTAAAGTGTGAGAACTTGACGGTCCTACACCAATTTTTAGCATATCAAAGACAGAAATACATTCCATAAAAGTAAAATTAATTTAAACAAATATACTCCATTGTTTATTCATTTATAGCATAAAAAAAGCGATGATCTTAATCATCACTTTTCTTATTAATCTAAATTTTTTTTCTACTGAATGTATTGTGCAACATCATAAAAACTGTTTACATTAATGTCATTACTATTTATAAAATCAACAGGTAAAATTACTATTCTAAAGGTTTGATCTAATCGGTCTTCGTCCAATAGAAGGTCAAAATTAAATTCAGGTGCAGCATCAAGATAAATGGTTACAAAATCATAATTATGTTCAAAATTGTATTGAAATTCTCCACCACCACTTGTGTAAATAGTTTCAGGAAGAGGTCTCCAAACATCAAACCCATCTACTTGACCAAGAAATCTATAAACTAAAACCATATCTGTTTCTAAGAGCTCTATATCGAGAGGAATTTCTAAACCGACACCATAATCGTTTGTAGAAGTAAAATTTATAGTTCTTTCAAAGGATTGCCCTACAAAGTTGACACCATTCTGACCAGGTAAGCCAGGAGGGCCAGGAGGTCCTGGATCGCCTTCACAGGCAGTAAATAATAAAGTAAATACGGTAATTAAGGATAAAATATGCTTCATAATAACTAAGTTTTTTCAATAATACATCAAATCGTATTCCAAAGTAAGTGTAATTAAAAAATCTTTTTAGAAAAGTAATCTGACATCATGTCACATTTTTTGTCATGGCATAATCATTGACTATTAGTAAACGAGTTTAAAAATTAAATACACAAAACATATATACACTAATATTATGAGTAAGATTATTGGAATTGATTTAGGAACAACAAACTCTTGCGTTTCTGTAATGGAAGGTAACGAGCCAGTTGTAATCCCAAACGCTGAAGGTAAGAGAACTACACCTTCGGTTATCGCTTTCGTAGAAGGTGGTGAAATTAAAGTTGGTGATCCGGCAAAAAGACAAGCAGTAACTAACCCAACAAAAACGGTTTATTCTATTAAGCGTTTTATGGGTAACAAATATTCTGAGTCTAAAAACGAAGCAGAACGTGTACCTTATAAAGTGGTAAAAGGTGACAACGATACACCAAGAGTAGATATTGATGGTCGTTTGTACACACCTCAAGAATTATCAGCTATGATTCTTCAAAAAATGAAGAAAACTGCTGAAGATTACTTAGGACAAGATGTATCTGAAGCTGTTATTACAGTACCTGCTTACTTTAACGATGCACAAAGACAAGCAACTAAAGAAGCTGGTGAAATTGCAGGTTTAAAAGTTCGTAGAATTATTAACGAGCCTACAGCAGCAGCATTAGCTTACGGTTTAGATAAAAAATCTACAGACCAAAAAATAGTAGTATTCGATTTTGGTGGTGGTACGCACGATGTGTCTATCCTAGAGTTAGGTGATGGAGTATTTGAAGTATTATCCACAGATGGAGATACACACTTAGGTGGTGACGATGTAGATGAAAGAATCATTGATTGGTTAGCAGAAGAGTTTATTGCTGACGAAGATATGGACTTACGTACAGATCCAATGGCTTTACAACGTCTTAAAGAAGCAGCTGAAAAAGCTAAAATAGAGTTATCATCTTCTGCGCAAACAGAGATTAACTTACCTTATGTAACAGCTACCGCAAGTGGACCAAAGCACTTGGTACGTACCTTAACACGTTCTAAATTTGAACAGTTAATCGACGATTTAATTAAGCGTACTATTGAGCCTTGTGAAACTGCATTAAAAGCAGCAGGTTTATCTAAATCTGATATTGATGAAGTTATTTTAGTAGGTGGTTCTACACGTATACCAGCTGTACAAGCAGCAGTTGAAAAGTTTTTCGGAAAAGCACCAAGTAAAGGTGTCAACCCAGACGAGGTAGTATCACTAGGAGCAGGTATCCAAGGTGGTGTATTAACTGGTGATGTAAAAGACGTTCTTTTATTGGACGTCACTCCATTATCTCTTGGTATCGAAACTATGGGTAATGTAATGACTAAATTGATTGAAGCGAATACGACGATTCCTACAAAGAAATCGCAAGTATTCTCAACAGCAGCAGACAATCAGCCATCGGTAGAGATTCACGTATTACAAGGTGAACGTCCAATGGCAGCAGATAATAAAACAATTGGTCGTTTCCACTTAGATGGAATTCCACCAGCAAGACGAGGAACACCTCAGATTGAAGTAACGTTTGATATTGATGCCAATGGTATCATTAAAGTATCTGCAGAAGATAAAGCTACTGGTAAGAAACAAGATATTAGAATTGAAGCCTCTTCTGGATTAACTGAAGAAGAAATCCAAAAGATGAAAGCTGAAGCTGAAGCTAATGCAGAAGCAGATGCTAAAGCAAAAGAAACTGCTGATAAATTAAATCAGGCAGATGGCATGATTTTCCAAACTGAAAAGCAGTTAGAAGAATTTGGCGATAAATTATCTGATGATAAGAAAAAGCCAATTGAAGATGCTTTAGCGGAATTAAAAACAGCTTATGAGTCTAAAGATATCGCAGTTATAGAACCAGCTTTAGAGAAAATAAACGAAGCTTGGAAAGTAGCTAGCGAAGAAATGTACAAAGCACAAGCAGAAGCTCAGCAAGGTGGAGCAGCAGGTCCTGATGCAGGAGCGCAAGGTCAGCCAACTGATGAAGCTAGCGATGTAGAAGATGTGGATTTTGAAGAAGTTAAATAACAACTTGTCATTCTGAACCGTCACACTGAGCGCAGTCGAAGTGTTGTTTCAGAATCTCATAAAACAAAAACGCAATCATTAATTTGATTGCGTTTTTTGTTATAAAATTTTGACTCAGAGTAGGAAATTTATTAACTTAACCGTTCTACAAATAACCATCTTGTATTGTATTATGAAAAGAATATTACTCTGTATTTCTATAATCTTTTTCACATCTTTTTTTCACCATGCCCAGCAGGACAAGATCGTGTTTATATTTGGTCATAGTTTAGTTGTACACGATCCTCCACTAATACCAACACCAAGTGATGAGACCACTGTACCACACTGGCTTCATTTTTTGGCCGAAGAAGCTAATTTAGATATTGCTGTTAATGGTCAGTACGGTTTTTTACAACAGCATGATGATTTGCCTCCGATATCACAATGGGGTTTTGACAGTGTTGCATCGGCTTGGGATTCTGATTCTGAACCTTTTTCTGTAGCAAATTTTGATACGGTACTAATTACAGCTGGTAATTTTATACAATATCAATCTTCTAATCAGCCATATTACAACGACCCTAATACAACACCACTTTCCGCAACATTAACCATAGTGGATTGGGTTAATAACCAAAACCCAGATATGGTAACCTATATTTATGAAAATTGGCCAGATATGGCAGGCTTTTTAAATAATGGTTTTCCTGCATCTGCTTCAGAGTTTCAAGCTTATAATGATTATACTGAGGGTGATTTTCATGATTGGTGGATAGAATATCAAGATTTTTTAGTTGCAGAACGACCAAACGAAATCATTAAGATGATTCCTGTTGGGCCAATAATTAGTAAACTATTGAGTCAGGCACCTTACGATCAAATTCCTATCAGCGAATTATATGAGGATGATGCACCTCATGGAAGGCCTACAATTTATTTTTTGGCAGCAATGATTACTTATGCTGCGATTTTTCAATCACCTGCACCAGATTCTTTTATTGTACCAAATACTGTTCATAGTACTGTTGCTAATAACTATCAAAATATCAATGCTTTTATATGGAATGAATTGTTGGATTTTAATTTTTCGCCTCTTGGGGAAAGTAGGGTTTTTATAAATAGTCCTTTAAGTGTTGAAGATGAAGAATTATATAAAATCAATATATATCCCAATCCTACTCAAAACATTCTGTATTTTGATGGTGAATTAGATGGTTTAGATATAGAAGTTTACGATGCTTTAGGTAAAAAAATGAATATTGAATATTCAAGTGTAACAAACACTTTAGACTTAACTAGGATTAATAGTGGTGTATTATTTGTTAAGTTTAAAAGTGAAAGAGGAACATATATTAAAAGAATTGTAAAATTGTAATTAAATTTAGTCAGCTTAACATTAAAACGCAATCACACTTCGACTGTATTGACGCTAAAGATTCAGCGACACGCATACGCTCATTGAACATGATTACGTTTGTTATTATCAAATTGAGCTTATCATAATTTGAAGTTTCTCAGAACTAAATTATTAGACCTCACAGGTTTTTAAAATCTGTGAGGTCTTTAATTAGTAACTTGCACAAGTATAATTTTTTAAAAATGAAACCTACTTATCAACCCAAGCGGTTAGCAGTTAAACTCAGTTCAATAGGCGAACAATCCGTTGTTAAAGGGCATCCATGGGTGTTTTCTAATAGTATTGTTAAGATAAATGACGATGCCAAGACTGGGGATTTAGCTATTATTTTCAGTAAGAATAAAAACAAGGTTATTGGCATTGGATTGTATGATGCCAAATCGCCAATTCGTATTAAGATGATTCATAACGCGCAGACCAAAGTGGTTATCAATGCAGAATTTTTTCAACAAAAAATAAAAACTGCATATCATAAGCGTGAAGAACTACTTAAAACCCAAACCAACAGCTATCGTTTATTGTTTGGTGAAAATGACGGATTTCCAGGTTTAATAGCAGATGTTTATGATACCGTTTTGGTTGTGAAATTGTATTCCGAAATATGGTTACCATATTTAGAATGGATTTTAGAAAGTCTTCAAAAGGTCTCTAATGCTAAAACCATAGTGTTAAGGCTAAGCAGACAATTAGAGAACAGTAGTCATCATAATTTTACAGATGGCGAAGTGATTTATGGTACATTAGAAAATGAAGTAGTTAAATTTATAGAGCATGGAGTTCATTTTTCTGCAAATGTTTTAAAAGGTCATAAAACAGGCTATTTTTTAGACCATAGAGACAATAGAAGGCGCGTTGGTGAGTGGAGTAAAGGCAAAACGATGCTCGATGTATTCTCTTACGCTGGCGGATTTTCGGTACATGCATTAGCTAACGGAGCTACAGAAGTCACCGGTTTAGACATTAGTAAGCAAGCACTCGACGTTGCCAGAGAAAACGGAAAGTTAAATGACTATTCTGGTGTGCATAAAACGATTTCAGGTGATGCGTTCGTAGAAATGGAAAACCTCATTAAACAAAAAAAGACGTTTGATGTCGTTGTTATAGATCCACCAAGTTTTGCCAAGCAACAAAGTGAGATTGAACTGGCAAAGAAGAAATACAAACAGTTAGCAGAATTAGGCGAAAAGCTTACGGCAAAACAAGGCTTGTTGGTGCTGGCTTCGTGCTCATCTAGAGTTACAGCACAATCGTTTTTTGACTTAAATAAAAAT
Organism: Winogradskyella sp. J14-2; assembly: GCF_001971725.1. Classification (NCBI taxonomy): domain Bacteria; kingdom Pseudomonadati; phylum Bacteroidota; class Flavobacteriia; order Flavobacteriales; family Flavobacteriaceae; genus Winogradskyella; species Winogradskyella sp. J14-2. The sequence continues at coordinate 666,015 of NZ_CP019388.1, read as the reverse complement.
GCATTAAACGCTCAAGGTCGACTGTTTGAAACCCTTTTAAAAACAAAGCACGATGTCGATCATCCTGTTACTTTTCCTGAAGGGGCTTACTTAAAATGTGGCTATTATCGCTTTTTGGAATAAAAGTGTTATGCATGCATAATATTTTTTATATTTGAATAAATTAAATTAAGATGCAAACTAAACTAACCGAACTACTCAATATAAATTATCCTATAATACAAGCACCAATGTTTTTGGTGTCTAACGTGGCTATGGTAACAGAAGCCATGAAAGCTGGTATAGCTGGTTGTATACCTGCGCTCAACTACAGAACCTTAGAAGAGTTAAGAGCAGCCATTAAAGCCCTAAAGGCTAATAAAGTAGAAGGAGGTTCGTTTGGTTTTAACCTTATTGTAAACAAGTCTAATATTAAATACAAAGGACAGCTTGAGGTACTTTGTGAAGAAGGTTGCGATTTTATAATTACCTCATTAGGAAGTCCGGAAGAAACCATAAAACAAGCACATAAAGCAGGCATTAAAGTGTTTTGTGATGTTACCGATTTAAGGTTTGCTAAAAAAGTGGAAAGTTTAGGGGCTGATGCTGCTATTGCAGTAAACAACGAAGCTGGTGGTCATAGAGGTAATATGTCACCAGAGGAGCTTACGAGTTTATTGAACAAAGAATTATCTATTCCTGTGATTTCTGCTGGTGGAGTAGGTTGCAAAGCAGATATAGATAAAATGTTGAGTTATGGTGCTTCTGGAGTATCGGTTGGTAGTCCGTTTATCGCATCAGAAGAAGCAGGAGTTACAGATGAGTATAAGCAAGCTTGTGTAGATTATGGTGCTGAAGATATTGTAATGACAGAGCGCATCTCAGGTACTCCTTGTACTGTGATTAATACACCTTACGTTCAAAAAATTGGTACTAAAGCTACTTGGATAGAAAACCTCCTCAACAAAAATCGAAAGCTTAAGAAGTGGGTTAAAATGATTCGTTTTTCAATAGGTATGAAAGCTACTGAAAAAGCTGCGAAAAAAGCCACTTACAAAACAGTTTGGGTTGCTGGGCCAAGTATTGAGCATACCAAAGAAATATTACCAGTAAAAGATATTGTGGCTAAGCTTGTCAATTAAGTTTCAGAAGTTAGTCTAATTTTTTCTCAACAGTTCTCGATAGAAAATATGTTTAGAGTTTTATTTGAACTGACATCTGATGAAAATATATTAAGGCTTATAACGTAAAACAGCCAGTTCTTCTTCTCGTTTTTTCTTTTTACGCTTACCAGTAAAAATATTAAAGGTATAACTTGCCGAAAGGCCACCCAACATGGTTGAGAGCATTTCGCTGTTATCAAACTTTCCTGAAATAATATTACCATCGTAGAATTCTTTTGCAAAACCGGCTAACGACGACAAACCGAAACTAAACCAAAAGGCTTTACTCTTATTTTGGGTTTTAGAATACACATAAGCATACGTTCCGCTAGAGATAGCAGCACCAACTGCAAAATGTAAGCCGTCATCTTCTAAGGTAATCTGTGCAGAACTGACACTAAAACAGAACAACATAAAGCATAAAACGATAGTTTTCATAGGTATAATAGATTGGTTGAGCGTAAAATAGCCGTTTAGCTATGGAATGCTTAAAATTCTCGGTAGGACTTATATTTTTACGATAAAAGCTCTAATTTCGTCGTATTATACACGTAAATTGACAAAAGTTTGAAGATTAGCATATTATCAAAAACAGCATTACTCATTGTTTTAATTTTAATAATGTCTTGCACAACAGCAACCACTATTAAGTCTGGTGATATTGTCTTTAGAGGTGCCTCGCAAAGTGATTTGTCTGAAGCCATTAATGAGGTAACACAAACCGAAAAAGCTACAAACTATACGCACATGGGCATGTGTAGTGTAGAGGATGAAAAAGTTTTTGTCTACCACTCAGATTTAGGCAAAGGTGTGGTAAAAGAGCCCTTAGAGTTATTTTTAAAGCCAGACGATTCTTCAAATTATACAGCAGATATATACCGCATTAAAAATAGTACCCAACCACAAATAGAAAATGCCATTTCTAAAGCCATTAAATTACTTGGTGAGCCTTACAACGTTACTTACATATTAGAAGACAAAGGCTATTACTGCTCAGAGTATATCTACGAATTGTTTAAAGAAGACGGTGTGTTTACCCTAGAACCTATGACCTTTAAAAATGCTGAAACCGATAGCTTCCACAATGGTTGGATTACGCACTACAAAGATTTAGGGATAGAAATACCAGAAGGCAAATTGGGTTGTAACCCAAATGGTATGGCAGCCTCTGAAACTTTAGATTTTGTGAAAAAAATAAATAAAGGCTGAAATTACGTAGTTCTACGTATTGACTTTTTGAGTTAAAAATGCAAACTTCGCTTATCGGTGGATATAAATCATTGAAACAGATTCATATCCAAATCGTTGTGTGTAACACGAACCTAGCAACCAAAGAAAATAAATGGAAGAGAAAACAATTGAAATAATCAAAACCATTGGAAGTCAATGGAAGTTTTTATTAGTCGTATTTTTTATTGTCATTTTCATTATCAAATGGAAAACAATTTGGTCATTTATAAGCAATTTTACACAGGTCAGAGTAAAACGAGGGGAAACTGAATTTGAATTACACCGAAAAGAAGACAAAGAAGAGGATGAAGTGGGTAATCAAGAAAAAGCTAAACCTAAGGAAGAATCATTAGAAGATGATAATGAGGAATTAGAAGAAGTAAAGGATAACGGAAATGTTTTTATTCAATATCACGAAGCTTTACGTGAGAAAAAATTTAAAGAAGCAAAAGAATTATTGGATAAAGTTTTATTAGAAATAGAAGACCCAAATCGGAAAAAGGAAGAAGTTGTTAGAATTTTCTATTTACGTCATCAATATGGTGATACATCGGCATTCAAAGAACTTGAAGGATATACAAACAAAATTGAAAACGATAATGAGAAGAAATCTCACGGTTTTTATTATTTAAGTTTAATTTATAATCAGGCAAATAATTATTCCAAAGCAGTCAATTTGGCTAAACAGGCTTTGGAGTTAACAAATAACAACCAGCAAAAGGCTTATTGTATTTCAAAAATTTCGGATTACCATTTAGAGAATGAAAATTCTGAAAAATCTTTAGAAATAATTATAAAAAATATAGATAAAATTGATGAAAATGAGCCAAAAGTAACGTTATATAGAGCATTAGCAAATTACTATAAGAAAACTGAAAATAAATTATTGGAGTCAATAGCGTACCAAAAAGCACACGAGTTGACACCAAATAATACTAATTTATTATTTGATGCTGCTTATAATTACAGCGAAACTGAATATAAATTAAAAGATTTAGGTCTTTTATTTTATAAAAAGCTTTTGGGTTTTGACCCTAAAGCCCAAGGTTCTTTAAATAATCTTGGTGTAGCTTATAGGAATTTAGGCCTAGAAATAAAATCAACCGAATATTACAAAAAGGCATTTGAATTGAAAAATAGTTTAGCAGCTTCAAATATTGCTTATCAATTAATTCATTTAGGCTTTGTGCAAGAAGCAGAAGAATATTTGAAAAAAGCAGAGGAATTTGAAAATCCTCACGAAAATGTTTTTGAAGCAATTTCATCAATAAAAACAAAAATCACTAAAGAAAAAGCAGAAGAAGAAAAGATTATAAAAAGAGCAAACAAAAAGCTAAGATTTTTTAATCACTTTGGTAGCGCTGCTTTCACCTCAAAAATAATCGATGTAAAAACATCTAACAATTGGATTTATAATGAAAACCAAGTTGTTGTTTCAAAAAAAGACCAGATAATTGAATTAACTTGGGAAGTTGGAGAAGAAAAGCATATAATTAGTGGTATTTTAATAAACAATTCGATTACCGCTACATATAAAAAACCTAAAAAGAATATTTACAGCTATAGTGAGGCAAATAAATATACTTATAAAGATTTAAAAGGGTTTGGATATTTGATATCAGGCAAAAAAATGGCTTTCATCTTTGAATTTGAAAATGAAATAATTGATTTAAACATCTATGAAAAATAAAGTACTAAACACAACATTGGCTATAAGTAATTGCTTGTTCTCGCCTACTTCTGAAAATCCTCGCGGATTTTCAGCTTGGTGTGTACTTGCAAATTTAAGTGCTAAACCACGCAACTACTCATAGCCGAGACCGATAAGCGCCACACAAAACGCTCTCCCTAAAAATGCCATAGAACGAAACCAATTAATTAATCACTAAACCATCAAGATTATGAAACAGCTAACCAACCAAAAAAATTTGTTCGTAATGCTTTTTGCATTAGTTCTAGGGTTTCAAAGTTGTAAACAACAACCTCAAGAAGACATTAAAGACGTAGAAAAAGAGGTTATCATTAAAGCTGAAAAGCCTGAGTATTTTCTGTTACGACCAGATGTAGAAAAAGCCTATGGTTATTCTCACGCCGTAAAAATTGGAAATAACATTAAAATATCTGGTGCGGTTAGTATGGATGATAAAGGTAACCCAACAGCTGTTGGTGATATTGAGCAACAAATGAAAAACTGTTATGCCGACTTAGAAAAAATATTAAAGCACTTTGGCTGTACCTTTGATGATGTCGTTAAAGAAGATATTTTTACTACTGACATGGCTTCTATGCTCGAAAAATCTGCCCACAGAGCCGAAGTATACAAAAACGGTTTTCCTACAGGTTCTTGGCTAGAAGTCAAAGGATTGGCACTTCCTGAGTTTATGGTAGAAATTGAATTGGAAGTCTATAATCGGAGTAGTGTTACTAATTTTTAGATTTAAGCCTTTGGCACTGAATTTGTTTGTAACAAAACATAATATTTTACTACCAATACGTAAAATGAGGTTTAACTTAAAAAAGAAAAATTATGATTCAGTATAAAGGAGCATTAGTATTAGGAGCATTAATTGGTGCAGCCGCAGGTGTGTTATTAGCACCTGATAAAGGCAGTACTACGAGAGATCACCTAAAAAAAGAAGGCAAGGAGATAAAAGACAAACTTGTAGATGACTTTACAGAAGTAAAAGAAGATTTGTCTAAAGCTGCAAAATCTGGTAAAGACAAGTTTAAAGAAGATATGAAAGACTTTGCTTCTAAAGCCAGTTACAAAACAGAAGAAGCCATTACCTTTTTAGAAAAGCAATTGGCTATTCTTAAAGAAAAGAATAAGACCTTACAGCAAACAAGTTAGTAATAAAAGCCACAATGTAGTTGTGGCTTTTTTTATGTCATTGTCAGCTTAGCGTGGCAATCTTTTAATTGAATTTGTCATTCTGAATTTATTTCAGAATCTCATTAAACTGATTTTCAAATTATTTCAGAATCTGAAACGCGTTCAGATTGACAGCTTTATCCTATTTTACTTCCGTCATTGCGAGCGTAGCGTGGCAATCTTATAAAAAGAAGTTTTATTCAAGAGATTACCACGTCACTACGTTCCTCGTAATGACGATTCTTTTTAAATCTAAACCAAATCATTAATATAGTCTACATTGACCACATGCTTGCCTTCAAAAGGAAGAATCTTCAACCTTTTACCAAAGAGTTCTTCCGCACGTTGCGACTCTTGCGCTATTCGTTCTGCATCTAAATATTCGTCTTCGGTGCCATAAATGAGTTTTACTTTAGTGTCTTTAGAGAGATACTCAAAGTCTTTAGCGGTGAGTTCCTTTGGAATGCCACCAGAATGCAGCACCAATTGCGAACATTGCAGTTGTCGTTTAGCCAAATAACGCATAGCCACACTCACGCCTTGGGAATACCCTAAAACAATAAGGTTTTTATTTTCAGGAATATTTTCAGCTTCAAAAACAGCATCAAAATAATTAAGAATGTTCTGCATGCCGCTTTCGGTATTGTCTCTTGTTAACCAATTGGCACCAACATGCATTTTTGGTTGAATGTAATATTTGCTGGGTGCTTGAGGAGCTATAATATAGTTTTCTTCAGCATTTAGGTGTTTAAAATAGCGTAAAAAGTAACGGCTTAGGTAACCCATACCATGACACACAAACCACACATTTTTAGTGTGTTTGGTAAGCGTGTTTAGAGTAGAGTAGGAGTTACGCGTTGTATATGTTATTTCTTTTTCTACTGAATTCATTATTCTTGGTAGTTTCAGTATTTTTGTGATTAATGATTAACTTCCTCTCGGCAAGCCTAAGAGGTATTCAAAGAATACAATTTTAAACATTCCGACGTGAGTATCGGAGAATTTAAAACTCGATTATCGAGTAAAATTAAACTTTTTATATGCAATTATCTAAGGAAATGATCTTGGCAAAGGCCAATGAAGTCTCAAAAAACACCTTAATGGAAACGCTAAATATAGAGATGATAGACTATGGCGAAGATTTTTTGGTGGCCAGGATGCCAGTGACTCCAAAAGTACATCAACCAGATGGAGTGTTGCATGGTGGCGCAACTGCAGCATTGGCAGAGAGCGTTGGGAGTTTTGCATCGCACATATTTATAGATTTAGAGGAATATTTTGTTAGAGGTTTAGAGATTACTGCTAACCATCTAAAAAGCGTAAAGGAAGGTTATGTGTATGCCAAAGCCACATTTTTACACAAAGGTCGTACCACTCAATTATTAGATATTAGAGTTACGGATGAGCAGGATAATTTAATATCCATTTGTCGTTTGTCTACCATTTCATTACCACTTAAAAAGTAATAGATGACTCAAAATTCTTTTTTTGAAACTTTAGAGCGTCAACACCAAAACCAACTACCTTTTGTTGTATACAGCAGAGCCATTAATTCTATTATTAAGTGCTGGCTACAAAATGACGATTCCCTGTATACCACATCAGACTTTACAGAAAGCGGTTTTGTGTTTGCACCTTTTGATTTAAGTGACAAAAGCATATTACTTCCTGAAACTGAATGTGAGCACCTTACTTTAGAAATCTCTAATTTAGATTTAGAAGAGGATTTTAAAACTACAACTATTGAGAACTATGGTGAAGAACAGCATATGCAGCTTGTTACAAAAGGGATAGATGCTATAAAGCAAGGAGAGTTGTCTAAGGTTGTGCTGTCTCGTAAGGTTGAAAAAGATATAGAAAGTACAAATCCACTTACCATTTTTAGGCGTCTTTTTAATACCTACAAAAATGCGATGGTATATTGTTGGTATCATCCAAAAGTAGGCTTATGGTTAGGTGCAACACCAGAGTTATTGTTCAAGGTTGAAGGCAAACAACTCACAACAATTTCATTAGCAGGAACACAGCCTTATGTAGAAACAGAAGACGTCTCATGGACAAACAAAGAGTATGAGGAGCAGCAAATTGTAACCGATTATATAGTTCAGCAAATTGAACCTCATACCAAGGATATTAAAGTTTCTGATGTTGAAACGGTAAGAGCAGGAAACCTCTTACATCTTAAAACATACATACATAGTCAGATAAAAAGCGATAGTAACTTAAAATCTGTTATAGAAGCCTTACATCCTACACCAGCCGTTTGTGGTTTTCCGAAGGAAACATCCAGACAGTTTATTCTAAAAAATGAAAATTATAAACGCGAGTATTACACAGGGTTTTTAGGCGAATTGAATTTAAAAACTTCAAAAACCAGAAATACCAACAGACGTAATGTTGAAAACAATGCTTATGCTGTAGTAAGAAAGCATTCTAATTTTTATGTCAACCTGCGTTGTATGCAATTAAAGGATAAAAAAGCAGTAATTTATGTAGGTGGTGGTATTACTAAGGATTCAGTTCCGCAAAACGAATGGGAAGAAACCGTAAATAAAACTAAAACAATCGTTAACGTTTTAAGTTAAAACTAAGAGAATCCTTATCTTTGTTTTTTGATGAAATACTCTAAAATTCCCTTATCCCAAACGGTTGTTACACTATGCAAAACGCATAATGTTAAGCATATAATTATTTCGCCAGGAAGCCGAAATGCACCATTAACCATAGGTTTTACCCACGATGAATTTTTTAGCTGCTATAGTATTGTAGATGAACGTTGTGCTGCTTTTTTTGCGCTTGGTATTGCACAGCAAATACAAGAACCTGTAGCTTTGGTTTGTACCTCTGGTAGTGCTTTGCTTAATTATTATCCTGCGATTTCCGAGGCGTATTACAGTAATATTCCATTATTAGTGTTGTCAGCAGATAGACCAAAACACTTAATAGATATAGGCGACGGACAAACCATAAAACAGAAAAATGTTTATGGCGAGCACGTATTATATAGTACCAACCTAAAACTAGATTTAAAAGACAAAGAGCAAAAATCCTCAGATGATGAGCTGCCAATAATGCGAAGTATTGAGAATAAGCTTGAACGCTTTCTGGGTCTTCAAAAAGACATTCAAACCTATAACGAATCTGAAGTACATGATGCCATAACAGTGGCAAGATTAAAGTCAGGTCCAGTTCATATTAATATTCCTTTTGATGAACCACTTTATGAAACAGTAGATGAATTAAGCATAAATCCTAAACCATTCAATATAGCTGACCGAACAGAGAAAATAGACGAGTTTGAAATAAAAAGCTTATTGGATGTCTGGCATTCGGCAAAACGAAAAATGATTCTGGTAGGTGTATTGCAACCAAATTCTATAGAGGAGCAATGGCTACAAGAGTTAGCAGATGATGATAGTGTTTTGGTTTTTACTGAGACCACATCAAATTTACATCATCCTGATTTTTTCCCTGGAATTGATAAAATGATAGCTCCACTTGATGAGGAAGCGTTTCAATCATTACAACCAGATATCCTTTTAACATTTGGTAGTATGATTGTGTCTAAAAAGATTAAAGCTTTTTTAAGACAATACAAGCCAGAAGATCATTGGCATGTAGATTTATTTAATGCAAATGACACCTTTTTCTGTTTAGATAAACATATTAAATTAACTCCCAATACATTTCTAAAAACCTTTTTACCACAAGTAACACACCATACAAAAAGTGATTACAAGGTCAATTGGTTAAAAGTGAGACAAAAGCGCAGAAAGCTTCATGATGATTATTTAAAGACTATTCCGTATTCGGATTTTACGGTTTTTAATATGTTGCTAAAGAGTATTCCGAAGCAGAGTCAACTGCAAGTAGGTAATAGTTCTGCGATACGTTACACACAATTATTTCAATTAAGAAAAGATATCACTGTTTTTTGCAATAGAGGTACAAGTGGTATAGATGGCTGTACAAGTACGGCCATAGGATCTGCAGTGGCTAATAAACAACGCACAACATTTATATCGGGTGATTTAAGTTTTTTTTACGATAGCAATGCACTTTGGAACAATTATATTCCTAAGACCTTTAGAATCATTGTTATAAATAATGAAGGCGGTGGTATTTTTAGGATTTTACCAGGTCATAAGAATACCGAAAATTTTGATACTTACTTTGAAACCAAACACCATTTAACCGCCAAGCAACTATGCGAGATGTATGGGTTTGATTATTATAAAACCACTGACGAATCCTCTTTAAGTGTTGTACTAGATACGTTTTATAACCTCTCTAAAAAACCAAAACTATTAGAGATTTTTACACCATCTACCGTTAATGATGAGGTACTTTTAGAGTATTTTAAATTTGTAAAGTAATCAAATCATTAATTATCAATATTATGTGACTTCTTTACTTTTTAGGTGTCTAAAAAATGCTTACCTTTAAAGAGACAATTATTTAACCTAAAACAAAGTAAAATGAGTAAAAGAGACGAATTAATTGCAAAGTATGCAGCTGATTTAAAAGAAAAATGCGGTGTTAATCCAGATATGGATTTACTAACCAAAGTAACTGTAGGATTAGGCCCTTCAATTTATAATGCAGATTCTTCAACAGTATCTGGTTCTGATGAAGCTGAGTTAGCTACTGTTAAGAATAATTACTTAATTAAAAAATTAGGTCTTAGTGAAAGTGATGATCTAGATGGTGCAATTGCATCTGTAATGGACAAGTATGGTCAGTCTAACAGAAACAAATACAGAGCTGTTGTATATTACTTGTTATGTACTCATTTTAACAAAGCTTCGGTTTACTAGTAGACCCTGTAATATAAAATATTTAAGCCTTTCTATTGAGAGAGGCTTTTTTATTTCTATAATTTTCTACTTTTCTCAACCAACTTATTTCTAACTTTGCAGCATGATACATTTAGGAGAATACAATACTTTAGAAATACTACGAGATACTGAACCAGGTCTATTTCTTGGTGATGGCGAAAATGACGAAGTTTTATTACCAAACAGATATGTGCCAGAAGCATTTGAGATTGGCGATAAAATTGAGGTGTTTGTGTACTTGGACAACGAAGAACGTCCTGTGGCTACAACAGATAAACCTTTTATTAAAAAAGGGGATTTTGCATTATTACGATGCAACCAAGTAACTAATTTTGGGGCTTTTTTAGATTGGGGCTTGGTCAAAGAATTATTCTGCCCGTTTAAAGAACAAGCCTTTAAGATGAAATCTGGTGGTTGGTACCTAGTATATTGTTATCTCGATGAAGAAACAGAACGTTTAGTGGCGTCTAGTAAAACCAATCGTTTTTTAGATAATAAGGAACTCACAGTAAAACAATTTGATGAGGTTGATTTAATTGTATCTCATCCTTCAGAAATAGGTATGAATGTTATCGTTAACAAAAAACACCTAGGTTTAGTGTTTAAAGTTGATATTTATAAAGATATTAGTGTCGGAGACAGACTTAAGGGCATCGTTAAGAAAGTGCGAGACGATAATAAGTTGGATATATCTCTCAGCCAAATAGGTTATAGAAATATAGAGCCCAATGCAGAATTTATTCTCAATGAACTAAAGGATAATAGTGGATTTTTACCATTACATGATAAATCTAGCCCAGAGGATATAAAAGAACACTTGCAAATGAGTAAAAAAAGCTTTAAGAAGGCTGTAGGCTCACTTTACAAAGACAGATTAATAACCATAGAGGACAACGGCATTAGATTAATTTAATTGATCGCTAAAATCATTTC